>NZ_CP169638.1:1467500-1776250 GCF_042134605.1 Flagellimonas alginilytica | reverse complement strand
GTTCTTGTAATGGGCCACAAAGGTGATTAAACAGATGATCACTGTAAAAACAATAAGCAGGTTCCAAAGCCAATGTCTTCTTTTCTTATTCATTTTTAATATCTGTTCTGTACTTATCAAACCATGCAATAGTATGGGCCACTTTGGTCATTAAATTGCTCGGTTTGTTGGCTATGCCATGGCTGGCTCCGGGAATCTCCACCAAAACAGTCTCTATTTTTCTTAGTTTAAGGGCATGATACAACTGCTTGGCCTCGCTCGGAGGTGTTCGCAAATCGTTCATCCCGACCATCACCATAGTGGGTGTCTGTACATTACCAACGAGCGAAATAGGTGAAAATTTCCAATACCCTTCAAAATTTTCCCAAGGTTGCCCTGGATATCTATTTTCGGCATAATAAAAATAATTGTCGGCCGTCAAAGTTTTACTGATCCAGTTCATAACCGGTTTGGCCACCACGGCTGCCTCAAAACGATTGTTTTTGCCGATCATCCAAGCTGACATTATTCCTCCCGCACTACCTCCGGTCACAAACAACTGATCTTCGTGGGCCACACCTTTTTCAATGCAATGGTCCACTCCGTCCATTACATCATTATAATCCTCGCCGGGGTAATTGTTATAGAGCAAATTGGCAAACTCCTCTCCATAACTTGTGCTACCTCTCGGGTTTGGATAGAAAACCACATATCCGGCAGCGGCATACAATTGCATTTCAATGGAAAATCTATCACCATAATTGGCAATGGGACCTCCATGGTTTTCCACCATAAAAGGATACTTTTTATTGGCGTCGTAATTGGGTGGGTAAACAATCCACCCTTGAATATCCCGCCCATCTACGGACGATTTATACCAAACCTCCTCCACCTTGCCCAAATTTCTATAGCTGAGCAGTGCTTTGTTCAGGTTGGTTATTCTTTCAGCGTTTTTTGCTTTTGGTCCCAGAATGGCCAAATCTGCCGGGTAATTTGGTCTGGTCTGTGTAAAAACTATGGTGCCCTTGTTGGAAACACTGTACGAACCACCGGAATATGGCCTTCCCAAACTTGTGCCGCCCAGATTGTCGGCTAATTTTGTAATTTTTCCTTTGAGGGATATCAATCCCACTTTACCATTTCCTTTGTCATCATAGGATACATATATTCCATCTCCTTTTTCGTTCCATTGGATGTTCGACACGGATCGGTCCAAGTCTTCCGAAATAACACGTTGTGCACTCCCATCAATATTCATTACATGTAATTTGTATGTTTGATGGGCCTGCACCCTATCCTCATAACCCACATAAGCGATAAGTTTTCCATCGGGAGAAACCTGCGGGTTGGAATCCGGTCCGTTACGATCGGTAAGGGCAACAATATTGCCTGTTTCCACATCAACAGAATATATCTCGCTGTTACGGAATCGATACTCCCAATCCTCTACCCTATTGGCGGAAAAGTAGATTTTGGAACCATCTTTGGCCCAGGACAAAGTACCTCTATGGTGCCAATCACCAGAAGTTATTTGGCGTGCCGCCCCGCCATTGGCAGGAATTGTAAAAATATGGTTGAACCCAGGGGCGATATATCCTCGCCCATCCGCTTCGTGGTACAAGCGATCGGTAATTCTCGGAGCTTTTTGCCATTTTGCGCCTTTTGGCTTGGATGGTATTTTAGCAATTACCGGGGGTGCTTGCGGAACGTTCATGGAAAAAGCCAATTGTTTTCCATCCGGGGACCAGGTCAACGAACTTGGGCCAAAAGGCAATTGGGTCAATTTGGCTACTTTGCCCGTACCTACCCAGTACATATATATTTCAGAACCTTCTCCAGTACTGCTGGTAAATGCGATCCGATCTCCACTGGGCGACCATCTAGGACTGCTCTCATTACTTTCCGATGCCGTAAGTTTTTGGTTCTGACTCCCATCCGAACGGATCAACCAAAGATTGCCGCGAGAGCCATCTTTCATAATATCAAAACCCATTCTTCGGTACACCACCCATTCACCATTCGGAGATATTTGAGGGTCGCTCGCATATTGAAGATCAAAAATATCGAGATAGGAAAATTCTTTTTTTTGTGCGGATGAAAATTGAAATGACAGCGCTAAAAAAAGCAAGAAAAGTGATTTATGCATGGTACTGGTTTTGTGATTTTCTAAAAGTAATGTAATTCCGTTTAGCATTCAAGACCGTACTTTCCTATTATCTTTGGAAAAGCAATATAGCGATATGGATTTTAAAGGTAAGCACGTATTGATCACAGGGTCCTCCCGAGGCATCGGAAAAGCCACAGCTATGGCATTTGCCAAAAAAGGAGCCAAAGTAGGCATCAATTATAGGAATAATGATGCTGTCGCCCAACAAACACTTCAAGAATTGGCAGGAGACGGCCATTCACTTTTCAAAAGAGATATTTCTCAAAAATCAGAGACCAAAGCACTAATAGATGACTTTATAAAAGAATATGGTCAGTTGGATGTTCTGGTGAACAATGCCGGAATTTCCATCTTCCACGAGATTGACCAAGTAGATTTTGAACACTGGTCGCATGCCTGGGAAAAAACTTTTGAGACCAACCTTTTTGCCGTGGCCAATCTGTGTTATTGGGGCGCAAAGGCCATGATGAAAACCGGAGGCGGACATATTGTTAGCGTATCCTCTAGAGGTGCTTTTCGTGGCGAGCCTACAAAACCGGCCTATGGTGCCAGCAAAGCTGCATTGAATTCCATGAGCCAATCCTTGGCCAAAAAATTGGCGCCGCACAACATTTATGTTGGGGTTGTAGCTCCAGGATTTACCGAAACCGAAATGGCCAAAGAAACCTTAACGGCTGCCGAACGCGAAAACTTGCTCCGAGAATCACCCTTTAAACGAATGGCGCAACCGGAGGAAGTAGCCCATGCGATTTTGTTCTTGGCATCGGCCGAGGCGGCTTATTCCTCTGGAACCATAATCGATGTAAACGGAGCCTCATATCTAAGATAGTTTATTATGAAAGCTGCTACCATTGCCCAACTAAAAAAAGAACTCCAATTTAAATCACAAGAAGACATAACACAGCTTTGCTTGCGTCTGGCCAGGTTCAAAAAAGAGAACAAGGAATTACTGACGTACCTACTATTTGAATCGGATAGTGAAGAAGGGTACATTGAAACGGTAAAAGAAGAGGTGGACCAAATGTTTGCCGAAATCAACGTCAATAGTTATTTCTACATTAAGAAAAGTGTTCGCAAGATCCTACGGACCATCAAAAAGTACATTCGTTATTCGGGAGACAAAGCTACCGAAGTTGAACTTTTATTGTACTTCTGTGAAAAGTTGAAGACTTTTCGCCCCTCCATCCAACGAAACACTACTTTAAAAAATTTATATAACCGTCAACTCGAATACGTAAACAAAAAAATCCCAGGGCTCCATGAAGACCTACAATACGATTTCGGAACAATTCTAGAAGAGTTGCAAGTCTAAATAAGGCGAAAAGCATCATAACGCACTACACCAGAGTTGTTTATTTCGAAAATTCGCTTGTTTTGGATTTATTTTCTCATTGTTATTGATTAAATTGTTCCTAATACTAACTAATCAAAACCAACCTCAACAACATGAGAATGCCAAAAAATCCACTACAGAGTTGGGTGCTACTCTGTCTTTTTCTTTCAACAATTTTCACCTATTCACAAAATCCAGCTCCCACTACCGTTGACACTAGCTTTTATAGCGGTTTTAAATGGAGAAATATAGGTCCCGACCGAGGAGGACGCTCCTTGGGCGCCTCTGGAAGCTCGGCCAGGCCCAACGAATATTATTTTGGAGCCACTGGAGGCGGACTTTGGAAAACAATCGATGGCGGAAACACGTGGAAATGTGTTACCGATGGTTATGTCACCAGTTCATCGGTAGGAGCCGTGGCCGTGGCCGAAACCAATCCGGACGTGGTATATATAGGAATGGGCGAAACCCAACTAAGAGGAAGCATTACTCAAGGGGATGGCGTTTACAAAACTACCGACGGCGGTAAAACATGGACACATTTAGGACTGGAAGAAACCCAAGCCATTGCCAGGGTACGAGTTGACCCGACCAACGAGGACATTGTTTATGTGGCAGCACTTGGACACCCCTATGGAAATAATGAGGAACGTGGTGTTTTTAAATCTGTTAACGGCGGAAAAACATGGAAAAAAGTTCTTTATGTAAGCGATAAGGCAGGTGCCGCCGATTTAATTATTGACCCCAATACCCCCAATGTATTATATGCAAGCACATGGCAAGTATACCGAAAAGCATGGAAAATGTGGGGCGGTGGTCCCGATTGTAAATTATGGAAATCAATTGATGGTGGCGAAACTTGGACGGATCTTACCAAAAATCCGGGTATGCCGACCGGGCCTATAGGCAAAATTGGCGTTACGGTTTCTCCTGTGGATTCCAACAGGGTTTGGGCCATTGTAGAAGCCAATGAAGGTGGTGTTTTCCGTTCCGATGATGCAGGAAAAACATGGAAATTGACCAATAACGAACGTAAACTTAGGCAACGTGCCTTTTACTATTCCAGATTGGTCGCCGATCCAAAGGACAAGGATATTGTATATGGATTGAATGTTGGATTCTTTAAATCCACCGACGGAGGAGTAACCTTTGACGAGCGTATAACCACTCCCCATGGAGACAATCACGATCTATGGATAGACCCCAATAATCCCGACCGAATGATCAATGCAAACGATGGCGGTGGTGTTGTGAGCATAAACGGCGGAAAAACATGGACGGCCCAAGATTATCCTACCTCGCAGTTTTATCACGTTATGGCAACAAGCGATGTTCCCTACCATGTTGTTGGTGCACAACAGGACAACTCTACCTTGGCCATACCCAGCGATGGTTGGGATTTTATGCAGGCCAGAGGCCCAAGCCCAGATTGGTATTATGCCGTAGGTGGCGGAGAAAGTGGTTGGATTACACAAAGCCCAACAAATCCCGATGTTTTTTATGCAGGTAGCCAAGGTGCTCTTTTGACCCGCTATGATCGAAGCAATGGTCAAATAAGAGATATTCAGGTCTATCCAAGATTTTTCTCCGGAGAACCTGCCAGTGCACTTCCCGAACGTTGGCAATGGACCTTCCCTATTATGTTCGCTCCCAAAGACCCCAATGTAATGTACACCTGCTCCCAACACGTTTGGAAAACCACCAACGATGGACAGACCTGGGAAAAAATAAGTCCAGATCTTACTTATGCGGACCCTGAAACTTTGGGCAAAACCGGCGGTGTGATCACTATGGACATGAACGGTCCTGAGATTTATGCCACAGTTTTTGCGTTGGCCCCATCCAATCACGACATAAATACCATTTGGGCGGGTTCCGATGATGGTAAAATACATATTACGAGAGACGGCGGCAAAAACTGGGAAGATATAACCCCTACCGAATTGCCCAAATTCTCAAGAGTGAGCATTATCGAGGAATCCATCCATAATCCGGGCACTTTATATGTAGCAGCCAACCGTTACCAAGTGGATGACCGTGCCCCTTACGTTTTTAAAACACATGATTATGGAAAAACTTGGACCAAAATAATTTCAGGCATTAAAGACGGACATTTTGCCAGGGCCATTCGAGAAGACCATCAAAAAGAAGGCCTTTTGTTCTTGGCTACCGAACACGGCGTTTATTTTTCCATAAACGATGGCTCAGAATGGCAATCGCTCCAGTTAAACTTGCCGGACACCCCCATCCGCGATCTGGTAATCAAGGACAACGATGTTGTTTTAGGCTCCCATGGAAGAGGTTTCTGGATTTTGGACGACATTCAACCCCTGCGAGAGTATTCCGAAGATCTAAAGAATCAAAAAAGTGTATTGTTCAAACCCACCAATGCCATACGCGGTATCTATAATGCCAACTTTCAATATTACTTGGAAGAACAAGTGGATACGGTGACTTTCTCCATTTTTGATGCCGATAACAAACTAATCGACACCTTTGGCGGAAACCAACCTAAATACGAAAAGAGTGGGAGATCATCCTGGTGGAGCCGTTTTAGCAGTACCAAACCTACTACGGCCAAAGGTATTAATACTTTTACTTGGAACTTGCGATATCCCGGACCAACCACTTTTGATGGAATAATTATCTGGGGAGCATCGGCAGAAGTGGGACCAAAAGCTCCTCTTGGCAGTTATACCGTACAAATGAAAGTAGGTGAGGAAGTCGTCAAAAGCTATCCGTTTAAAATTGAAATAGACCCAAATTTAAAAGGTGTTACAGCTGATGACCTTGAAAAGCAATTTGAATTGGCATCCAAAATCACTGCAAAAGCCACCATTGCCAACGAAGCAGTTATCAAAATAAGAAGCATTCGCAAACAAATGGACAGTTTGGGCAAAGGAGTGCCCAGTAAAAAATTTAAAAAACTGTCTGAAGATTTTATGGCTTCCTTGACCAAAATCGAAGAAGACCTGTACCAAACCAAAAACCAATCGGGGCAAGATCCTCTGAATTTCCCGATTAAACTGAACAACCGGTTCAACGCCTTGCAAAGAAGTATCGAAAATGGGGATGCCAAACCTACCGATGCCGCTTACGTGGTGTATAATGAACTTTCTGAAGAATTGGACGGGCATATGGCCAAGCTGAACAGTCTATTACAAAAAGAGCTTCCCAAGATCAATCAATTTTTAAAAGACAACCAACTATCAACCATTGAGAACAAGTAGGGTCCTTTATGGTTTTTAAAAATGAGACTTATTCTAAATTAAGAAGTTATGTTCATCCTACTGCGTATTCTTTGTAATTTTACGTAGTACGGATGAACAAACTAATTTCCATAGGGGTTTCCCTGCTTATCTTGCTCCAAGGAGCCAATATTCATCTAAAGGATTTGGTTGAACTTGGAGATTTGGTAGAGCATTACCAATTCCACAACAAGGAATATGGTGACAGTTTTATGGTCTTTTTTTCCAAACACTACGGAGAACTTAAGGCATCTCACAGCGAAAAACACAAAGAAGAACAAAAGGATCATGACAAACTGCCTTTTCAACATCAGTCCCATTGCTCGATCCAACACGTTTTTGTTGTTGATTCCGATAATTACATAACATCCGATTCAGAAATTCCTTTGGTTGCAAAAGGCAATTTCCATTATCAAATATCCTACTTCCAAGTATGGGAAGATGGACCGTTCCAGCCACCAAGGCACACATAGTTCATAGTATTTCAGCATAGCTGAACACTTTTTATCCAGCCTTATTCCATTTTAATAATGCTATTTTTTTCTATGAATTATGTTTTCAAAAATCATTTATTTTAGTATTCGGAACAAGTTTGTTGTTCTTTTATTTACGGCGACCATGGCCCTTGTAGGTCTATATTCGCTATCACAAATTCCTATTGGAGCGGTTCCCGATGTAACCAATAACCAAGTTCAGGTAATTACAACTTCCAGAAGTTTGTCCACCCAAGATATGGAACAGTTTGTAACCTATCCGGTGGAACTGGAAATGGCCAATTTACCTGGTGTAAAAGAAATCCGATCAGTATCCAAATTCGGATTATCCGTAGTGACCATCGTTTTTGATGACGACATGGGAACCTTTTTGCCCAGACAGCTTATTGCTGAAAAAATAAAATCGGCATCAAATCGAATTCCCGAAGGCTTTGGAAGCCCGGAAATGGGGCCGATCACTACGGGATTAGGAGAAATCTACCAGTACATTTTGGATGTGGAGCCCGAGTTCAAGGACCTATACTCATCCACCGAATTAAGAACCATACAGGATTGGATCGTTAAAAGGCAACTGTCCGGTATTCCGGGGGTAGTGGAAGTAAATACTTGGGGAGGCCACCTTAAACAATACGAAGTGGCCATACAAACACAAAAACTCAACGCTTATAATATTGGTGCCAAAGAAGTGTTCGCCGCTTTGGAGAGGAACAATAGCGTTACTGGCGGTGGCTATATCGAAAAAGTGAACCAAGCCTATTTTGTTCGCGGAGAAGGACTGGTAAATACGCTTTCGGATATTGAAAATATAGTGGTAACCACTCGAAACAGTATCCCAATTTATATTAAGGATATTGCCAAAGTAGGATTTGGAAGTGCACCCCGATTTGGCGCGATTACCGGAAATGGGGAGGGGGAAAAAGTGCTTGGTCAAATTATGATGCTCAAGGACGCTGACTCGAAACGCGTTATCGAGGCCGTAAAAGAAAGAGTAGCGGCCATATCCAAATCTTTGCCAGAAGGGGTTTACATTAATCCAGTAGTAGATCGCAGCGAACTAATTGGAAGAACAACCTTCACCGTTACCGAAAATTTAGTTTTAGGCTGTTTGATCGTGATTTTCGTCGTGGTTTTATTGTTGGGCAATTGGCGTTCCGGTCTGGTAGTAGCCTCTGTAATCCCACTCTGTTTACTGTTCGCTCTTACCTTAATGAACCTTTTTGGCGTTGATGCCAACTTATTGAGCCTGGGAGCCATCGATTTTGGAATCATAATAGACGGCGCAGTGATCATCGTAGAGTTTATTGCATTCCAGATTACCCAAAAACAAACTGAAATTTCCTTATTGGGCAAAGATCAAAGTCAGACCATGAAAGATAAAATTACAGTGGAAGGGGCTTCTAAAATGATGAACTCAGCTGTATTTGGCCAACTTATCATTCTTTTGGTTTTTATCCCCATACTTTCGTTAAGTGGTGTGGAAGGCAAAATGTTCAAACCCATGGCTATGACTTTTAGCTTTGCCCTTTTGGGAGCCATTTTGCTCTGTTTCACCTATGTCCCTGTAGCATCGGCCTTGTTTTTAAAACCTTCAAAAGCAAGCCCCAAGAATATTTCCGAGCGACTTATGCGGTTCATTAATAAAATATACGATCCTTTGATCGATTGGGCCATGAAAAGCAAAAAATTGGTATTGGGCGTTGCTGCCGCATTATTGATAGGGGCCATTTTACTGTTCTCCTCAATGGGCGGCGAATTTGTACCGACCTTGGATGAGGGGGATTTTGTAATTCAGCCTGTTTTAAAAACAGGTACCTCCTTGGCCAAAACCGTGGAAACCACCACCAAAATTGAACAAATATTATTAAATCGGTTTCCAGAAGTAAAGCAGGTGGTAAGCCGCATTGGTGCCGCAGAAGTGCCAACGGACCCCATGTCCATGGAAGAAAGTGATGTAATTATCACATTAAAGCCTAAAAAAGAGTGGGTGTCGGCTACATCTAAAGACGAACTGGCAGATAAATTCAAGGAGGCATTGTCCGTAGTTCCCGGCATGGAGGTTGAATTTACCCAACCTATTGAAATGCGTTTCAATGAACTGATCACAGGGGTACGTGCCGACATTGCAATTAAAATTTTCGGGCAAAATCTTGAAACCTTGAACCGAAAGGCCAATGAGATAAAGGACCTCATCAAAGAGGTAGAAGGCGCATCGGATATTGTAGTGGAAAAAGTTGAAGGCTTGCCACAGATGAACGTTGCCTTTGATCGCGCCAAAATTGCAAGGCACGGGCTCAACATTGCCGATCTCAACGAAATGATTTCCATGGGCTTTGCAGGTAAAATTGTGGGCAGTGTTTTCGAAGGGGAACGACAATTCGACCTGGCGGTTCGTTTGGATGCCGTTGACCGACAAGATATTTCCAACCTAAAAAATCTATATGTGGATATTCCCAAGGGCGGAAAAATTCCATTGAACGAACTGGCAGAAATCACTTATCAAAAAGGAGCGGCAAAAATATCAAGGGACGATACCAAACGTAGGATCGTTGTAGGAATAAATGTTCGGAACCGTGACCTACAATCCGTTGTGGACGATATACGATTGTTGGTGGATGAATATATTACCCTACCTCCTGGGTACACCATCACCTATGGTGGTCAGTTCGAAAACCTGCAAAATGCCAAAGACCGTTTAATGGTTGCGGTCCCCATCGCATTGTTGCTCATTTTTATAATGCTCTATTTTGCCTTTGGATCGGTAAAGGAGGCTTTGCTTATTTTCTCGGCCATTCCACTTGCTGCCGTTGGAGGCGTACTATTGTTGTGGCTTAGGGACATGCCCTTTAGTATTTCTGCCGGTGTTGGGTTTATTGCTCTTTTTGGGATTGCCGTCCTGAATGGAATTGTACTGATCGAACATTTAAAAGAATTGAAATCCAAAAAATTCAACACCATGGAAGAGCTGATCAAACAGGGCACCAAGGATAGGCTCCGCGCCGTTCTACTTACGGCATCTGCCGCAGCGTTGGGCTTTTTGCCCATGGCAGTTTCCACCAATGCAGGTGCGGAGGTACAAAGGCCCTTGGCCACTGTTGTTATCGGTGGATTGGTATCGGCCACACTGCTCACCTTGGTAGTGCTGCCCGTTTTATATGCCTACGTGAACAACGCTAAACTAGGTGTGATGAAAAACAACCTTAGCATTAATAAAAAGGCATTAACAATTCTCCTACTTGTTTCTTCCTTTAGTGGTTTTTCGCAAACCAAGTTAAATCTGGAAGACTTAATGGTTCTCTCCTTAGAAAACAACAAAGGAATCCAAGCGGGCGCTTTAATGGTTGAGCAGACGGAGGCACTCAAGGGCACTGCATTTGAATTCGACAAAATGGATATTTATTATCAATACGACGAAAACAACCTTGCCATAAACGGGAATCCTTTACGGGTTTTTGGGGCACAGCAACAGTTCGAGTTCCCCACGGTGTACGGTGCAAAAAATAGATTGCAGAGAACCAACCATGAGCTTCAAAAGTCTTCTTTCGAAATTAAGAAAAAACAGCTCTTCCAGTCGCTGAGCACTGCGTATTACGAATATCAAACCTTGCAACAAAAAGCTAAAATGTATGGTACTTTGGACAGTATCTACAAAAAATTTGCCCATGCGGCCAACCGACGATTTGAACTAGGCGAGACCAATTATCTCGAAAAGGTCACTGCCACAGCAAAACAACGACAGATTGCCAATGCATACGCCAAGTTAAAACAGGAAATTTTAACCACTCATGTCCAAATTATGAGCTTGGTGCAGTCTGGGGATACGCTATCGATCTTAACCGAAAAGCCGGAAAAGCTCAAAGTGCTCAACCAACAAGGAATAATGCCGGCCGAAGCTTCATTTTTGGATAACCGCCAAGCAATGAGCAATGCAGAAAAAAGCTTGGAGGAAAACAGGTTGCTTCCTGATCTAAGCCTTGAATATTTTCAGGGTACTAACAACAATCTGGGAACATCGCTCTACGGTATCCAATTTGGGGTTCGTATTCCTATTTTCTTTTTTGGACACAGCAGCAGGGTAAAGTCTTCTAAAATTCGCACCAAAATAACGGAGATGGAAAATACGGAAATTACCGTGGCCATGAACCAACGGTATAGAACCTTATTGGGGCAATTGGAACAGCAAACCAAGGAACTCTCCTACTACGAAGAAGAGGGCGGCCTACTTTCCGACCAAATTCTGAAAGCGGCCACTGGAAATTTTCAGAATGGGGAAATCGATTTTTTCCAATACATCCAAAGCTTGGAAAACGCATACGACATCCAACTCAACTATTTGGATGTCCTTAACCAATACAATCAAACTGTAATAGCCATTAATTATTTGACCATAACATTATAACAATGAAACATATATTTTCAATCACTGTAACTTTCCTTCTTTTGATGGGATGTGGCAACAAGAACAAACCTGAAACAGAATCCGAAACACAAGAGGGGACATCCGGAATTGTGGTAACACAGGCGCAGTTCCAATCCAATGGTTTTACATTGGGAAAACTGGAAAAAAGAGCGTTCCCAAAAATTGTGGAGACTTCCGGAACAATAGATGTTCCCCCGGAGAATCGTGCCAGTATCACTGCATTTATGGGCGGTTTTGTAAAAACCACCTCTTTACTGATCGGAGACCAAGTAAAAAAAGGGCAATTGGTGGTCACCTTGGAAAATCAGGAATTTGTACAGATGCAGCAGGATTATCTTGAGGTTTTTAATCAATTGGATTTTTTAAAATCAGAATTTGAAAGGAACCAAACCCTTTTTGAAGAAAAAATTGCTTCACAAAAAAATTACCTTCAGGCCAAGAGCAATTACGAAACGGCCAAGGCCCGTTACCGAGGGTTAAAAGAGCAATTACAAATGCTGAACATTTCGCCCAGCAAGGTAGAACAGGGCAACATCACCTCCGTAACTCCTATTTACGCCCCAATTTCGGGCAGTGTTACCAAAATGAACGTGGCCAAAGGAAGTTTTGTTTCCCCTGCTACGGAAATCTTGGAGATTATAGATAACGACCATGTCCATTTGGAACTTACCGTTTTTGAAAAGGATATTCTACAGGTAAAGAAGGATCAAATGATTCAGTTCCGAATTCCTGAGGCTTCGGAAAAAGCTTTCAATGCCAAGGTATATTTAGTCGGAAAATCCATAGACAACGAAAAACGTACAATTAGGGTCCATGGTCATTTAGAGAACGAAGATGAAGCGAACTTTCTGCCTGGGATGTTCGTAGAGGCCATGATTTTGACAGATACCGCACAAAATACATCGCTTCCCGAAGAAGCCGTAATCGAGTCGGAAGGCACCTTTTATGTACTCCGTTTAATCGAACAAAAAGATGGAAACTATGTTTTTGAACGTATCCCGATCGAAAAAGGCAATACATTCGATGGCTACACCGAACTGAACTCTTCCGGACTAACGGAAACCGATCAGTTTTTGACCAAAGGTGTTTTTGATTTGATCGGTGGGTAACGATCAGCTCAGCCCGACATCCAAGGTCATCATAATTATAAATCCACCGATAAAGCCCATGGTGGCAATATCGGTGTATTTGTCCTGTTGTGTTTCGGGAATAACCTCTTCCACGACCACAAAGATCATTGCTCCAGCGGCAAAGGCAAGGGCATAGGGCAAGATAGGCTCGAAGGTCAATACCGCCCAAGCCCCCAATACACCAGCAATGGGTTCCACTATGGCAGAAGCCTGACCGTACATCCAACTTTTTCTTCGGCTAAGTCCATGCCTGCGCATGGGTACGGCTACGGCAAATCCTTCCGGGAAGTTTTGCAATCCAATACCCAGTGCCAATGCGACGGCCCCGCCAATGGTAGCGCCGTCAAAACCAGAAGCTACACCACCGAACAAAACCCCGACCGCCAATCCTTCGGGAATATTGTGCAATGTAATGGCCAAAACCAACAGCGTGGTGCGGTGCCAAGGAGTCTTCACACCTTCGGCTTCATCCATTTTAAAATTAATATGGATATGCGGCAATACCTTGTCCAATCCAAAAATAAAGAGCGCACCCATTAAAAAGCCCACAGCTGCGGGAATCACTTTAATAAAACCATCGCCAGGGCTCATTTCGATTCCCGGTGCCAAAAGGCTCCAAAAACTGGCTGCGACCATTACGCCACCGGTAAAACCCAACATTCCATCCATCAAAGCCCTGTTTGGGCTTTTAAACAAAAAAACAAGACCCGCTCCGGCAGCTGTTAGTCCCCAAGTGAACAATGTGGCGTAAAGGGCCGCCAAAATTGGGTCAATGCTTTTAAAGTATTCGATTACAACTTCCATTAACTATACTTTTTTACAAATAAATTTGATGCTATTTGGTGCGATATACGCAATTCGTTCCCATCCATTAGAATACGTAGGGAATTATCAAAATCTTCTTTGTCCACTACTTGAATTGTATTTCCCAAAGCTATTTTGTTCTTGTCCAAAAACTTGAGAAACGGTACGGATGAATCCTTCACCCCTACACAAACTCCTTGCCCCCCTACAGGCAACTCACTCAACAATTGCTTGTCTCTTTCCTGAAATTCGCCATTTTTGGTAGGTATTGGGTCTCCGTGCGGGTCATACTTTGGAAAATCCAAGAGCTCATCTATTTTATCGATGAGCTTTTCGCTTTTAATATGCTCCAATTGTTCGGCCACTTCGTGTACCTCGTCCCAGGTAAAATCCAATTTCTCCACTAAAAAAACCTCCCATAACCGATGTTTTCGAATAATGGACAAGGCCGTTTTTATGCCAAAATCGGAGAGGGACACTCCTTGATACTTTACATAATCCACCAAACCTTTTTCGGCCAATTTCTTTGCCATATCGGTAACCGAAGAGGGTTTTGTATCCATCTGTTCGGCAATGGCATTGGTGCTGATGGATTTTGATCCTCCCCCTCCCAAATGGTAAATGGTCTTTATATAATTCTCTTCCGATCGGGTCATCAAAAAAATATTTTTTCAAAAATACATTTTTATTTGACAAAATCTATTTTTAGTTTTGTCTAAATTTATATTTATACAGCCATAAAACCATGCGCAAACACGTTACTTTATTTATAATCGGATTACTTGGAATGCTAGGATTCTCTCAAACAGCATCCATAAGTGGCACTGTTTCGGATAGCGGCGAACCTTTACCTTTGGCGAATATTATACTCAAGGGAACCAAAATGGGCACGGCCACCGATATTGACGGCCTATATGAGATTACAACTATTCCGCCAGGAGACTATATATTGCTGGTTACTTCTTTAGGGTATTTGCCCTACGAAACCACGATCAGTTTGGGTCAAAACGAATCTAAAACCATCAACATACGGCTCGAAGCATCGGCACAGAATCTTAAAGAAACTGTGGTAACAGGCACCCTAAAACCCGTTAGCCGATTGGAAAGCCCTGTTCCAGTAGAGGTTTACTCCCCTACTTTTTTAAAAAAGAACCCAACAGCCAGTGTGTTCGATGCGCTTCAAAATGTGAACGGGGTTCGCCCACAGATCAATTGTAACGTATGCAACACGGGCGACATCCACATAAACGGATTGGAAGGGCCGTACACCCTTGTGCTTATCGATGGCATGCCCATTGTGAGCGGCTTGGGTACTGTGTACGGTTTAACAGGTATTCCCAACTCCCTTATTGAGCAAATTGAAATCGTAAAAGGCCCAGCTTCCTCACTTTATGGTAGTGAAGCGGTTGGTGGATTGATCAACATCATCACAAAAAATGCCTTGAGCGCTCCCGAATTTTTTGCCGATGCCTTTGCCACAGGCTGGGGCGAGTACAATTTGGACATTGGAAGCAGAATCGGTATCGGTAAAAAAACAGATCTGCTTTTGGGCGTTAATTACTTTAATTATGATAACCCGATCGATAACAACAATGATAATTTTACAGATGTTACCCTTCAAGATCGTATTTCAATCTTTCAAAAATGGAACTTTAAGCGCGCAAACAACCGATTGTTTTCTTTAGCCGGACGTTTTTTCTATGAGGATCGCTGGGGCGGCGAAATGCAATGGACACCAGAGTTCCGAGGCGGCGACGAAATTTATGGGGAAAGTATTTACACGCGTAGGTGGGAAGTTTTGGGAAAATATCAGTTGCCTGTTGAGGAAAAATTTCTTTTATCGTTTTCCTACAACGACCACAACCAGAACTCGGTATATGGCGACACTGAATATTTAGCGGATCAACGCATAGGTTTTGCCCAGTTGACTTGGGACAATACTGCCGGAAATCACGACCTATTGTTCGGCAGTGCCGTTAGATACAATTATTACGATGACAATACTCCGGCTACCATAAAAGCTGATAATATTTGGATTCCCAGTCTTTTTGCCCAGGATGAATACTCGTTTGCTCCCAAACATTCATTTTTGGCTGGATTACGATATGATTACGATAGGCGACATGGAAATATTTTTACGCCGAGGGCCGCTTACAAATGGAAGATTTCCGATAACGATATATTTCGTGTAAACGCAGGCACTGGTTTTCGGGTTGTGAACCTATTTACCGAAGATCATGCTGCTCTTACCGGATCAAGGGAGGTTATAATAACCGAAGAACTAAAGCCAGAAAGATCCGTTAACCTGAACCTCAACTATTTAAAGAAAATTTATAGCAATAACGGAACTTTTGTGGGAATCGATGCCTCTGCATTCTACACCAGGTTTTCCAATGTAATCCTACCCGACTACGAAACCAATCCCAACCAGATTATATACGATAACCTTGATGGCAAATCCGTTTCGCAGGGAATCAGTGCCAATTTGGACATCGCTTTACCAAGTGGCCTTAAACTTATGGCCGGTGCAACGTGGCAAGATGTCAGCAGCACAGAAAACGGCATTAGCCAACAACAGATCCTTACCGAAAGCATTACCGCTACTTGGGGCATTACCTATAGTTTTCGCCAGCTCAATTTAACTGTAGACTATACAGGGAATTTATATGGCCCTATGCGATTACCGTTACTGGGGGAGTTGGATCCAAGGGATGAATATTCCCCGACTTGGAGCATTCAGAACATCCAATTTACCTACAAGGGTCTTTCCAATTTCGAGTTTTATGGAGGTATAAAAAATCTTTTGGATTGGACCCCGAACCGAGGTAATCCGTTTATTATTGCACGGGCCAACGACCCATTCGATAAAGAGGTCACTTTTGATGGCAATGGTAATGCTGTGGCCACTCCCAACAACCCTTATGCCCTTACTTTTGATCCCAGTTATGTTTACGGCCCCAACCAGGGCATCCGTGGGTTCTTTGGTTTAAGGTATACTGTTTTTTAGGGTGAAGAAAGTTTGGTTATCTTTAAACCCATGCCCCACTTCGACTACATTATTATAGGTGCAGGAGCCTCCGGCCTTTTGCTTGCAAATGCCCTGGGCAAAGATGCGTTCTTTGCTTCCAAATCCATTTTGGTATTGGACAAAGCGGACAAATCCAATAACGACAGAACATGGTGCTTTTGGGAACGTGGCAAAGGTGAATTCGACCATCTCATCCATAAAACATGGGATTCAATCCATGTGGGCGGGCAGCAGCTTCAAAAATCAACTTCAATTGCCCCGTACACATACAAAATGCTCCGCGGTATTGACTTCTACAATTACTTTTTACCAAAGGTAAAAGCCTACCCCAACATTACTTGGGTTCAGGAAGAAGTGCAACAGATCGAAGAGCAAGAGCATGAGGTCTTAGTGACCACTTCTTCTCAAAAATTTGGCGGACAAACGGTATTTTCCAGTCTTTATAATCCGTCCATTCCACTACAACAACAGAAATACCCAGTTTTACAGCAACATTTTGTGGGATGGCAAATTAAAACCAAACAGTCGGTATTTAATAGTAAAGAGGCGACTTTTATGGATTTTTCCGTGCTCCAAAAAGGGAATACCCGATTTATGTACGTGCTTCCCTTTTCAAAAAACGAGGCTTTATTGGAATACACACTTTTCTCCGCCAATCTATTGGAAAAATATGAGTATGAGGATGCCATAAAAGCATATATTAAAGATAATTTTGGTGATATTGACTACCGTGTAACAGAAACGGAATATGGAAGCATTCCCATGACCTGCTACCCGTTCCATCAAAACAACACCGATCGTGTTTTTAATATCGGCATTGCTGGTGGATGGGCAAAACCCAGTACGGGCTATACTTTTTACAACACTGCAAAGCAGGTGCCCAAGTTGGTCGAATATTTGAAATCGGGAGAGCCCTTGTCCGGTTTTTATCAAAAAAGCAGATTTTTGTTTTACGACATGCTTCTGTTAGATATCTTATTTGAACACAACCATTGTGGACACGAGATTTTTGAATCCATGTTCAAAAGAAGAAAGGCATCCTTAATACTAAAATTTCTGGAAAATGAAACCAATATTTGGGAAGAACTCCAGATCGTAACGGCTCCTCGACCATTACCTTTTATAAGAGCTTTGTTTAAACGATTGTTTTAAACGGTCCTTTCCATTAAACTTTCCCCAAATTGCTGTAGCAGCGCCTTACTTTGTTCCGGCAGTTTGGTTTCGTCCAATGCACGGAATGCCATTTGTGTATACTTTTTTATGGCCTTCCTGGTTTCTTCGACCGCTCCACTTTCTTCAAATATGGTTTTCACTGCCTCTACTTTTGTCGAGGAATCCTCAGGTTTAATGGAATATAGGTGCAACAAGCCTTCTTTATCATCTTTGGTGGCGCCTTGGAGGGCCTTTAGGTATAAATAGGTCTTCTTGTTTTCTATAATATCCCCGCCTATCTGTTTTCCAAAGGTCTCCGGGTTGCCAAAGGCATCCAAAAAATCGTCCTGTAACTGAAAAGCGATCCCCAAGTTTCTTCCGAACTCGTAAATGGCATCGGCATCCTTTGGGTCCGCATCGGCAACGATTGCCCCCATCTTCATGGCCGCAGCGACCAAAACGGAGGTTTTATACTCGATCATTTTTAAGTATTCGGGGATGGTCACATCGTCCCGTGTCTCAAAATCAACATCGTATTGTTGGCCTTCGCATACTTCCAAAGCGGTTTTGCTGAATAATTTAGTGAGCTCGAAATAGGTTTTTACCGGGTAGCCCTCAAAAAACTGATAGGACAGTATCAACATAGCATCTCCAGAGAGAATTCCAGTATTTATATCCCATTTTTCGTGCACCGTGGTCTTTCCCCGTCGTAACGGGGCATCATCCATAATATCATCGTGAACCAAGGAGAAGTTATGGAACATCTCAATGGCCAAAGCAACATCCATGGCTTTTTCGGCCTTGCCCCCAAATGCTTCGGCCGTCATCAGGGCAAGTATTGGGCGTAATCGTTTACCGCCCAATCCCAGAATATACTGGATCGGTTCGTACAAATTCCGTGGGTCCGTAATTTGTGTTCTGGCTTGGAGATGCGTAACAAACTGCTCTCTATACTTACTAATGATATCGATATCTGACATGGGGCCAAAAATACGCTCAAAAAATTGATTTTGGCCAAAGGCCCAACCCAAAATCCGGTTTAGGGTAAACGCATTTGACATGAACAGGATTTAAAAAAATATAGAAATACTGCAATAGAAAATTTTTTCATCGTCTCTATAGATGTAGCGCAACCTGATTTGACCGAATGGCAGCCAAAAACGACAACCATAACAATTTAACCACCTTTTTTAACGAGGAGTATGGTTCGTTGCGGTCTTATGTAAAATCCAAGATCAGGGATACATCGGAACAGGACGCAGAAGATATTGTACAGGATGTTGCCCTACGGATATTTTCCCGGCCCGAGGATGCCATTCCCATAACCAATGTGGGCGGGTTTGTTTACAATGCAATACGGAACAGGATCATTGATATTATGCGAGGCAAAAAAGAGAAAAAACTCCCCAGCGAAGAAATCGACAGGCAATGGAGGGAATTTGCGGAGTTTTTCTACGGAGATGCGGACAATAGTTATTCCACAGAAATGGAGCAGGCCCTAAAAAAGGCCGTGGAAGACCTTAAACCCGTGTACCGCGACATTGTGATCGCCATAGATTTTGAAGGATACAATTATAAACAGATTGCAAAAAGAACCGGAATACCGGCAGGCACTTTAATGTCCAGAAGGCACAGGGCCATGTCGGAGCTATCAAAAAAATTAGAAAAAATAAAAGAACCTGAATATGGAAACTAATCAAGTGTTTGAAAAACAAGTAGAAAAAAAGGTGGAAAAATATGTCAAAAAAGGAGTGAAGATTTTGGCAATAATCGTTCTTGGAGGAATCCTCTTCCTTTTGGCCAATTATGTATTAATGCGTTTATGGAACTGGCTTATGCCCGACCTGTTCGGCGCGGGAACAGTAACCTACTGGCAAGCGTTGGGCATTTTTGTGTTGGCTAAACTTTTGTTCGGCTTTGGAGGTGGAGGCAGCAAAGGCAAAGGCAAATCCTCCCATAAAAAGAAATTAAGGTCTTCGCATAAATGTGCAACATGGAGAAGGGATTTTGATGAATGGAAGCATTACGATCAATACTGGAGAGAAGAAGGCGAAGAAGCTTTTAAAGCCTATGTAGAAAAAATCAAAAACGAAAATCATGGTACAACAAAAGAAGAGTAAGGAAAAGAAAAAATACGTGTTACGTTTTAGCCCTTTTTTTTGGAGACTGGGACATATTGCTAGCGACAGCTCCAAAAAGAATACGCAACTGAGCCCATTGGTTATTGCCAGCAAGGACCCCGATTATAACAAATAGACAACCTCTCGTTAAAAAATTGTAAAACCAAGGAAACTTTTTTTGTTTTTAAAGTTTCCGTGTTTAACTTTGCCCCTGATTATGAGGGAAAAAATAATTCAGAAAGCGACCGAAATGTTCTTAAACCTAGGGTTTAAGAGCGTTACCATGGACGATTTGGCGCACGAAATGGGCATTTCCAAAAAAACGATCTATTCCCATTACAAAAACAAAACCGATCTGGTACAACAAACCGCAATGGCCATGTCCGATTTTATTGTCTGTGGCATAGACGATATCGTGAGCTTACAAAAGAACCCTATTGAGGAGCTGTATGAGATCAAGAGGTTTGTAATGACCCATTTAAAAGATGAAAAATCATCACCCTTGTACCAGCTCCAAAAATATTACCCAAAAATACACTCGGCCCTTAAAGAAATCCAATTCGAAAGCACCCATCGCTGTGTAGCCGACAATGTAAAACGTGGCATGGAACTGGGCATTTATAGAGATAACCTTAACGTGGAATTTGTTTCCAGAATTTACTTTATGGGCATTACCAGTATCAAGGACAACAGCATGTTTCCCACAGAAATATTTAGTAAAGCCGAAATACTAGACCTCTATTTAGAATATCACTTAAGGGGCATTGTAACCCCCGAGGGAAGAAAAATACTCAATTCAATCATCAATTCAAACAAAGAATAAATGCGAAAAACGTTATTCAGCCTGTTATTTATAATGTCTTGGCTGGCATCTGCCCAAGATGCACCGCCAAGCTTTAGCCTGGATCAGGCCATTGCACATGCATTGGAGCATAACTACAGTGCCCAGAATGCCGAAAGAGATGTCCTGGATGCGCAAAAACAAAAATGGGAAACCATTGCTACAGGACTTCCCCAGATCAATGGTGCCGTTAGCTATCAGAACCAGTTAAAACAACCCGTATCGCAGATTCCCGCCGAGTTTTTTGGTGGAGAACCCGGCACATTTCAAGAAGTGGTGTTTGGTCAGGCACAATCCATGTCGGCAACAGCTACCTTAACACAGCAAATTTTTGACGGATCATACATCGTAGGAGTACAAGCCACCAAAACATTTTTGGAGTATAGCCAGAACAACAAGGAGAAAACCGAACTGGAAGTAAGGAAGTCGGTAGTAGAGGCCTATGGCAACGTTCTATTGGCACAAGAAAGCGTATTGATCTCCGAAAGGAACAAAGCCACATTGGAGGAAAACCTCTACGAAACCAAACGTATTTATGAAAATGGTCTTGGTGACGAAGAAAGTGTGGATCAATTGCAGATTACACTATCCACCGTGGACAATCAACTCAAAAATGCCCGTCGAATGGAGAAGATAACACTCCGAATGCTCAACCTTGTATTGGGACTCCCGATAGATACCCCAACCATACTGAGCGAGAATTTGGACGACCTTACCCAAAAACAAATTGACCTTGCTCTGATCGATACCCCATTCGATATAGAAAACAATGTAGATTACAAAATGGCACAGAACCTTAACGAACAAAGAGAGTTGGAGCTAAAATTGGCCAAAAGTTATGCCTTGCCCACATTGAACGCCTTTGTAAACTATGGCGGAAACTCTTTTAGCGATAGTTTTAATTTTTTAAATAGCGGGCAGCAATGGTTCGGATCATCCATTTTAGGGATAGACCTCAATATTCCCATTTTTAGTTCATTTAAAAGAAGTGCGGGCACTCAGCGTGCCAAAATTGCCTTGGACAAGGCCAAAACACAATTTACAGAAGCTCAAGCACAGATACGTCTACAATTGGAAAGTGCCAAAAGTGATTATATCCTTGCCATAGAGCAATACGGCACCTCCAAGGACAACCTTGAACTGGCCGAGCGTATCGAGAAAAAAAATCAAATAAAATATTCCGAAGGATTGGCCACCAGTTTTGAACTGAGACAGGCGCAGACACAATTATATTCCAGCCAACAGGAGTATTTACAATCCATGGTCGATGTAATCAACAAAAAGACCGAATTGGAAAACATCATAAACAAATAATAAAGAAAACCATTCCATCATGAAAAAAGCAATATATATAACACTAACCGCAGCGGTTTTGGCTTCATGCGGGGGCAATGGCAACAAATCTTTGGAGAAAGCACTTAGCAGCCAAGATGTTGAGGTAATCCGTGCCAAGCATGCCGAAATTTCAATAGAAAAGAATGCGTTGGAGAGCCAATTAAAATCCTTGGATTCCGCCATTGCACTGTTGGATGGTTCTGCCAAGTTACCATTGGTGACCACCATAGAAGTACATCCTCAAAGGTTTGATCATTACCTGGAATTACAAGGAGATGTAATGACCAAGCAAAATGTACTTATTTATCCAGAAATGTCCGGAACACTGAACAAAGTGTATGTAAAGGAAGGACAAAAAGTAACCAAGGGACAGCTATTGGCCACTATTGATGATGGAGGCTTATCCAGCCAATTGGCACAACTTAGAACACAGGCCGAATTGAGCAAAACCACTTTTGAACGCCAAAAAAGACTGTGGGAACAGAACATTGGTTCCGAAATACAATACCTACAGGCAAAAACCAATTACGAAGCGCAACAAAGTGCCGTAAAACAAATGGAAAGTCAGGTTGGCAAATCCAGTATACGGGCCCCTTTTACAGGAATTATAGACGACGTGATCAAAGATCAGGGCACAGTGGTAAGCCCAGGTCCAGGTTCCGAGGTATTCCGCATAGTAAATCTATCCAATATGTACATCGAAGTTGAAGTACCGGAAAGCCATTTGCAAAACGTAACCCCAGGAAAAGATGTAAAAGTATATTTCCCGGTACTGGGAGATAGCGTTAACACAAAAATTAGACAGACCGGTAATTTTATAAACCCCAGCAACCGTTCGTTTACCGCAGAAATCCCCGTGCCAAGTCACGATGGCAAAATAAAACCGAACCTTACCGCACGTGTAATGATCAACGATTATACCAGCGAAAATGCCATTTTGATCCCACAAAGTATATTATCCGAAAATGCGGATGGAGAACAATATGTGTTGTTGGTAGCCGCGGATTCCATTGAGAATAATCCAGTGGCCAAAAAAGTGGTCATAAAAACAGGAAAAACACAAGGCGATTACGTAGAAGTACTCTCCGGCATCAACGAAGGTGATGCCATAATAGACGAAGGTGCCAGAAGCGTAAAAGAAGGGCAACAAGTGAATATAAAAAATAGCTAGACTGCCAAAGTACAGACTATGAGCAAACAAAAGAAAAGCGTAGACAAGGAATTTGGGCTGTCGTCATGGGCCATAGATAACCAGACCACAATGTATGTGCTAATTTTGGTTATCCTTATTCTGGGCGGTATGGCATACTTTAGTATGCCCAGGGAAAGTTTTCCCGAAGTAAAGGAAACCAAGATTTACATTAGTTCCATTTACCCGGGCAACACCGCAGAGGATATCGAAAAACTGATTACGGATCCTTTGGAGGACGAGCTCAAGACCGTAAGCAATCTTGTGGAAATCACCTCTACCTCGCAGGAGGATTATTCCATGATCATTGTTGAGTTTGATGAGAACATCTCCGTAGAAGCTGCCCTGCAAAAGGTAAAAGACGAAGTAGATTCCAAGACCGCCGGCGAAGATTGGCCCACATTTAACGGTGCCAAGGTCGAGCCAAACGTATTCGATCTTAGCCTTTCCGAAGAAATGCCCATCCTTAACATCAACATCTCCGGAGATTACCCCATTGAAAGACTAAAAGAATTTGGGGAATATCTGGAAGATGAGATAGAAGGTCTCCAAGAAATCAAACAAGTAGATATTCGAGGTGCCCAAGAAAAAGAGGTGGAGGTTGCCGTGGACATCTATAAAATGATGGCGGCAAAAGTGAGCTTTAACGATGTGATAAATAGCATCAACAACGAAAACCTAACCACATCCGCAGGTAACCTAATTGCCAGTGGACAACGCCGAACCATCAGAATTGTAGGGGAAATAGACAAACCCCAGGACCTACGGGACTTTGTGGTAAAATCGGAAAATGGAAACCCCATTTACCTAAAAGACATTGCCAACATTTCGTTTAAAGAAGAGGATAAAACAACCTACGCACGTGAATTTGGCGAACCCGTGGTAATGCTGGATGTAAAAAAACGTTCCGGAAAAAACATGGTGGCCGCGGTTGACCAGATCAAAGTAATTGTAGAGGATGCCATAGAAAACGAATTTCCGCAAGACCTTAAAGTTACCATCGCCAACGACCAGTCCTCCAAGACCATTGGTCAGGTGGATGATTTGGTGAACAACATCATCTTCGGGATCATATTGGTGGTAACGGTATTGATGTTCTTCTTAGGATTTAAAAATGCCCTGTTCGTAGGTTTTGCCATCCCAATGTCCATGTTTATGTCGCTAATGATCCTGGATGTAATGGGGTATACCATGAACACCATGATCCTTTTTGGTTTGATCATGGGACTAGGTATGTTGGTGGACAACGGTATTGTGGTCGTAGAGAACATTTACCGACTCATGGATGAGGAAAAAATGCCTCGGATAGAAGCGGCGAAAAAAGGAATAGGCGAGATCGCTTTTCCCATTATTATATCCACATTGACCACAGTAGCGGCATTTGTTCCGCTCGGCCTATGGCCAGGGATCATGGGGCAGTTTATGAAATATTTCCCCATAACGCTATCCGTGGTTTTAGGCTCATCCCTTTTTGTGGCCATCTTCTTCAACTCGGTATTGGTATCCCGATACATGACCACCGAAGACAAGGAAATGCCACTAAAGCAGATTATTCGGATCACTTCTATCATCTCGGTGATCGGAATACTCATCATTATTTTTGGAGGGGCATATCGATCATTGGGGACTTTAATGGTGGTAACCGCCATTATGCTCTGGATCTATCGCCTGTTTCTTAGAAATTGGGCCAATACTTTTCAGAATAAGATCCTGCCCAATTGGGAAAGAATGTACGAAAAAACCTTGCGGTATGCCTTATCTGGGAGAAAACCTATCTTTATTTCGATCATCACTTTTGTATTGCTTTTGATAGCCTTTGCAGGATTTGGCGCATCGGTAGGAAGCCAACGGACCAAAGTAGAGTTCTTCCCGGACAATAAGCCCAACCAAATCATAGTGTATATTGAATATCCGGAGGGTACCGATATCGAAAAAACCAATAAGATCACCAAAGACATTGAGGGCAGGGTGTACGATATAATCCAGTCGGAAGCCTACATGAACGGTGATTATAATTTTATGACAGAAAGTGCGGTATCTCAAGTAGGGGAAGGCGCCGGTAACCCACAAACCGATGGTGGTTCCAGTGCCGAAATGCCCAACAGGGGTAAAATTACCGCTACATTCCGAGAATTTAAGTACCGTGAAGGAGCAGATAGTGAGGAGTTGCTCAAAAAAGTGCAGACAGCGCTTAAAGATGTTTATCCAGGGGTTGCCATTTCTGTAGAAAAGGATGCGGTAGGACCTCCAGTAGGTTATCCCATCAACATAGAATTGGAAGGTGAGGATTATACGGAGCTGATCACCACAGCGGAACGCATGCGAAACTTTATCAACTCTCGAAATATTCCGGGTATAGATGAATTAAAAATCGACGTTAACAAATCCAAACCTTCCCTTTTGGTTCAAGTGGACCGCAAAAAAGCAGGGGAGTTAGGGGTTGCCACTGGGCAGGTGGGCCAACAACTGCGAAGCTCCATTTTTGGTTCCAAAGCAGGAATCTATAAAGAAGGTGGCGAGGATTATGATATTTATGTGCGGTTCAACAAAGATGACAGGTACAACACCAGTGCCCTGTTCAACCAACGAATAACTTTCAGAGACCCTTCCAGCGGGCAGATCAAAGAGGTTCCTATTTCAGCGGTCACCAAACAAACCAATAGCACCGGGTTCAGTGCCATTAAGCACCGCGATGTAAAACGCGTGGTTACCGTGTACTCGGCTTTGGCATCGGGGTATACAGATGCAGGGGCGATTGTTGGAAAAATACAAGAGGAAATGAACGATTTTGAGAATCTTCCAAGTGATATCAAAATAGATTATACCGGACAGATCGAGGAACAAAACAAGCAGATGGCTTTTTTAATGGGTGCTTTTTTCACCGGTCTTGGACTTATCTTTTTTATTCTGATTTTCCAGTTCAACTCCATAAGCAAGCCAGGTATTATTATGTTGGCGATATTCCTAAGCTTGATCGGGGTTTTTGGTGGAATTGTTGCCACAGGCAGCGCATTTGTTATTATGATGACCATGATGGGGATTATCTCCCTTGCGGGTATTGTAGTGAATAACGGTGTGGTGCTGTTGGACTACACCCAACTGTTGATCGACAGAAGAAAAGTAAAGCTGGGACTTGAAGAAGAAGATTTATTGGAGTCCGAAGATTTAATGGAAGCGGTGATCAAAGGCGGAAAAGCAAGGCTCAGACCTGTATTACTTACGGCCATCACCACAATTTTAGGTCTAATACCATTGGCCACAGGATTCAACATTAACTTTTTTACCTTGATGAGCGAGTTCAATCCCAACATATATTTTGGTGGGGACAATGTAATATTCTGGGGACCTTTGGCATGGACGGTAATTTACGGTCTGTTGGTAGCTACCTTCTTAACATTGGTAGTGGTGCCTATCCTGTTCAGTTTGGTCTACAAGCTTAAGATCAAAATTCGAAACGGCAGAATAAAAAAACAAGATCGTAAACAAACACCAATTCCCGAGCAAGCTTAAAGAGATATAATAAAAAAGCGGCGGCCAAATTTGGCCGCCGCTTTTTTTAAACTCTGATTTTAAATTATTGGTTCACCGTAACGGCATCGCCTTGGCTCCAATTCTTTACTTGGGCAATACGATTGTCCGTAAAATCGACCTCACTTAACACATCGTTCTGCCAAAAAAACCATTTTCCGGTCTTTTGTCCGTTTTCGTATTGACCAGTGGCAATTTTTTTACCTTGAACATTGAACATTACCCAATCACCATGTAACTTTCCGTTCAACATATAACCGGTCTGGGCAATTTCGCCATTGTCATGAAAATAAGTGGCTTTCACCATTTTTCCCATTTTTTCAAATGTCGGCTTTGTATCTTGAGCCGATAAGCTAACCGCAAACATCACCGCCAAAAATAATACTGCTTTTTTCATATTTTATGGGATTTTAATATTGTTAGTACTTAATGATAACGATTCAAAGTTACTTAAATTTTACTTTAAATACACTTTTACATAACTTTTTGTTTACATTAAATTAACTTTAAAGTCTTTATTGGCTGTTTTTCAGTGTTTTACGATGTCGTCAGTTACAGGTAACACCCCTGATTATCGAACATTTTAACCTTTAATCCCCTTAATATTACTCAAGAATTTATTCTAATGTTAATTTAATGTTACGTAAAATTGATCTGGTCAGCTCTATTTGGGTCCAAAAAAATACTTACGTCAGAAAATCCACATATCCTCTTTAAAATACGCACATTACTATTAAATTTGCGCTCTTATACTAGGTAACATGTACAGAAGTAATACTTGTGGTGCATTAAGGGCATCGGATATAGGTTCAGAAGTAATTTTAAGCGGTTGGGTCCACAAAGTACGCGACAAAGGCTTTGTTGCTTGGGTAGATCTTCGTGATAGATATGGTATCACCCAATTGGTTTTTGATGAAGAACGTTCGTCCAAAACACTTTTGGAACAAGCTCGCGAGCTGGGTCGTGAAACCGTTATCCAAGCAAAGGGCGAGGTAATCGAACGTGCCTCAAAAAACCCCAATATTCCTACAGGTGAAATTGAAGTGCTTGTCACCGAACTTACCGTGCTGAACCATTCCCTACTCCCTCCATTTACCATTGAAGATGAGACCGATGGCGGAGAGGACATCCGAATGAAATACCGATACTTGGATATTCGTAGAAACCCGGTAAAGAACAAACTTATTTTTAGGCATAAGGTTTGCATGGAGGTTCGAAAATACCTTTCCGACCAAGGTTTTATCGACATTGAAACCCCATATTTGATCAAGTCCACCCCAGAAGGCGCCAGGGATTTTTTGGTGCCCAGCCGTATGAACGAAGGACAGTTCTACGCCCTGCCTCAATCCCCACAAACATTTAAGCAGTTGCTCATGGTCGGGGGAATGGACAAGTATTTTCAGATTGTAAAATGTTTTAGGGACGAAGATCTACGTGCCGACCGTCAGCCTGAGTTCACACAAATAGACTGTGAAATGGCATTTGTGGAACAAGAAGATATCCTGAATACTTTTGAAGGACTAACGAAACATCTTTTAAAAGAGATCAAGGGTGTAGAAGTAGATGAGTTTCCTCGCATTTCCTATGACGATGCCATGCGATTATATGGTAATGACAAACCCGACATTCGATTTGGCATGCAGTTCGGAGAACTGAACAAAGTCGCACAACATAAGGATTTTAATGTATTCAATTCCGCAGAACTGGTGGTTGGTATTGCCGTTCCGGGAGCTGCTTCCTATACCCGAAAAGAAATAGACGGGCTAGTTGATTGGGTCAAACGCCCACAGGTAGGCGCCAAAGGAATGGTCTACGTTAAATGTAATGAAGATGGCACCTACAAATCATCCGTGGACAAGTTCTATGACCAAGACGATCTTGCCAATTGGGCCCAAACGACCGGAGCAAAACCAGGAGACCTTATCTGTGTGCTATCTGGCAACACCAACGAAACCCGAGCTCAATTGAGCGCATTGCGAATGGAGCTCGCCGAACGATTGGGACTAAGAAAACCAGATGAGTTCGCCCCATTGTGGGTAATAGATTTTCCGTTATTGGAATTGGATAAAGAAACTGGGGACTACCACGCCATGCACCACCCATTTACCTCTCCAAAACCCGGACAATTGGAACTATTGGAAACAAATCCGGGCGAAGTAAAAGCCAATGCTTATGATTTGGTGCTGAACGGAAACGAAATAGGTGGTGGTTCCATTCGGATCTATGATAAAGAAATACAGGCAACCATGTTCAAACACTTGGGCTTTACCCAAGAAGAAGCCAAAGCACAATTTGGGTTCTTAATGGATGCCTTTCAATATGGAGCCCCACCCCATGGAGGTATCGCATTTGGTCTGGACAGATTGGTTGCTATTCTGGGTGGCCAAGAAACCATTCGCGATTTTATTGCTTTCCCCAAAAACAACAGTGGACGGGATGTAATGATCGATGCGCCAGCAAACATAGATGACGAGCAATTAAAAGAACTCCATTTAAAATTGGACCTATGATAAATCAAAATCCCGTTCCATGAGCGGGATTTTTTAATACTTTTAATAGTATTATATACCTCAATGCCCTTCAGCAACAAAAAACTGTATACCAAATTTCTTAAATGGCGATATAGAAATATCTCCAACAGGACCTTCATTCAAATAATGAGCCTGATCGTAGGTTTTTTGGCCGGACTGGTAGCGGTAACCGTAAAAAACTCCACCTACTTTATAGAATCGCTCTTAGAAAAAGGGATTGTCTCATCAGAAAATCAGTTGTATTTTATCCTTCCTATAATTGGCTTGACCTTGGTCTACCTCTATGTAAAGTTTGTACATAAAGAGCCGTTACAGCATGCTGTTTCCTCCATTATTTTTTCACTTTCCAAGAAAAAGGGACTACTTGGGATCAAGGACATTTACACTCCTTTGATCACCGCACCGCTTACCGTTGGTTTTGGTGGGTCCGTGGGTTTGTTGGGACCGGCCGTAAAATCTGGGTCTGCAGTAAGTTCCAATTTGAGCCGATTGTTTCACATAGATGCCAAGACCCGAACACTTTTGGTAGCTTGCGCCTCGGCAGGGGCCATTGCCTCAATTTTTCAATCACCTATTGCCGCCATCATTTTTGCCGTGGAAATCTTTACTTTGGATTTGACCATGATGTCCATGTTGCCTTTGCTATTAGCATCGATTTCTGGGGTATTGACCTCCTATTTCTTTTTAGGTAACGAAGTCTTGTTCAATTTCTCCCTTTCCGAGGGTTTTGAACTAAACGATACGGCATTTTATGTTCTTTTAGGGGTTGGCACGGGTGTGGCCTCCATATATTTCACCAAAATGTACTTTGCCATTCTATCCCTTTTTAAAAAATTGAAAAGTCCAAAATACAAGCTCTTGGTCGGTGGAGTGGCTATTGGGGTCATGCTTTACGCCATCCCCCCGCTCTATGGCGAGGGTTTTGGATTTATTAACAACCTGTTGGACGGCAATCACCAAAAAGCCCTTGGCACTACTCCTTTTGATGGTTTTACCCAAAATATTTGGGTCGTAATAGCCCTGCTTTTTGGGATAACCATTTTTAAGGCCATAGCCATGACCACTACCATAGCAGCAGGGGGTGCGGGAGGAGTTTTTATTCCTACAATGGTAATGGGAAGTGCTTTGGGCAATGCCGTAGCCAAAGTAATCAATAATTTAGGTCTGGGCTTTTCTGTATCGGAAAGCAATTTTACCCTAATTGGAATGGCAGGTCTTATTTCCGGTGTAATCCATGCTCCATTGACCGCCATTTTCCTTATCGCCGAAATAACCGGGGGATACCAGCTCTTTGTTCCCCTGATGATTACGGCGGCCATATCTTACTTGATCACAAAAAACGCACTGGATTACACCATTTACACCAAAGAATTGGCCAAGATAGGAGCGCTGTTGTCGCACAATAAAGATCAGATGGTTCTCGGACTTATGGAAATGGACAATGTGATCGAAAAAAACTTTAGGCCCGTACATGCAGAAATGTCGTTGGGAGAAATGTTGCATCAATCGGTGTCCAAATCCAAAAGAAACTTGTTTCCAGTATTGAACGATGATAGAAAATTGACCGGAATCATAGTCTTGGACGATATCCGTCCAATGATGTTCGACACTGAGATGTACGACACCGTTTTTGTTAAAAATTTGATGCATGCCCCGCCAGAGGTTATCTTTTACGAAACGGACAGTATGAAACAGGTTATGCAAAAATTTCAGCTAAGCGGTGCATGGAACCTTCCTGTTATTAAAAATGGTAGATACGAAGGTTTTATCTCAAAATCCAAACTATTGACGGCGTATCGCAGAAAATTGATCAATTATTCACAATGAAAATCAAGTTAAAACACATTATTTTTTTGATTATGTTGGCCTCTTTGGGTTCAATTGCCTTCGGTCTTTCCCTCCAAGAAGGACATCCACAAGCGGCAAAGTATATAGGTGGAGGTACCGTTGGGCTCTTTTTGGTGGCCATGCCCCTATTCCTTTTTAAAGAGAGTAAGGGGAAAAACATGCAAGATTACATGCTCACCAAAGAAAATATTAAGAAAATGCAAGAAAAAGAGCGCAAATCATCTGAAAATCAATAATTTTCCGAATATTTAAAGTTCTTTTTACCCATTCACTCATAAAAAAAGTTACTTTCGTGTTTTAACATTTTATTTTTATTTAATGACTGGTACAGTAAAATTTTTCAATGAATCCAAAGGTTATGGGTTCATTACAAACGACGACACAGGAAAAGACATCTTTGTTCATGTTACAGCATTGAACGGAGTGGAACTGAACGAAGGCGACAAAGTAGAATACATCGAAGAAGAAGGAAGAAAAGGAGTGGTTGCAGCACAAGTGCAGGTAATCGGATAACAATATTTTATTTTGATTAGAATGTAAAACCCGGCGATGCCGGGTTTTTTTATCAGTTCAAATTTCTCCGCTGTATAAAAAAACGCTTTAGAAGTTCTGCCGACTCTTTCTCCAACACACCCCCTGACACAGTAGTTTTGGGATGCAGGTTGCCGCCCATTACACTATATCCGCGCTCTAGATCCGGAGCTCCGTAAACAACCTTGGATATTTGGCTCCAATACAGTGCTCCCGCGCACATTTGGCATGGTTCCAAAGTAACATAAAGCGTGCAGCCATGTAAATACTTGCCGCCCAAAAAATTGGAAGCTGCGGTTATGGCCTGCATCTCGGCATGCGCTGTAACATCCTTTAAGCGTTCCGTAAGGTTGTGCGCCCTTCCAATAATTCTATTCTCGATTACCACTACTGCTCCTACCGGTACTTCGCCATTTTCAAAGGCAATCTCGGCCTCTTGCATGGCTTTTTTCATAAAATAAGTATCGTCAAACGGATTTTCCACGAAATTTTAAGTCATTTTCAATAGATTGCTAAGCTACACATAAAATAATTTTAGGGATAATCGATACTTTTGTTTTTTATTCTTTGGAAACATTACTATCACATATCGATTCCCCTGCAGATCTCAAAAAGTTAGCTTTGGAAGAGCTGCCTAAACTCGCTCAGGAATTGAGGGAGTTTATTATTGACATTGTGTCTACAAAGGAAGGGCATTTGGGGGCAAGTTTGGGCGTAGTGGAACTTACCATTGCACTGCACTATGTGTTCAACACCCCTCAGGATAAACTGATCTGGGACGTTGGACACCAAGCATACGGACATAAAATCCTAACGGGCAGAAAAGAGTTATTCGATACCAACCGCCAACTTGGTGGTATTAGCGGATTTCCAAAACGGAGCGAAAGTGAATTTGATGATTTTGGAACAGGCCATAGTTCCACGGCCATATCTGCCATTTTAGGCATGGCCATGGCATCAAAATTACAAGGACATACAAGGAAACAGCACATTGCGGTGGTCGGCGATGCATCCATAGCCAGCGGAATGGCTTTTGAAGGTTTAAACCATCTCGGGGTGACCGATGTAAATGCATTGATCGTTCTCAATGACAATGCTATCGGCATAGACCCCAGTGTTGGGGCCCTAAAAAAATACCTTACCAATGTTAAGGCAGGAAAGGCAAAGGATGAGAACATTTTTGAGTGCCTCAACCTCAACTATTCCGGCCCTGTGGATGGACATGATTTGCAAAAACTTGTTGAAGAACTGGAAAGACTAAAGCATGTAGATGGCCCAAAGTTGCTCCACATCATCACAACCAAAGGAAAAGGCCTAAAAAAGGCAGAAGAAGATCAGGTGGTCTACCATGCCCCTGGCAAGTTTGATAAAATAACAGGGGAACGCATCAAAAAACCTGAGGTAATTCAACCTCCAAAATATCAAGATGTGTTTGGCCACACTATTGTGGAATTGGCCCAAAAGAACAACAAAATAGTTGGAATTACCCCTGCAATGCCCAGTGGGAGTTCCCTAAAGTTTATGATGGACCAAATACCCGACCGAGCTTTTGATGTGGGTATTGCCGAACAACATGCTGTTACTTTGGCGGCCGGTATGGCAACCCAAGGGTTGATCCCGTTCTGCAATATTTACTCTACTTTTTTACAACGGGCCTATGATCAAGTGATCCACGATGTAGCCCTTCAAAAACTTCCGGTGGTTTTTTGCCTGGACCGAGCAGGCTTGGTAGGCCAGGATGGACCTACCCATCATGGTGTTTTTGATATTGCATATTTACGCTGCATCCCGAACCTTGTTGTTTTTGCACCGCTCAACGAGCACGAGCTACGGGATATTATGTACACCGCACAACAAGGGCTGGAGCTTCCCATTGCAATAAGGTACCCCAGGGGGCGAGGTGCCATGATCGATTGGAAAAACCCAATGAAATCCATAAAAATCGGTACTGGCAAACAACTAAAGAAGGGCACCAAAATGGCAATACTTAGCGTGGGCCATATTGGGAACCAAGTTTCCGAACTAATCAAAAAATCAGGGAAACCGGAAGAGATCGGACATTACGATATGCGCTTTATCAAACCATTGGACAAACCATTGCTACAACATATTTTTGAAAACCATGAACACATAATTACCCTAGAAAATGGTGTCAAAATTGGCGGCTTTGGTTCTGCTGTGCTGGAAATTGCCAATGAAGAAAAGTATACAGGATCAATTAAGATTTTCGGCATTCCGGATTCTTTTATCGATCATGGAACCATTCCCGAAACCCTTAAATTGGCTGGTATAGATTTTGATGCCATACATTCTTATATACAATCAACCTTGAACCCATGCGAATAAATTGTTTTTTAATCCTGTTCTTTGCCGTTTTTGTTACTTCCAATGCTCAGATCACACGTTTAAAGGCCTTTGAACCAGATAGTACGGACTCCAATTTTAGAGTTGTTCGCATAAAGGATGTAAAGCTCAAATATCTGACCAGAAACGCTAAGCTAACAGACCCTAGAACCGTACTGAACCGGGTAAAACCTCTGAGTATTTGGTACAAGCGGTTCAAACCAACTTCTTTCTGGAAAAAGGTGAACAAATTTGGACTTAACATTAGTGAAGTTGCTTTTGTGAACTGGAATGCCGGAGGGGACAACTCGGTGTCGGCCTTGGCAAGTGCAGATTTTGCCCGGAACTATAAGTTCCGTTATCTGGATTGGAACAATGAGGTCCAGCTGCGCTATGGCATCAATGCGCAAGAGGGCAGGAAACTCCGAAAAACAGACGATCAAATCCGCTTGTCCACCACCCTGAGTTTTAGAAAGGACACCATAACCAATTGGTACTATTCGGTAAAAGCAAACATGAGAACACAATTCTCCAACGGATATAAGTACCCGAACCGAGAGAACCCTATTTCAAGATTTATGTCCCCCGGTTACTTGTTTGTGGGTGTCGGTACATCCTACATACCGCCTCAGGACAAATTCAACCTTTATATTTCGCCCGCCACCATGAAATCCACTTTTGTTCTGGACGAAGCTCTTTCCAACCAAGGGGCGTTTGGTGTGGAAGAGGGAGAACACATTTTTTTGGAACTTGGTTTTTTGATCACCAATACATGGGAGACACAAATAGCGGAAAATGTTTTAATGAACCATCGCCTAAACCTGTACACGGATTATGTAAGAAGTTTTGGCAATATCGATGTGGACTGGGAACTTAATTTTAACCTTAAGGTCAACCAATACCTCAATGCCAACATTGGAACCCACCTTATTTTTGATGATGATATCAAATTCGACGAACAAATTGCTGAAGATGGCACAACAATAGACCCGGGCATACCCCGAATCCAGTTTAAACAACTACTTGGGGTTGGCCTACTCTATGCGTTTTAAATATGTCGGCCTGTCAACTTATCGTGAATGTGCACCGCTGCACTGTCGGACAAACTTGCAACAAAACAGCTGGTATCCAATAGGATTTTATAAAGTGATGCATCCGTATTGCGGTATTTCTCGGGCAAACTTGTTAAGAGCAGTCGGTCATAATTCGTATCCTGGCCCTCTTTAACATTGATCAAAGCCGTTGTGTACGTATCCAGTAAATCGGAAATAATGCGATACCCGGCCAACTCTTTATCCACCACTTCTGTGGACTGATAGATTTTTTCGACGCTCAATTTAATAATATCGGCAACTTGAGCGGTATATTTTCCTTTATCGAGCAATGATACATTGAACTCACCGTTCAATATTTTATCCTCATTTTTTACAAAAACATCCACGGCGTCCCCGATCAGTGTACTTATCGCAAGAGCCCTTAAATAACTCAAACGGTCGCTCGAGGTGGTCATTGCATTATATTTCTTCGTGTTGATGTTGTCCTTCACCAAATTGATAAGATACTCCAGGGCATACTCTTCCGGAATCAATCCTAAGTTGATGCCGTCTTCAAAATCGATTATGGTATAGCAGATATCATCAGCCGCTTCTACCAAATAAGTCAAAGGGTGCCTTAAAAAACCTGTTTCCGGGTGGTCAGGGTTGGGCAAAAGGCCAATTTCTTCCACAAGTTCATGGAAAAAGGCTTTCTCTGATTGAAAAAAGCCAAATTTTTTGTCCACGATGTTCTTGGACGGTCTTTTGGGCAATGATCCTTTTGGGTATTTAATAAAGGCACCCAAAGTCGCATAACTCAAACGAAGCCCCCCGGGCACACCGTCCCTGGACTCTGTCAATAATTTAAATCCATTGGCATTTCCCTCAAAATCGATAAGATCGTGATACTCCTCTGCAGAAAGAACATTTCGAAATTGCTTCCCTTTGCCCTGTTTAAAATAATTGCCGATAGCTTTTTCCCCACTATGCCCAAATGGCGGATTCCCTATATCGTGGGCCAAGGCAGCTGCGGCAACAATTGCACCAAAATCATTAAATTGATAACCGTGGATTTCTGTCAAAAAAGGATACTTTGTCAAAATTTGTTGTCCAGCACTTCGGCCAAGACTTCTTCCCACAACAGAAACTTCCATACTGTGTGTAAGCCGGGTATGTACAAAGTTTTTTTGCGAACCAACGGCGATCGGCATCGGAAACACTTGTGTCTTATCCTGTAAACTTCTAAAAGCCGACGAAAAAATAATCCGATCGTAATCCACCTCGAACCCCAATCGGGTCTCGTTTTGCTCTTTTCTCAATCGCTTTGAGGTATCTCCCTGTCGTCTTAGTGAAAGTAATTGTTCCCAGTTCATATCTTACTATTGGCGCAATATACGCCTTAGGTTTGGTACGCTCAAACATTAAAAAGTCCTGCTCAATATCTACTAGTTGCCAAAATTTTAATGATTACTTAATTTTTAGGTTACACAAAAATCATCAACATGGGTGAATTTTGAAAATTCAATCAGGATTTTCGTTTCAGATATTAGTTTTTGTCGACTTCATCTTCGAAATCCGTGAGCTGCCTTGTAAAGGCAGCTCTTTTTTGTCTTGTTTAAATCCAAAACATAACATAGAGGAAACAATAACTTAACATTGCTTTTTGTTCTTTGCAGCCGACAAAGACTAATACTGCAATGAATTTCAAAAAGTTACCCCTAATTGGGTTTCTTCTTGTTTGGACTCATTTTACCTTTTCCCAAACAAATGCCCCCACAACCTTCGGTAAAGGATTGTTTAACATTGTTGGCAAAGACAGTAGTTGGACCGCTAAAATTGGCACAAGAATGCAACTGTTGGCCATTGCAAATTGGGATGATTCCAACGGTAAAGCTTTTGGGAATCCCGAACAAAATTTTTTGGTGCGCAGGGCACGTTTAAAGTTTGATGGCTTTGTTCATTCCCCAAAATTGGTCTATAAAATCGAGTTGGGGCTATCCAACAGAGACATATCCGGAGGATCCCAATATACTGGCAATACACCCAGATATATATTTGATGCCGTTGTTAAATGGAATTTCTATAAAAACTTTGTCCTTTGGTTTGGACAAGCCAAATTGCCCGGTAATATTGAACGTGTCATCTCCTCCGGAAACCTTCAGCAGGTGGACCGGTCATTGCTCAATAGCAGATTCAATATTGACCGTGATATGGGCTTTCAGCTAAGGCACCACATAAAAATCGGTAAAAAAGCACTGATCCGGGAAAAAATAGCACTGTCGCAAGGTGAGGGCAGAAATGTAACCACTGGCAACGAAGGTGGACATCAATATACCGGACGTTTAGAGTTTCTTCCATTTGGGAGCTTTAAATCCAAAGGTGATTATATTGCTGCCGACCTAACAAGGGAAAGGTTGCCAAAACTTATGATGGGATTCACCTATGACATGAACAAGGATGCAGTGAGGAACAGAAGCAACATGGGCACCTATATGGAAAATGATATTGGCTTATATTCTACGGACATCTCAACTGTATTTGTGGACTTCATGTTCAAATACAACGGATTTTCATTGATGGGCGAATATGCCAACAGAAATGCGGACGACCCCTATGCAAAAAACTCAGATGGATCCCTTACAGGTGATGTAGTACAAATGGGCAACGCATTAAACCTACAGACAGGGTATTTGTTTGATTCTAACTGGGAAGTCTCCGCAAGATACACTAATGTAAAAATGGACCTGGACGTAACGGGCAAAAACCCAGCAAACCAATACACTTTAGGGCTTTCAAAATATATTGTAGGACATAAATTAAAAGTGCAGACCGATTTCAGTTATTTAACCGAAGAATACGGAACAAACCAATTGATGTATAGATTGCAATTGGACGTTCATCTGTAAAAAAGATAACCTTTAGATAACTTAATCGAGTACCAATCTCTAGATATTTGACAAATTTTTTGGATTTTTATAAACATGGATAATATTTACTTTCTTATTATGGTTGCCTTGGCTGCCTTGGCCATTGCAGACCTTGTTGTTGGTGTAAGCAATGATGCGGTAAACTTCCTTAATTCCGCTATTGGTTCAAAGGCTATTTCTTTTAGAACCATTATGATTGTTGCCAGTATCGGTATTGCTTGTGGGGCTATTTTTTCAAGTGGACTTATGGAAGTGGCCAGAAAAGGAATATTTAACCCAGGTGAATTCTATTTTGATGAGATCATGTTCATCTTCATGGCCGTGATGATCACCGATATTTTGCTGCTCGATTTCTTTAATACGTTGGGTATGCCTACATCGACCACCGTATCCATTGTATTTAATTTATTGGGAGCTGCCGTAGCCATGGCCCTTATCAAAATTGGCACTGCAAATGGCAGCTTTACGGATGTTATCAATTACATAAACACAGACAAGGCCATTGAAATTATAGTTGGCATACTTTCTTCCGTGGTAATAGCCTTCACCATAGGAGCATTGGTACAGTGGATATCCAGATTGCTTTTATCCTATGATTTTCAGAAAAAGCCTAAATGGACAGGAGCCATTTTTGGCGGTATTGCACTATCTGCTATTACCTATTTTATTTTGATCAAAGGAATCAAGGGAACACCTTTTGCCGATCAAGAATATGCCATTATCGGGGGAATTACAATTAAGGATTTTCTTGAAACCAAGGTTTATGAGGTAATCCTAATCAATTTTGCTATTTGGGCGATTATCTCTTACATCCTTATTCAGTTTGCAAAAACAAACATTTATAAGTTGATCATAGGTGTTGGAACCTTTGCACTTGCCTTGGCTTTTGCCGGTAACGACTTGGTCAACTTTATCGGTGTACCTATAGCAGCATGGCAATCTTATGAAGCATGGGGAGCCTCTGGTCTTCCAGCTTCGGAATTTAGCATGGAAGTTTTGTCCTCAAAAGTAGAAACACCTACTTTATTACTTTTTATTTCGGGAATGATCATGGTAGCCACTCTTTGGTGGTCCAAAAAAGCGAGATACGTTGCCGACACTGAAATTAACCTGTCCAGAGAAGGTGAGGCCAATGAAAAATTCCAGCCCAATTATCTTTCAAGAAGCTTGGTTCGCTTTTCCATTGGGTTGTCCACTTGGATATCTAATGTGGCCCCAAAATCTTTAAAGGAAGCGGTGGACAAAAGATTTCAAAAACCCGTTATTACCCTATCCAAGGACAAAACGTTACAGTTGCCCGCCTTCGATATGATCCGTGCCTCGGTAAACTTGATGGTTGCAGGTATTTTGATTTCCGTTGCTACTTCTTACAAGTTGCCCCTATCTACCACTTATGTTACTTTTATGGTAGCCATGGGCACCTCTTTAGCAGATAGGGCCTGGGGTGCCGAAAGTGCCGTATATCGTGTTGCAGGAGTACTTAATGTTATTGCCGGATGGCTCAGTACGGCCATTATCGCATTTATTGCCTCTGGGGTTATTCTAACCCTAATCAGTTTTGGCAAAGGTGCTGCAATTGCAGTTTTGTTGTTCGCCGCTGTACTACTTTTGGTCAGGAATTATATCTCTTACAACAAAAAATCAAAGGAATTTATGGTCGAGGATCAATTGAGAAGAGCAGAAAGCAGCTCTATTCAAGGGGTAATCGAAGAAACTGCCGCCAACATTTCCAGTGTTGTAAAAAGAAGCAGCAAAATTTACACCAATTCCATCAACGGTCTGGCCAAGCACGATCTTGACTTTTTGAAAAAGAACAAAAAACAAGGCAACAAACTAGCCTTGGAAATTGAAGACCTAAGAGAGCACACTTTCTATTTTATCAAGAATTTGGACGAGGCCCATGTAGGTGCGAGTAATTTTTACATAAACATAATGGGACACTTGACAGATATGTCCCAATCACTCGAGTACATTGGAAAAGTGAGCTATAACCATGTTCATAACAACCACAAAAAACTCAAGTACAACCAAATCAAGGAGCTAAAAGAAATCGACCAAAAACTGGAGGATATTTTCAACAACACCCAAAAAGCATTCGACGAAAGGTCTTTTGAACAAATTGGAATAATCTTAAATTCCAAACAAGAGCTCTACGACTTGGTTTCCCAAAAAATCGACAAGCAGGTAGCCAGGACCAGAACAGAAGAGTCCAGTCCCAAGAACACTACCCTGTACTTCTCCTTATTGCTGGAGACCAGGGATTTGATCACTGCTATGATGAATTTATTGGAACTCTATTATGCAGAACACGATAGCTCCGTAAAGCCAGCGACTATTCCAAAGAAATAATTTCGGTATCTTACAACATCTATAAATTGTAAAGATATGATCAAATATTTCTTTTCTCTTATGGCAGTTGGCCTATTGGGCCTTGCGCCATTGCACTCACAATCCCTTTCTGCAAAAGAAGTTTTGGAAAAGGCCATTTCATTTCATGATCCAGATGGTAACTGGGCCAACCTAAAAACATCGTTCAAAGTAGTTATGGAAACTCCGGAGCGACCTAAACGCACAAGTGTGATTTCCGTGGATTTCCCCAAACAGGAGTTTGTCTTGGATGTTACCCAAGATGGTGATCATTACTCATATATTTTAAAAAACGGGTCCTGCGAAATCATATTTAACGAGAGCAAAGAGTTTACCAAGAAAGAAGCCGAAAAGTATCGCCTGACCTGCGAACGGGGAACCATGATGAAGGATTACTACACTTACCTATACGGCCTTCCCATGAAGTTGAACGACCCAGGCACCCACCTAGATCCCGTGGTCCAACAAAAAACCTTCAAGAATAAAAAATATGTGGTTTTAAAGGCCACTTACGATGCCGAAGTTGGCAAAGACACTTGGTACTTTTATTTTGACCCTTCCACTTACGCCATGGAGGTATATCAATTTTTTCACGATGAAACCAAAAACGACGGAGAGTACATTCTTTTAGAAGGCCTGGCGGAAGTAAATGGTATCAAAATGCCAAAAACGCGGGCATGGTACATGAACAAGGACGATAAGTATTTAGGAACCGACACTCTGGAAAAAATACAATAAACAGTTCGTGTTTTTTTATCTGTAAAAGTTCATCTCGTCCATATATTTCCACACCGGTTCGGGCAGCATTGGACGAATATTTTTTCCTTGATTATGGGCCTTTCGAATAAAAGTGGACGATATTTCCATTATCGGCGCACTGACCTTGGTGATTTTGGGGTGATCCTCAAATTGATGGGCCATCTCGCCCATAGAAATGCGCGGGTAAACATGGATCGAGTATTGCTCCAATATGGCTTCATAATTTTTCCATTTGTGGAAACTTTTCAGATTGTCTTCACCCATGATCAATGAAAACGCATAATCCGGGCCATATTTATCTTCCAGATGGGCCAAGGTATCGGAAGTATAGTTGGGCTGGGGCAAATCAAACTCAATTGTACTGGGTTTGAGCCTGGGATAATCCTGTACAGCTTCGTACACCATTTGGAACCGGTGATTGTTGTCCAAAAGCGATTGCTTTACCTTAAATGGACTTTGCGGGGTTATAACAAACCAAACCTCATCCAAATCGGAAAACTCCACTAAATGGTTGGCTATGATCAAATGACCAATATGTATCGGGTTAAAGGTTCCAAAAAAGAGCCCTACCTGTTTCATACGTCAATCTTATTTTGAATCGGGATTCTTGGCCCCAACAAAATCGGCGACCAATTTGTGGGCTTCGTCGAGAGCTACATCCAGATCATAGTTTTTAATGATTTTATCAAACTGAGGGGCGGTTGCCAATTCTACCGACGCTTTGGCAATTCTCATATTGATCTTATCGTCACTCTCCGTGCTGCGCTTTTTAAGTCTGATCTTTAGCTCATCTACACTGGGAGGCTTCACAAAAACGGCCAGGGTCTTGTCCGGAAATTTCTTTTTGATCCTTAGCCCGCCAGAAACATCAATATCAAATATTACATTTTTGCCTTCTGCCCACAAACGTTCCACTTCACTTTTTAAAGTCCCATAAAAATTGTCGCGGTACACTTCTTCCCATTCCAAAAAATCGCCATCCTTAATGTGTCGCTTAAATTGGGAAACGGACATAAAATAGTAGTTGACCCCATTTTTTTCCTTGCCCCTGCGCGGGCGCGAGGTTGCGGAAATGGAAAAGGCCAAGTTGAGTTCCGGCTGATTCAACAAATGTTTTACAATGGTAGTTTTACCACTTCCCGATGGGGCCGAAAATATGATGAGTTTACCACCTTCTGTCATAGCACATTGAGCATTTGTTCTTTTATCTTTTCCAATTCGTCCTTCATTTGGACCACCAATTGTTGCATGGGTGCAAAATTGGCCTTGGATCCTATGGTATTGATTTCCCTTCCTATTTCCTGTGAGATGAACCCTAGTTTTTTGCCATTGGATTCTTTGGAATTCAGGGTGGTTTCAAAATATTTTAAATGGTTCGCCAAACGTACCTTTTCTTCGGTAATGTCGTACTTTTCCAAATAATAGATGAGTTCTTGTTCAAATCTATTCGCATCCAATTCCACCTTAAGGTCGGCCACAGCTTTCTCCAAACGTTCCCGTATCGTAGCCAACCTATCTGGGTCCATGCTTTTTACAGCATCCAAAAGTTCGTTGAGTTTTTTTAATCGCTCTACAAAATCCTGCTCCAAAACCTTGCCTTCCTCATTGCGGAACTCCACTATTTTGGATAAGGCCTGGTCCATTGCTTTTTTAATGGCCTCGTACTCTTCGGCATCGATGTCGTCTTTATCGGTTTTAAGGGTGTCGGGCATACGTAACGCCATTTCCAACAGTTTAATGTCATCTCCTTGGGCTATTGCGGCCAATTGCTCCATATACTTTTTAACCACACCCTTGTTAACTTCTGCCGTAGTCTCCTCACCGGTTATTTCCACATAAAGGCTAAAATCCACTTTACCCCTGTTTAGGGCACTGGCAATCATTTTACGTAATTCCAGCTCCTTTTCCCTATAAAATTGTGGAAGCCTGGCATTAATATCCAGATTTTTGCTGTTGAGCGATTTAAGCTCTATTGTAATTTTTTTTGAAGGAAGCTGAACTACGTGCTTCCCAAAGCCTGTCATGGATTGAATCATATACGTATGATTAAATTTTGCCAAAGGTAACCAAAATAGATTTTGACCTTTGAAGATTCTAAATTTTGGCCCCTTGGAAACTACTCCAGTTCCCTGACCCAAATATTACGGTAGCTCACCCTGCTATTGTCCCCATGGTCCTGAAGCCTAAGAGGTCCCTTGCCATGTGGCGGATTCTTGGGCCAACCAATATATGGCGTTGTGCCCTTGATCTCCACATGGTCCTGGATCAACACACCATTGTGGATAACGGTAATGGTACCAGATTTTATTTTTTGTCCTTTTTCGAACACTGGTGCATGATAAATTATATCGTAGGTGTTCCATTCGCCAGATGGGACCGATGCCATGGCCAAGGGTACATGCTGTTTATAAATGGAGCCCACTTGACCATTTACATAGGTGTCGTTGTTATTGTTGTCCAATACTTGAACTTCATAGATTCCATTTAAGAAAACACCGCTATTACCTCGGTTTTGTCCATCCATTTGCACTTCTGCTGGGGATTTCCACTCAATATGAAGCTGAATGCTCCCAAAATTTTGTTTGGTCTGAATATCTCCCGTCTTGTCCTTTACGGTCATGCTGCCATCTTCGTTCAAGAGCCATTTGGCATCCGTGCTATCCCTGGAACTTATCCAATTTTTAAAAGATGTCCCATCAAAAAGTACGATGGCATCACTTGGAGGAGCTCCTGCTTTGCCCGGAATTACCTTTGGCGGCACTGGTTCATATATCTCCGTTTCCTCGGGAGTGGTTGGCTCTATGTCCTGGGACCAGGTCCATCCACTAAACAAGATGGCCAAAAGCAATGGAACAATTTTTAATTTATACATATTATAATGCTTTGATCTTTATGTTTTTATAGGACACCCTGTCCCCATGATCTTGTAAACCGATTTTTCCCGTCCTGTAAGCGCCAAAACCTTCCCAATCTGCAAATTTTGAGGATGCGACCATTTTGTCCCAATCCGGCCCATGCACTGGAAACTCCACTATTTTTGTTCCATTCAATACTACATGTCCTTTGTTGGTCTTATGGTTCACCATTAATTCAAACGTATTCCATTCACCGGCTGGCTTGGTTACATGTTGGGTAGGCGAAACCATATCGTACAGAGCTCCTGCCATACGATTTTCCCCATTTTGGGCATCAGGATGTCTTTCATTGTCCAACACTTGTATTTCTGGTCCTGTTAAATAGGGCTGGGCGTATTTTTCATCTTCTGAAACACCCCAAAAAATTCCACTATTTCCCCCTTCGGCAATTTTCCATTCCATAGTTAAAATAAAATCCGTAAACTCAGCATCACTAACCAGATTAAAAGACGCTCCTTCTTCCCTGTTTTCCGGTGGGTAGAACACCATGGCCCCATCTTCCAATTTCCATGGCTCGGTAACTGGTCCGCCATTATAGTAATGCCAGCCTTCGAATGAACTTCCGTCGAATAGGGTAACCCACTCATTTTCAGCTTCTTTCACAATCTCGATCACTTCTTCTTTTTCTTCCTTATTTTCCTTTGGGTTTTCTTTACAGGCAACGCCAATGGCCAGTAATGCCAACATCAATGCTCTTTTCATAGTCCAAGTATTTTTTTCAATTTTTCCTTATCCACATCTGCTCCGGCAAAATCGTCAAAGGTTTTGGTTGTTGCCTCTATTATATGATCTTGAATAAATTTAGCGCCTTCGCACGCTCCTTGTTCCGGGCTTTTAATACAGCATTCCCATTCCATAACGGCCCAAACATCGCAGCCATATTGGGTAAGTTTGGAAAAAATGGTCTTAAAATCGATCTGTCCATCCCCTAGGGACCTGTATCTCCCTGCTCTGTCTCCCCAATCGTTGAAACCGCCAAATGCTCCCTTTTTACCTGTTGGGTTAAATTCCGAATCCTTTACGTGAAAGGATTTGATGAACTCATGATAATGATCGATATACGCAATATAATCCAGTTGTTGCAAAACAAAGTGACTTGGATCATAAAGTATGTTTACGCGCTTATGGTTTCCCGTAGCTTCCAAAAATCTTTCAAAAGTATCCCCATCGTGAAGGTCTTCTCCGGGATGAATCTCGTAACAGACATCCACGCCCTCTTCATCAAAATGATCGAGGATGGGCTTCCATCGATTGGCCAGCTCTTCAAAACCCATTTCCACCAATCCGGCAGGACGCTGTGGCCACGGGTGGGCGGTATGCCAAAGCAATGAGCCCGAAAAAGTGGCATGGACGTTAAGTCCGAGTCTACGGCTTGCTGTTGCCGCTTTTTTAACCGTTTCAACTGCCCATTTGGTTCGTTCTTTCGGTTTTCCGTGCAGTTCCTTGGGAGCAAAATTATCGAACATAATATCGTATGCAGGATGAACAGCCACCAATTGTCCCTGCAAGTGGGTGGAAAGTTCGGTGATCTCCAATCCGTAGGAATTAATTTTTCCCTTGAGCTCATCGCAATAATCCTGACTTTCTGCTGCTTGGTCCAAATCTATAAGAAATGATTCCCAAGTTGGTATTTGAATGCCCTTGTAACCAAGGTCGGAGGCCCACTTGCACATTCCATCCAAGGTATTGAAAGGAGGTTGACTGTCCACAAATTGAGCCAAGAACACAGCTGGTCCTTTGATTGTCTTCATTGAATTTAATTTTAAGGAATTAGGAAATCCCATTCAAATTGGGATTTATCTTCTATATTTAAGAAAAAAACTATGCTATTTTTACACCTCATGTAGCAAAACATAAATATAGGAATTCATATACAATTAAAATAGCTTACCGCTTATAAAAACCACATATGGAAAATGCTTCTGCCCGCAATTTATGGGGCGATTTTTTAGATGCCCATTTGGAGTTTGCCTCCCAAGATGCTCCAAAAGTGATACATTTTTGTGATAATGAACAAGATGCCAATACTTGTGCAGATCTTGTTTGCAAAGAAACCAAAAGAGCCACCTCACATTCCTTAAAAGGTTTACAGCTCCGCAACGAAAATTTACCTAAAATCGGAGATTTTTATGTGGTTACGGATTGGGACGGGAATGCCAAATGTATTGTTCGCACCACTGGGGTAAAACTGCTCCCCTATTTTAGTATTAGAGAAGAACACGCCCGTTTGGAAGGTGAAGGGGATAAAAGTCTGGAGCATTGGAAAAAGACCCATTGGGAATACTACACCCGCGAATTGGCCAAATTTGGCACAACTCCAAAGGAAAGCATGATCATTGTGTTCGAGCAATTTGAAATGTTATATAAAAAATAATGGCCGTCCATTGGACAGCCATTATATCTATTATTTTGGGTCCTGGATCAATCCATATCTACCCAAACATTTCCATTCTTGTGTGAAGCAACGGTGTTTTCTATAAAATTTAGGCCACGCACACCATCTATTATGGTCGGAAATTCTCCGTTGTTATAGGCTTCTCCACGAATTGCCTTGGCCACGCCCAAATATATGTTCGCCATGGCATCAAAAATTCCTTCTGGGTGGCCTGGTGGCAATTTTGTACCGCCCAAAGAGAGTTCGGAATTGTACCCATGTCCTGGCTTGTATACTTGCAAAGGTTCTGGATCATTTAATTTATATAGGTAGTTAGGGTTCTCCTGCTCCCATTTTAAACCTCCTTTTTCACCATAAACGGCAATAGTTAAGTTATTTTCTTCCCCAGTGGCCACCTGACTTGCCCTAATGACGCCTTTTACATTCTTATCCATTCGTATCAAAGCGGTTCCATCCATGTCCATTTGGTTATCGTCGTACAAATAATTGAAATCGCACAATAGAGATCTAACTCTTAATCCGGTGGTGTACTCGACCATATTAAAGGCATGTACTCCAATGTCTCCCATACAGGAACTAATCCCTGCTTTTTTGGGGTCGAGCCTCCAAACAGTGCCCCGTTTTTCCTTGTCATGTATGATAGGGTTCATCCAACCTTGATAATATTGGGCATCCACTTTGTGAACTTTTCCAATTACCCCTTCTTTTATCATCTCCCTCATTTGGCGCACCATTGGGTAACCTGTATAGGTATGGGTGACCGCAAATACGGTGCCTGCCTTTTTTAGGGTTTCCTGCAATATTTTGGCCTCCTCATAGCTGGTGGTCAATGGTTTTTCACAAATGACATTGAATCCATTTTCCAACAGTTTTTTTGCCATCGGAAAATGAAGAAAGTTTGGAGTGAGGATAGAACATACCTGGATACGCTCATCTTCGGGCAGTTTCATCTCCTCTTCCACCAAGGTGTCGAAATCCTTATAAATTCGATTCGTTGGAATATCTATCTCTTTTGCGAACGCTAAACTATCTTCCAGTTCGGGGGTAAATACGGCCCCAACGATTTCATAATTATCATTTATAAAAGAGGCTACGCGGTGCAGAACTCCGATAAGGGAGTCGCCGCCCCCACCAAGAATTCCGAGTCTTATTTTTTTAGGCATGTTTTTTTATTATGATTTATATTCTACTTTTTCATTTTTAAATACCAACGCAAACAGCACAAATACCACGGCTGCAAATATTGCTGGGTAAATCCAGATGTTTTGCCAAACATGGCTTCCGTCTTCCAATAAATAGGAGTCCGTAATTTTTCCTGCTATCCAAAACCCTATCAACATCCCCACTCCATAAGTGGCCAAGGTAATCAGTCCTTGAGCTGCACTCTTATATTTTTCGCCCGCTTTGGTATCGGTGTAAATCTGGCCGGATACGAAGAAAAAATCGTAACAAATTCCGTGAAGTGCTATCCCCAAAATCAACATAAATGCCAAATCGCCTGCATTGCCATATGCAAAGAGCAAATAACGTACAGTCCAGGCCAACATTCCGACCAATATGGTCTTTTTAAAGCCAAATCTTGTAAAGAACAGTGGCAATAATAGCATGAAAAGCACTTCGGAAGCTTGCCCAATGGTCATTTTTCCGGTCGGATTGTCCAATCCGATCTCGGTGAGGAATGGATTGGCGTTTTGATAGTAAAAGGCCAATGGGATACAAATCAATACCGAGGCAATAAAGAAAACCAAAAAGTTTTTATCCTTCAACAATTTCAAGGCATCGAGCCCCAACACATCGGTTATGGTGACTTTTTCGGTCTTGTCCACTCTTGGCGGTGTTTTGGGCAAGGTAAAGCTGAACAACCCCAATATTGCCGATGCTATGGCTACCATTAAAAAGGTATTTTTCAGCATTCCAGCGGACAAACTCTCGGGTGAATCCCACAGAAAAACATAACTGATCACCAATCCCGCAACTATCCACCCAATGGTTCCAAACACCCTAATCGGCGAGAATTCCTTGGCAGGATCTTTCATTTGATTAAATGAAATGGAATTGACCAATGCCAAAGTCGGCATGTACAAGATCATATAGCCCAAAACATATGGATAGAACACGGAGAATTCCGTGGTCTGATACATTTGGTACATTAAAAATGCCCCTATTAGGTGCAAAATGCCCAAAATCCGTTCAGCATTAAAATATCGGTCTGCGATCAACCCAATAATAAAAGGAGCTATTATGGCACCCCAAGATTGAGTGGAAAACGCCTGGGCGATCTCCCCGCCGCTAGCTTTTAAATTGGTTCCCAAAAAAGTTCCCAGTGTTACAAACCATCCGCCCCAAATAAAAAATTCGAGGAACATCATAAAGGACAGTTGAAATTTGGTCTTAAAATTCATGTTGTGTAATTAGTTAGTTGTTATCGTTTGTAGTGTATATAATCCAAAGGTTCCGGAGCTATACCAGCCTTTCTCCATTCCATCATAATTTGGCCGCGATGGTGGGTGGAATGATTGATAATATGAAAAAGAATATCCTTTACCTCGTTAGAAAAGTGAACTTGTTGGCTGTTCACATATTCAACACGTTTTTCAAAGGTATCCGTATTGGAAATAATTTCAAAAGAGGTCTTTTGATTTTCGTAATGGATTTCTTCCCATAGTACCATATCATGTTGATCCCAAACATCGAACTTTACTTCCGAACCAAGTAATCTCTGGTTCCAAATATGGTGCGCATTGAGTATGTGACTAAAAAGTCTAATGCAGTCGCCAGAAACTTTTTCCCGACCACTGCATTGCTCGATAATTTTTTTGTTACAATAAAAATTGTAATCGAAGAGCTGCTGTAAAAACCCCTTCATTTGATGCTATTGTGTTCGTTTTACTGCACTATTCTCTCCAAGAGCCTTTTGGTTGCCAAAATCCCTTCTTCTTCGCTCAGGTCGGAGCCTTCATATTCTACTCCAACAAAACCTTCGTATCCGGATTCCAGGACAATCTCCATGATCCGTGGATAATCCACTCTGGTCTCGTTGCCTTCTTCATCAAAACTATAGGATTTGGCGCTTACACCTTTTGCATAAGGCATGAGTTCTTTGGTTCCCTTATAACGATCGTATTCTTCCAAGCATTTGGACGAATAGTAGTCGCCGGCCTCTCTTTTGATACAAAAATTACCAAAATCTGGTAGTGTGCCGCAGTTTTCCATACCCACCTTCTCCATTACCTCGGCCAACAATGCACCGTTCGAAGATGGGCCGCCATGGTTTTCCACAATAATATTGATGTTCTTTTCCTTGGCATAGCCTGCCAATTGCTTAAGTCCTTCAACAGAGGCCGGAATCCAAACTTCGGGCTCCATGCTCCCATTTAGGTTAACACGAATGGAATGACAGCCCAATGCTGCGGCCGCATCTACCCATTTGTAATGGTTTTCCACAGCTTCTGTTCTTTTGGTTTCGTCTTCCACTGCAATATCCCCTTGGCCGTCCACCATGATCAAAAGGTTCCGAAGCCCATATTTTTCACTTTCTGCCTTGCTTTTTTCCACCCAATTGTTCATCGCTTCTTCCGAAAAATTGGCTGCCTGCAATTCTTTGTAATATAGGCCGCTTACATACTCCAGTCCTTCAAAGCCCCAGTTGCTCGCCTTTTCTGCAAAAGAGTATGGGTCCACTCCTTCTTCAAGAATCATTTTGTGCATGGACCATTGGGCCAATGAGAGTTTAATTTCCGGTTTGGACTCCTCTGCAACTTCTTGCTCTGCTACTTTTTCTGCTTCGGATTCTTTTTTTTGATTTTCCTTACAGGAAGAAAATCCTAAAAAAACAACAAAAATTAGTGTTACGATACTTTTTTGGGTTAATCTACGTCTGTTCATATTTTTATGTTGGTTAATTTCTTTCAGAATCCAAAAACTACAACGTTATAGTGCTGAATTCTCAATAAACATAGGGATTAAATGTAGAAAATTAATTTAATAATTAATACATTTAGCAAATAAACAATCCGAATAAATGAGTAAATTTTATTACAATCAGGAGCAGGAATCCTATGATGCCATCGTGGTAGGAACGGGTATCAGTGGTGGTTGGGCTGCCAAAGAATTGTGCGAAAATGGCCTCAAGACCTTGGTCTTGGAACGAGGTCCCATGGTAAAGCACCGTGAAGATTACCCAACAGCCAATATGGATCCTTGGGATTTCCCCCATGCCGGGAACGCAACCCGAGAAGATATCAAACAACAAGAAAAACAATCCAGAACAGGCTATACCACTGGGGCGGCCTCCAAGCACTGGTTTGTAAACGATTTAGATCACCCTTACAACGAAACCAAACGTTTTGATTGGATGCGTGGCTACCATGTGGGCGGACGTTCCATTATGTGGGGGAGACACAGCTACCGTTGGAGCGATATTGATTTCGCCGCCAATAAGAACGAAGGTATCGCCGTTGATTGGCCGGTAAGATACAAGGATATAGCCCCTTGGTACGATAAAGTTGAAAGTTATATAGGAGTTTCCGGGGAAAACCTGGGTCTACCACAATTGCCCGACGGCCAGTTTGAACCCATGATGGAACTTAACTGTGTGGAAGACCATGTTAGGGGTAAGGTTGCCGAGCATTTTAACGGACGGGTTATTACCGCCGGTAGGGTAGCTCACATTAACAGTGATAAAAAATTTGATGGCGATGGACGTGTACGTTGCCAGTTTAGAAACAGATGTATCAGAGGATGTCCTTTCGGAGCATACTTTAGTAGTGTTTCCTCTACTTTGCCCGCAGCTGAACGTACAGGCAACATGACCTTAAGACCCGACTCCATAGTCCACGAGGTCATATATGATCCAAATACCCAAAAAGCAACGGGCGTTAAGGTTATAGACAGAGAGACCAAAGAAGAGTTCGAGTTCAAGGCCAAGGTTATATTCCTTTGTGCTTCGGCTGTTGCATCCACTTCTATTTTGATGCAATCCAAATCCGATAGATTCCCCAATGGATTAGGAAACGATTCTGGAGAATTGGGACATAACATTATGGACCACCACTTCTTGGTAGGAGCATCCGGAAAGTTTGAAGGATACGAAGACAAATACTACAAAGGAAGAAAGCCAAATGGAATTTATATCCCAAGGTTTAGAAACCTAGGAGGCGACTCCGACATGAAAAATTTCACCAGAGGTTACGGATACCAAGGTGGTGCCGGGAGAGGCAACTATGAAGAATTGATTGCCGAAGCTTCTTTTGGAAAAGATTACAAGGATGCCATGTTGACCCCAGGTGGTTGGACCATGAATATGCTTGCCTTTGGTGAGATACTACCTTACCACGATAACAAAATGACTTTGGATTACGACAAAAAGGATAAATGGGGACTACCAACCGTAACTTTTGATGCCGAAATCCGCGAGAACGAGATCAACATGCGTAAAGACATGCAGGACCAAGCGGTTCAAATGTTGGAAAAGGCCGGCGCCAAGGACATTACTCCATATGATCGGCCCTATGCCCTTGGACTTGGAATCCATGAAATGGGTACCGCCCGTATGGGCCGTGACCCAAAAACTTCTGTTGTAAACGGAAACAACCAGGTACACGGATGTAAGAATGTTTATGTAACCGATGGTGCGTTTATGACCTCGGCAAGCTGTGTGAATCCATCGTTAACGTATATGGCATTTACTGCAAGAGCGGCCAACCATGCAGCTCAAGAACTTAAAAAAGGAAATATATAATGGAAAGAAGATCAGCACTCAAAAATATGGGGTTGGCTTTTGGTTATGCCGTTGCCACTCCAACATTATTGTCGTTACTACAAAGTTGCAAGAACAAACCGGCATATGCGGAATGGACTCCAAATTTCCTTGATAAGGACAAAGGTTATGCCATGGCACAGACCTTGGATGTGATTCTTCCAAAAACAGACACCCCTTCTGCAACAGAGATGAACGTACATGCGTTTATCGATGCTTACTTGGATGAGGTAATGCCGTTGGAACAAAGAGACTTTGTTGTGATGAAGATGAACAAATTTTACGAAAAGGTTTTGGCAGATTCCGGTAAGGAATCCTTAATGGACATAGAACCTGTGGATATAGAACCAGCCCTTGCAACATATTTGAAAAAACGAACTGACGAGGAAGAGGATTTGCAGAACGAGGCCATTATGAGCTATATGCAAGCCATAATGGAAGGCGGCGAGGCAACTTTGGACGATGAGATTTCCAGAGTATCCTTTGCCCACGAACTAAGGGATTTGGCGACATGGGCCTACAAAAATTCCGAATATGTGGGAGAGGAAGTTTTGGCTTATCTTCCAATACCAGGAGAGTATATTGCCTGTGAGGATGTTACAACTTTGACCAATGGTAAAGCATGGTCACTCTAAGTTTTAGAAGCCTCCAATAAAAATAGAAGCCTCCTAAATAGGAGGCTTTTTTAGTTTCCTGCACAAACAAAAATACCTCGGAACGTTCTAATGTGGGGTGAACTCATCCGAGGTATTAAATCAATAAACACTATCACACGTACCGCTTTAATACAGTACAATAAAACTGTAATCCAACATTTTGTAAAACACATCAACCAGACTACAGTATTTCTTTTTCCCAATTAAATACACCATTGCCCTATGGAGAGCTATGGCAGAAACTTGAAAAAATGCATTTGGGATGATTGCAAATATTTAAAAATACTGCGGATTAAAGAAGCTATAGGGGCTCTAAATGAAGTAAAGTTTTTAACACAAAATGTTGACATCTGGCACTTCCAACATTTTGCACAGAATAGTAACTCTTAATAAACAAAAAGCCGGGCAAGAAACTTGCCCGGCCTATCTTTTATGATGAACTATTAGCTTAATATTACCAAGAGTACGGCCTCTTCAATCATGGCCGGTATAATCTTTAATTGTTCTAGGTAGTTCCCCCGAAACCTAAAATCAAATCCGGATTGCAGCCTAATTGAAGATTTAATCTTGCAAGCGGTTTTTACAATCATGTGATTGGTTGCTGTGGCCGTACATTCTATTGGTAATACAAAATTTTAAAGAGCTTGTAATGGGATGCCAAAATCATTTCTTGGCAACCACACTATTCCAATCCGAATTTAATTCGGCACTATTCTTTTCTGATACTGCGGCAAAAATAAGAGCCATTATCAAAATCAGGAACAATATTGCACATTTTCTCATCTGCGGGCTATTTGGTCTGTCCTTTGTTTTTTGACATGCCGAATATAGATAACAAAAGCCCTTGCTCAGGAGCTCTATGTATAAATTGCAGCTTTTTGTGTATAATCGGCTGTTGTATATTTTAGGTGTGTAGGCGAAATCCGTAGTATTGAACAAGGAAGTCCTTATAAATCACCAGATTTCCTTTGGTTTTGTTTTTTTTACCAGTTATACGCACTAAATATCCATTAACACATAATTTTAGCAGTATTTGGGGAATAATTCTAAATTTGATTATACCTATATTATATTATGCTAGAAGCAGTAATTGTTGATGATGAGATTAAGGCCCTACAAAGTTTGAGTTGGGAACTTACCAATTTGAGCGATGAAGTGGATATTATTGCGTCCTTTACCGATGCCCGAGAAGCCTTGACCTATCTGGAGCAAAACACTCCAGATTGTTTGTTCTTGGATATTGAAATGCCCGCAATGGACGGTTTTCAATTCATAAAAAACCTAAAGAACAAGGATTTCCCTGTTGTAATCACCACTGCCTACAACCAATACGCACTACAAGCCTTAAAAAACGAGGCCATCGATTATTTGCTAAAACCCATCGATTCGGATGATCTTGAGGAAACCATTACCAAAATAAAAAAGTTCAACGCCAAAAACCTGACCGTAGAAAAGTTGGAGAAAATATTGCTCAACTTCAATGCGGACTCCCATAATAAAAAAATAACCATCAATACGGATGGCAAGTTGGTCTTCCTCAACAGTGACGATATACTTTATGCAGAATCGGACGGAAATTACAGTACCATTTTTTTAGCTGATGGGCAAAAAATCCTGCTTACCAAAAAACTCAAGGAAGTCAATGCCCTGTTGCCCCAAAACAGCTTCTTTAGAATCCATAATTCCTACATCATAAACCTGAACAAAATAAAGGAATTCCTTAAAACGGATGGTTATGTTGTTTTGGAATCCAACCATAAAATCCCTGTTTCCCGACAAAAAAAATCCGACTTTTTGGATATGCTTTAATCCCGCAATGTTCCCGTGCCTATAGAAAACTTTACACAAGTCGAATACCTGAATCGAGTGAAAAGAAATACAGTGCTTTTTCTTTCGCTCTTTTTTGTCTTTAACCTATCAAGTGCACAGGAAATTCCCGAAGAATTTATAGAAAAAGTGGAAACCTTGGTGCAGCTTCGGCCCAAGACTTACGAGGAATTGGACAAAGAGTTGTACCCAGACAAAAGAGACACTACCTTACTTCGGTTTTTTGACAATTTGAGCAGGGAAAATGCATATTCTGAAGGCAGGGCATATGCACTGAACTTATTGGGAATGAAATACAGGAACATTTCCCAGTATGAAAAAGCTGTAAAACTGCACGAGCAGGCCCTTGAAATTTCGGAGGAGGCCAATAGTATAGATTTTAGAGTGCTCAGCTTAAATATGTTAGGGGTCGTATACCGCCGAACAGACGCCATAAAAACAGCATTGGACTACAACCAGAGGGCATTGGAACTGGCAGAACAGGTAGAGAATCCATCCAACCACATCAAAAGAAGTATCAATGTAGCCTTAAATGGTATTGGCAACCTCTACCAAACGTTGGAACAGTACGATTTGGCCATTCTGCAGTTTGAACGAGCCCTAAAACTGGAAGAAGAGATGGGCAATCAACTCGGATTGGCGATCAACCATCAAAACATAGGCCACTGTTTGGAGGAAAAAGGAGATTTGGAGGGAGCTCTCGAAAACTACAGAAAGTCTTTGGCCTATAACGAAGAAATAGACTCCGACATAGGCCGTGTGATCTGCAAGAACAGTTTGGCACAGATCTATTTAAAACAGAACATGCCCTATCTGGCATTGGTTTTATTGGAACCTTTACAGAACGAATCCAAAAATATCGGGGACTTTTCCATTACCTCCTTGGTTTATATCAATACCGGATGGGCACACACAAAATTGGCCAATTACGATAAAGCGGAGAATTATATCTTCGAAGGCCTGGAAATGGCCCAAACCAGGAATATCCCCAGTAACATCCTATATGCCTACGAAAAATTGTCCGATCTTGAGAATGGCAGAGGAAATTTTAAACAGGCCTTCGAGTATTACAAAAAAGCCGGTGAGTACGATAAACAGATTTCGAGTGCCACCAACCTACGGTACATGAACGATGTTATCGTAAAATACGAAAACGATAAGAAAAACAATCAAATTGCCGTATTGGCCAAAGAAAATGAGATTGTTAGGTTAAGGTTGAAAAAAAACCAGACCACATTATTGGTAAGCGCCTTGATCGTGGGGCTTATTTCTTCCATTCTTTACATTTTGTACAGGCAATACCAAAGCAAGAACGAGAAAAGAGTGCTCACCTTGGAACAAAAAATGTTGCGCAGCCAAATGAACCCGCACTTTTTGTTCAACTCATTGAATTCCATTAAACTGTACATTATAAACAACGAGCAGAAAAATGCCGTTCATTATCTGAACAAATTTTCCAAACTCGTCCGCAAAATTCTTGAAGCCTCATCCCAAAAAGAAATTTCCTTATCGGAAGAATTGGGCACCATGGAGCTTTACATGAATATAGAAAATATCAGGTTTTCCAATGAGATAGATTTTAAGATCCAGGTGGAGAAAGATATCAATGTGGACAATATCAAAATCCCATCCCTTACATTACAGCCATTTTTGGAAAACTCTCTTTGGCACGGCCTATCCCCAAAAGAAGGGGACAAAAAAATACAGATCAATGTGAAGCATAAGGACAAGGGCCATGTAACCATCGAGATAGTGGACAACGGAGTAGGCCGAACTATGGCGGAGCTCAACAAAGAAAACAGGGTTCTTAAAAGAAAGTCATTGGGCATACATATTACCAAAGAAAGGTTGGCCAATTTTGCCAAGGATTATCAAAATAAATTTGATGTGGCAATTATGGACCTTTTTGATGAAAATGGCAATCCGAACGGAACCAAGGTAGTGTTGGATATCCCTACTATTTAGCGCTTTCCTTGGCTACAGTCTCCAATTCCCGGTACCAATCCTCTCCAAACTTTTGGATCAAGGCATCCTTTACAAATTTATAAATGGGCACCTTTAAATCTGCTCCCAAAGAGCAAGCGGGATCACAGATTTCCCATTTATGGTAGTTTACCGCAGTAAATTCGGTGTATTCCCTGGTCCTTACCGGATATAAATAGCACGATATGGGCTTTTTCCATTTGGTAACTCCAGCTTCGTAAGCAGCTTCCAACCCACATTTTGCAACCCCGTCTTCCGAAAAAACAACATAGGCACACTCATTATTGTTTACCAACGGAGTTTCCCACTCACCATCTTCCCCTTTCACAAAGGCACCTTGTTCCTCTATGGCACTAATTCCTTCCGGACGTAAAAAAGGTTTTACATCTTGATAAATGTCCACAAGCCTATCGGTCTCGGAATCTTCCAAGGGAGCGCCATATTCACCCCCTACACAACAGGCCCCTTTACAAGCATTGAGATTGCAAACAAAATCGTTCTGCAAAATCTCTTCGGACACAATGGTTTTACCAATTTGGAACATAAAGAATCAACTTTTATCGCAAAGGTAATCCAAAACAAAAAATTGATGATTTATAAACACTTTTATGTAGTCCAAAAGTAATTTTTAACCGTAAATTTGCCGTCCGAAAAAATTAACACCATGAATTTTGACCTTAAGGAAATTGCGACCGCAGGAATGGTATTGTTCGCCGTAATCGATATATTGGGCAGTATTCCCATCATTTTGTCCTTGCGGAACAAGGTAGGCCATGTACAATCGGAAAAAGCTTCGATTGTGGCAACTTGTATTATGATCGCGTTTTTATTTGTTGGCGAGAGTATACTTTCCTTGATCGGTATAGATGTAAACTCGTTCGCTGTGGCAGGTGCATTTATTATATTTTTCCTTGCCATAGAAATGATCTTGGGAATTACCCTTTACAAAGATGATGAGCCGGAAACAGCTTCCATTGTACCCATTGCGTTCCCCTTAATTGCCGGGGCCGGTACATTGACCTCCATATTGTCCTTACGTGCGGAATATCATGTAGAGAACATAATAATTGCCATTGTTATAAACGTTATCTTTGTGTACATCGTTTTAAAATCGAGTGCAAAAATAGAACGCATATTGGGCAAAAATGGCCTTAATATTATCCGAAAGGTGTTCGGTGTTATTCTAATGGCCATTGCAGTAAAGCTATTCGCTGCCAATATTAACGAGTTGATGACCCACAGTGCGTAAAATATTGATATGAACAGGACTTTTGCTATTGTTATAATAATAATCGCGTTGGGGCTTATTGCCTACAACGTGACCATGGTAGATTTTGAGAACCCACTAAAGGGTGACAGCACTGTTGCCCTGATCGGTATTGTGGCTTCTTTGTGCGCAATAATTCTAATGTTGATCTTTATGACCTCCAAAAAGATTGATAACAAGCTAAAAAAATAAGTCAGGGTTTAACCCCTACCGCTCCGATTTGCGATGGACCTATTGAAGTAGCTTCGTCCAAAGCCCTTACTTTTAGTAGCATTGCGTCGTGTTCGCCCTTGATCTGTGCGGAAAGATTGGGAGAGTACAATTGCTCGGCAATATTGGCCTTTAAATACGATTTTATCTTATCCTCGTAAGCGTAAAAATCTAGTTTGATCTTGCGATCGAGTACAAATTGGATAAACTTGTCGAACAAGATATCATCTACTTTAAATTCATCCAAGAAACTATTTTGGGTATAATCATCATAAATTGTTCTATCCTCTTCCAAATGCTCGAACACAAAACGGGCAAAAAACTGATAGGTATCGTCCATACTTTCTATGGCCTCTTCCTGGTTGGTCCCAATTGGAACAAAAACATCTGGGATTATACCGCCTCCCCCATAGACCACTTTCCCTTTTGGGGTAACAAATTTTAAAGAATCGGCCACTTTTATGCTATCCGCAGATACGAGTTCCCCACTGGAGTAGCGGTCCATGAATGTTTTATAGTAGTCGTGATTACCCTTTTTGTATGATTTTTGAATAGATCTTCCCGTGGGGGTATAATAGCGAGAAACAGTTAACCTAACGGCCGAACCATCACCTAAATCCATTTCCCGTTGCACCAAGCCTTTTCCGAACGAACGCCGCCCCACTATGGTGCCTATGTCGTTATCCTGTAGGGCACCGGCAATAATTTCACTGGCAGATGCCGAACGCTCATTGATGAGCACATACACTTGTCTATCCTGAAACTCTCCTTTTTTTGTGGCATACGCTTTCTTGACCTTGCCTTTTTTGTTCTTGGTGAACAGGATCAGTTTATCCTCTCCCAGAAATTCATCGGCCAATTTTTCGGCTATCCCCAAATATCCTCCGGGATTGTCCCTAAGGTCCAAAGTCAACTTTTCGGCTCCTCGTAGTTTTAATTTTCTAAGGGCATCTTTAAACTCATCGAACGTGGATTCAGCAAAACGATTGATCTTAATATAACCCATGTCCTTGGTGAGCATATAATAGGCATCTACACTTCGTATAGGCACACGATCCCGAACTACCGGGACCTCCAACATTTTATTTTCTGTTTTTCGAAAGACCTTTAAGTTCACTTTGGTGCCAATTTTTCCCTTTAGGGTGGACACCACATCATCGTTGGCAATTCTTCTACCGTAAAGTGTATCCATGTCCGCCATTAAAATACGGTCACCTGGTTTTATGCCACTTATATAACTTGGTCCATTTTTTATGGTCCTGATCACAGTGATGGTATCCCGAAACATATAAAAGCTTACTCCTATTCCCGCGAAGTCGCCCTTCATGCTTTCGGCAACGTCTTTCATTTCGTCCTTTGGAATGTAAACGGAATGTGGGTCCAATTTTCCCAAAATATTGTTTACGGTTACATCTACAATACTATCGGTATCCACATCGTCCACATATTCGTAATCGATATAGTCGATAAGTCGATTGAGCTTGTCTTTTTTGGAGTTTGTGGAAAATAGTTTTTCCGGGGTGTCGTTAAAATGCAGTTTGCCCCCTATAAAAATGCCAATGGCAACTGCCAAGGCAAGTAAGGTGGGCCAAATATATCCTTTGATCTTTTTCATATAGCAATTATGGTATTAAACCATTTCTTCCAGGATGGGCAAATGAACAATTTCTACCCCTGCCCTTTCCAGAAATTTTAATCCAGAATCGTCTTTGTAGGCATTCTGGTATACCACACGTTTTATGCCAGCTTGGTGCACAAGCTTACTACATTCCCTGCAAGGTGAGAGTGTAATGTACAATGTGGCGCCTTCGCAAGACTGTGTAGAAGAGGCTACTTTAAGTATGGCGTTGGCCTCGGCATGGAGCACGTACCATTTTGTGTACCCTTCATCGTCTTCGCAAAAATTTTCAAATCCAGTAGGTGTACCGTTGTAACCGTCGGAAATGATCATCCTGTCCTTAACGATTATGGCACCTACCTGCCTTCTTTTACAGTAAGACAATTTGCCCCATTCTTGGGCCATCCGTAAATAGGCCTTATCGTATTTTTCTTGCTTGCTCGCCTTCATTTATCCAAAAAACGCTGATAATTAATTAAATATACCTGCTTTAAAAGACCTTTACAACCTTATTCGATTAAATTTAACTTTGGCCCTACATGGGGAACGTAGCAATCAACAAAGGTATTGTGATGGCTATGATCAAAATTGACGCAATGGCAATATATATGCGCCTTTTTACTTTGAAGAGATTTAAAACAGCATATGCAATGGCCAGTACCACTAAAATTATGGTTACCTGCGAAAGTTCTATACCTGTGGCAAACCCCAACAATGGTGTAATTTTGTCCTCTTCCTCTGCCATTAGCATTTTAAAGTAGTTGGAAAAACCGAACCCATGGATCAAACCAAAGAATGCCGTTGCCAAAACGTGAAGAAAAATACCTACATCGAGTGCTTCGCGATACACATAGGCAAAATTGAAGAGGGCTGTTAGCAAAATCGTAACCGGAATCAAAAATTCGATAAGACCCACATCCACGGTCATAACCTCATACACCGATAAAGCCAAAGATGTACAGTGCGCAATGGTAAAAATGGTAGCCAAAATCAATACCCGTTTCCAATATTTGAATGTGAACGGCACTGCTAGGGCCGATAGAAACAAAATATGGTCGTATGCCCCAAAATCCAAGACATGCTCAAGACCCAATTTGGTGTAAAATAAAAATTCCTCCATGCTTATAGTTAATTAAGATAGTCCCCTTTCTTTCTGGATGGTCTCATAAGCCTTTTGTACCTCTTTAAATTTCTCTTCGGCACCTTTTCTTATCGCTTCGTTTTCTGTGACCACCCGGTCCGGATGATATTTTTTCGCCATCGTCCGGTAAGCTTTCTTTACCTCATCATCGGTGGCGGTTTTTTCAATTTCCAAAATTTTGTACGCGGTATCGGCCGATTTAATGAACATGGCCATTATACTTTCAAAATCGTGTTGGCCGACACGCAAATACCTTGCAATCTCTTTAAGTTTTTGTGCCTCTGCCTTACTTACCTGCCCATCGGATTGGGCTATACCGAACAAAAAATGCAGCAGTTGCAACCGCACTTCATATCTGGTACGCTGTACCATAAAGCTGCAAATGCGCTCAGCGGATATCTCCCTTTTTTTAATTACTTGGTTGAACGTTCTAAAGATAGCATTTGCTTTCTCTTTTCCGTACGTGCTCAAAAAATACTGCCTTACGTAATCCAATTCTCTCTGGTTTACCTGTCCATCGGCTTTAATTATAATGGAACAAAGAGATAATAGGTTCAATTCAAAATCGGCAGGAGAAACCGATTGTCTGGTCACATTTTCAAAAACTGTGCGTGTTCTATTGCCAGAACCACCAAAGTTGTCCAAAAAGCTCCCTATTATAAACCCCAATACCGCACCGGGAAATCTGAATAAAAAATAACCAAGAAAAGCGGCTATCCACTTGATCATACTTCAAAAATTAAAGCGCAAAGATAGGGGTTTGATAAGTAAACAAAGCTTTAAGCAATGTTAAGGGTGATGAAAAAAACCTGACAATACCGTATCTTTGTACCGTAATTAAAAAGAAGTCTATGTATCCAGAAGAATTGGTAAAACCTATGCGCGAAGACTTGGCAGGAGCCGGGTTCGAAGAACTACATACCAGCGAAGCTGTTGAAAATGCCCTAAAAAAGGATGGCACCACCTTGGTGGTGGTAAACTCGGTTTGTGGTTGTGCCGCGGCCAACGCAAGACCTGCGGCCAAGTTGAGCCTTCAAAACAGCAAAACACCGAATAATTTGGTCACTGTTTTTGCCGGGGTCGACATGGAGGCAGTTGCTACGGCAAGAAACTACATGGTCCCGTTTCCTCCCTCTTCACCCAGCATGGCCCTTTTCAAAGATGGTGAATTGGTACACATGATCGAAAGACACCATATTGAAGGAAGACCTGCAGAACTTATTGCCGAAAATTTGATGGAAGCCTATAACGAATTTTGCTAAAATCAAGTAAATAAGATATGGAAAGACCACCCTTTTAGGGTGGTTTCTTATTTTTACATCAACCAATACCTGTGCAAACGTGCTAAAACTGTTATCGTACCCCCTAACCATTGTTTTCTTTATCCTTTTTGGTCTGGTCCTTGTTATTTTTCATCCCATACAATGGGTATGTTTAAATATTTTCGGATATAATGCCCATAAGGGCAGCGTTTCCATATTAAATTGGTTTATAATGCGTTGCACAAATGTTCTGGGCACGCGTTATAGTTTTAGGAACAAACAAGATCTTCCTAAAAGCAGACCCCTGATCATTGTTACCAATCATCAGAGCATGTACGATATTCCTCCTATTATCTGGTACATGCGTAAATTCCACCCCAAGTTTGTGAGCAAGATTGAATTGGGAAAAGGAATCCCCAGTGTATCCTATAACTTAAGGCACGGTGGTTCGGCACTTATAGATAGAAAAGATCCTAAGCAGTCCATTGCCGAGCTTCAAAAGTTGGCCAAGTATATCGAGGAAAATAACCGAAGTGCTGTTATTTTTCCTGAAGGGACCCGAAGTAGAAACGGGGTGCCAAAACCTTTTAGGACCACTGGGCTCAAGGTAATGTTGAAGAACGCACCTTCCGCATTGATCGTGCCCGTGAGCATAAACAATTCTTGGAAACTGTTGCGATACGGAAAATTTCCGATGGGACTGGGCTCTCATCTTACGTTTGATGTACACCCGCCAATGGAGAACAAAGGGAATGCCGATGAACTGATCGCCCAAATAGAAAAACAAATTGTTTCGGGAGTAAATACGCATTAGATGAAGAATGACCAACTAGTTCAAAGCACCATTGATTTTGTAAAAAAAGAGCTTCAAAATGCAGAAGGAGGTCACGATTGGTTCCATATTGAACGTGTTTTCAATACATCAAAATCGATTTTAAAACAGGAAAGTGCCAATTCGCTTGTGGTTCAACTAGCTGCACTACTCCATGATATTGCCGACCCAAAATTCCATAACGGCAATGAAAATATAGGCCCCTCCAAGGCGAGAGAGTTCTTGGAATCACAATCTGTTAACAAAGAAATTATTGAGCATGTGGTCAACATTATAAAGCATATGTCCTTTAAGAACAGTTTAGATAACAATGGGGCTTCGTTTACATCCAAAGAGCTCCAAATTGTACAAGATGCAGACAGGTTGGACGCTATTGGTGCCATAGGTATTGCCAGGGCTTTTAATTATGGTGGATTTAAAAACCGTGAACTTTACAATCCAGAGATTCCCCCCAATTTACAAATGAGCAAAGAGGAGTACAAAAAATCCAATGCCCCGACAATTAACCATTTTTACGAAAAATTACTGTTGCTAAAGGATACAATGAATACTACAACAGGCAAAAAAATAGCTCAAGAAAGACACCGATTTATGGAATGTTTTCTTGAGCAATTTTATAGAGAATGGGAATCAAAGGAAGTCTTATAGGCGCTCTGTAACCAATTGTTTTGGAAAAAAACTTTTAATATCAAAAATTACTGTTTTAGCACTTGACTTGATCGCTCCAAGATCGATTGTTCTAAATTGATCATGTCCTACGGCCAAAATTATAGCATCATAATTTTTACCGACTTTAGGTGCCAGGCTTAATCCATATTCATCATATACTTCTTCTACGTTTGCACATGGGTCGAACACATCCAGTTCCACTCCAAAATTCTTAAATTCCCGAATCATATCTATTACCCTGCAGTTTCGAATATCCGGACAGTTCTCTTTAAATGTTATCCCAAGAACTAGAATTCTTGCTCTGGTCACAGTAAGGTTGTTTTTCACCATAAGTTTAATTACCCTATTGGCTATGTAAACCCCCATGTTATCGTTAATTCTTCTGCCGGAAAGTATAACTTCTGGATAATACCCCAAACTTTGTGCCTTATGAGTTAAGTAGTAGGGATCAACACTAATACAATGACCCCCTACCAATCCTGGCCGAAAGGGTAAAAAGTTCCATTTTGTACCCGCTGCCTCCAAGGTTTCTTGGGTGTCTATGTTCAATCGATCAAAAATAAGCGCAAACTCATTAACCAAGGAAATATTAAGGTCTCTTTGGGTGTTTTCAATAATTTTGGAAGCTTCCGCTACTTTAATGCTGGACACTTTATGTGTCCCCACAGTAACTATTTCATTGTATAGTTGATCAACAATATCCGCAATTTCCGGCGTACTACCAGAAGTAACTTTTACGATGTTATGGACACGTTTGACCTTGTCACCGGGATTAATCCTTTCTGGCGAATATCCACAATAAAAATCTTCATTAAAGACCATTCCACTGTATTGCTCCAAAACCGGCACACAGTCTTCTTCGGTACAGCCAGGATATACCGTTGATTCGTATATAACAATATTTCCCTTACTTAAATTTTTACCAACCATTTTGCTAGCCTCGAGAATTGGCCCCAAATTGGGTTGCTTGGAACTATCAATAGGTGTAGGTACCGTTATTATGTAAATATCAGCATCTTTTAAGTTTTGCCAGTCATCTGTAAATTGGATGCCTTGCATACAATCGAGATCTTCGCTGGCCACTTCCCCAGTGGTTTCAACTCCTTTTTTTAGATTCGCAATTTTATTTTGGTCTATATCGAACCCTATAACCATAAAACCTTTTTTAACAAACTCTACGGCCAAAGGAATACCTACATATCCAAGACCAATGATTGCCAATTTCTTATTTTTTATGTGACTCATTTTTTTACTTTTAATTACCTTGTTCATCAGTTTTTGCAATAGAGAAGCTTGATTCCATAGATTACCGCTCTCACATTTTTTGTGCACGAAACCCAAGGACCTTGGGAATTGCCCTGAATACTGTATCTAATCCGTTACTTATGATTACCTTTTGCGGAGTTAATAATGACTGTTTATTGCTTCTTCGGCAAACCACGTGTTAACCAACCCCTTTTGTTAGCGGTAGCGATGGCATAGGGTGTTATCCAAAATAGACCAAAGGTGTATAGTATGCTATAGGAATAAGCCCAGAACGATTCGGAAAGCTCGTAGCGTTTGGCATAGAAAAATACGGGAAACGAGGTCAATACCATAATACTTACCAATGTTGAACTAATAAATAATAGCGGATGGGTTAGTATAAAGAATAACATAAAGATCAAGAACGGATAACTCATTATGATCCTTAAAAACTGACTTGTAAACAACAACCTTGTACCTGTTTTAGGCCCTTTTCGGAAATTTTTGAACACGTACTTGGACATTTCTATATTTTCCCTAACATTGCTCCTTCCCCACCTAATGAACATTTTGTACAGTCCTTTATATTGTTCTGGAACATTGGTGTAACAGTATGCATTCCTTTGGAACAACACATGGTGTCCTTGTTTCAGGATCATGTTTGTCATAGCTCGATCTTCCCCAATATCGGAAGGTTTTCCCATAAAGGTTTGGTTGATCCAATCGGGCAAACAGGCAAATACTGCTGAACTTCTGTAGGCGGCCAATGCCCCAGGGGTGCACAATACCGAATTTAGGCTGCTCTCCGCTGAGCGTACAAACTCAAAACTTAAAACAAAACTTACGTCCAACATTTTTGGCAACAATGCTTTTTCGTTGTTCAGCACTCGGATGTTACCTGCGACAGCGCCACACTCGGGATTGGTTACGAATGGACTCACCAAATTTCGAAGCGTATCCGATTTTACAATCGAATCACTGTCCACGGTCACAAAAATCTCTCCCTTACCCTCATTAAACCCACGATAGAGTGCATGCCTTTTTCCTTTGTTTTTTGGCTGTTTATAAATGGACACACTGTTCCCAAGCTCTTTTTTTGCTTCTTGTATCCATTCCCATGTATCGTCCTGACTACCATCATCTATGGCCAAAAGCTCGAGTTTCTCCATAGGGAAATCACTTTCGGCAAGACTTATCAAAGTGTGATAGACCTGCTTGCCTTCGTTGTAAGCGGGTACAATTACGGTACAGGTAGGCAGCTCCTCATCCGAAACGGAAGAAATCGGTTTGTACTTAAAATATCTATAAACGGTATACAAAAAGAAACTTGTCTTGAAAACAAACAATGCCGCAGCAATGATCATAAAGGTCAGTCCTAAGCTATTTTCCATCCGCTCCATGTTGAACTGTTCAAAGTCACCTTGTAAAATATATACGAGATAGGCAGACCCGAGCATTAGCACAAAAGTGCTTCCCATTACAAAAACACCCCATGCGTCCGCAGTATGGAAGAATTTACGTATGCTAGAGAAAAGGTTGATCTGTTTTAGGTTGTTCAAGGTAGTTTTAAAAAAGGAACTTTTTTTCTGTTGATTCGAGGTAGCGTTCTTCATAAAATTTGAATTGTATGCAGTGTTTTAATCATTTACGAATCAAATGTGTTTTTAGATCGGATTTAAAAATACTTTAACGTAATCGTGTCTTAATCCTAACAAAAGGGAGCATCGACCCAAAAGAAATTTGAGATTGTGCTCCACGAGTTTTTTGTATCTTGGAATTTCATAAAATCAAACTAAACAAAATGCAAAGAAGAAAATTCATAAAAAATGCTGCAGCTGCTTCGGCCGCTTTTTCCATTGTACCCAGCCATGTCTTGGGGAAAACACATGTTGCCCCTAGTGACACTCTGTATGTTGCCGGTTTTGGTGTTGGAGGAAGGGGTAATGGCGTAATCAACGGGTTACACAATACCGGCCGTGTAAAATTTGTGGCTTTTTGTGATGTTGACGACCGCCGTGCCGCGCAAACCTACGAACAGTTCCCGGATGTAAAGCGCTTTAAAGATTTTCGAAAAGTTTTTGACAAACACCTTAACGACATTGATGCCATTATGGTCGCTACCCCCGACCATACACATGCCAGCATTGCATTGCCCTTTATGCGCGAAAAAAAGCATGCCTATGTAGAAAAACCTTTAACGCACAATATTCACGAAGCCAGGTTAATGACCCAAGTGGCCAAGGAAAATGGCATTGTTACCCAAATGGGAAACCAAGGTGCTTCCAGCGACGATAGCAGGATTGCCCGGGAATGGGTAGAATCCGGTATTATTGGAAAGGTACATACTATTGATTGTTGGACCAACCGTCCTGTTTGGCCGCAAGGGGTGCCCATGCCCACAAAGAAAGACCGCATTCCCAAAGAATTGGATTGGGACCTCTGGTTAGGCCCAGCGGCTATGCGGGATTATAACAATGCTTACCTCCCATTTAAATGGAGAGGTTTTTGGGATTTTGGAACTGGTGCTTTGGGCGATATGGGCTGCCATATTATGGAAACCCCTTTCAGTGTTCTGGACCTTGGTTACCCGATTGAAGCAGAAGCTAGTTGCACCACTGTTTGGGTGGATGATTTTGTGGAAGCGGATTACAGTCATTCTTGCCCTCCATCATCCAAAATACATCTTAAGTTTGAGCACGAAGAGCATGGTGATATCGCGTTAAACTGGTACGATGGCGGACTTAAACCAAATCTACCGGACGAATTAAAAGATGGTGAAACCATCGGAGATAGCGGAGGCGGTACCGTAATGTATGGTGAAAAAGGTATTTTGGTATGTGATACATATTCACGAAATGCCCGATTATTGCCTTCGGATATGATGGATCTATACAAAGCCCCATCTCCTAAATACCCTAGGGTTCCAGGTGGAATGGATGGACATATTGCCAATTTTGTGGATGGGTGCCAAAATGGTACGCCCACCTCATCCAACTTTGATAAGGCCGGCAAGTTGACAGAAACAGTTTTAATGGGCAACTTGGCCGTTAAAGCATATCAATACAAAGAGCTGCAGGAAGGAAAAACGCCCAGGGACTGGAATCCATATAACTCACCAGGAAGAAGGAAATTGAAATGGGATGGGGAGAATATGAGAATCACCAACTATGACAAAGCCAACGAGTGGGTCACCAGAGAGTACCGCGAAGGCTGGGAATTAAAATAAGCTTTATTTATATTGAAAATGGCCCAAAATGGGCCATTTCTTTTTTTCATGTTCTTGCATGCTCATGCACTTTACTATCTTTCAAATTCTTATTCATTTTGAGCCGAACGTAGAATGCGCGATAATTCTTAGGCAGAATGGGTTTCTCAATCTTCACGTTGTTCCTCTTATCGAAATGGCAAATATGTCTTGCTAATCGGTGATATTCCAATTGAAGCTAAAACAATTTCATTTGCCCATCTTTATACTGCTCATGAAGTTCCATATTCAATTTTGGAAAAGTTCTTCCATTAAAATAACGCCGTCTGGCCAAATGTGCCATTTCGTGGATTTGATGAGCAATTTTACCTTCCCCTTTCATTCTAGAACCAAAACGGCTATCATTCAACGACCCCCCATGGCAATCTTTTATCTGGTGCAGCACTTTTTCCGCTCGATCGGGCATGGTCTTTCTGATCCAATCCTCAAATATTTGTCCAATGGCTCCATTGAGCCGCACCACTGTTAAACCAAAAGAAAGTGCACCATGCTCCGCCACAGTCTTCGCCAAGGGCAAGAGTTCATGTGAATTTATTCCGGGAATAATTGGTGCCAGCATCGCATTAACCGGGATATTGTTTTTCGATAAAGCTTCGATCGTTTTGAGTCTTTTTTGTATGGATGCCGTTCTGGGTTCCAGTGTTCGTCTTATTTTTTCCGACAATGAGGTTACGGAGATATTTACGCCGATCAAATTATAACTGTTCAACTCCTTTAAAATGTCCAAATCCCTCAAAACCAATGCATTCTTTGTAATGATCCCGACCGGATGGCGATATTTTAAGAACACCTCAAGGCATTTCCGAGTTAACTCATATTCTTGCTCTGCTGGTTGGTAGCAATCGGTGTTGCCTGACATAACAATAGTGCTTGCCTTCCATTTTTTACGCTTGATCTTTTCTTCCAACAGTTCCGGAGCTGCTTTTTTTATGAGTATGTTACGTTCAAAATCCAATCCAGCACTATAGCCCCAAAATTCATGTGTATTTCGGGCATAGCAATACACACAACCATGCTCACATCCTTGATAAGGATTCATGGAATATTGCATACCAACATCCGGGCTGTCCACTTTGTTGACGATGGTCTTTGGAAAAATGGGCACATAAATTGTTTTATTATGGTCGGCCACCTCCCCTTCCAACCTACAGAATTCCAAAAAATCTTCCCGTGTTTCGTACACCTCTTGTAAAAACCTGTTATCGGTATTTTGTTGTGCCCCTCTCCCTTTCAGAAAATCTTCCATTTGCATTAATTGGATTTATTCCAAATTTATGGATTTTATACATTTTTATATGCAAATAAAACGATTCTATCGGAGTTTTCTGATAAATATAGTATGTAAAAGTATACTTACTCTTGGTTACAGTCGTTTGAATCTACCTTACCATCCTTGTTTTTGTCCTCTTCCTCGTCAGCTTCACCATTATGGTTCAAATCCCAACATTTGGATTCTATAACATTATGGGTAGTAACATTTTCTAAAAAATCTACAGTTACGTTCTCTGCTTCTTTGGAACAGGAAAACATGGTAATTACACTAATGATTATACTCATTTTAAGCAGGTTAATTTTTTTCATACTATTTGGGTGTTTAAATTATTAAGGGATAAAAATACTTTGATTATGACGTATTCTTAGCTGCTAATTGACCTATGCCAAGTATGAATTGACGGATACCTTAAAATAATTGCCCAGATGTTTTTTTGTCCCTTCTATTGATATTTGAATTGTTTTTAAAAAGTGAAAAGAAATTGTTTGATTGGCTAGGTTTATGAAAAAGATAACTGGTTCAATGTGATTCTGAACATATTGAAGAACCTCCTATTTTTGGAAAATAATGTAAGCTCTATGATTATTTGTAACGATTTCGTGTCCAGCACGGAAATAAAAAAAACCGGGCTTTCGCCCGGCTTTTTAGCTAATGGTTAGATTGCCCCACGGGGGAAAATTCTTTATGGTCTACTCCAAACCAAAATATGCGGCCACAGCATGGTAATCGGATGTATCGACACCTGCGGCTTTTAGTTCCGCCATTATGTTTTCACTGGTTTTTCCGGTATTAGATAGTTCTATAGCTACAACGATCAAATTCTTATACTCGCCAGCGGGTACTTGAAAAGATTGATCATTCAAATCATAAAAATTGATTACAACATGACCAGTATTTGAATCGGTATGTACTCTTGCATAGTGTGAGTTAGCAAATAAATGTCCAGGTATAGAATACGTCAAATTGAGTTTATGCTCCATATAAAAAAGGAAAGCGTAGTCCGAAGGCTCGTCAACAATATCATTTAGGTCACGGACCAATTGTGTATAGGGAGCTTGCAGTTCTAGGCCAAATTTAAACTCTTGTACATTGGCATTGCCATCTTGTCCAGCTTGTCCTTCTGAACCTTGACAATCCAACGCATCAAAGTTGCCATCATCGTTAATATCCTCTTCAGCATCCCCAATTCCATTTCCATTTATGTCCCAACAGCTTATCCCATCTGTCCCATTAGAACCATCGACACCAGGAAATCCCTGTTGTCCTTGTTCCCCATCTTCGCCGGAACAGGAGACCAAAATGACTGTCATGGATACCATGGCCATACATACTAATTTTAAAGATTTCATAATTTCGTTTTTTTAATTATCTAAATATAAATTAGTTAGATAGAATATTTTGGTGCCAACTGACCTGTTCAGTATATCAATTGATGAATGCTAGAATTGAGCTGACGGATAACTATTTTGTAGGTTTTATTTTTAAAAGTCGGTTTCTTGAATCATTTAAATAGATTAATTGATTTTATGAACCTGTATCAGCTTATTTATATAGGATTGTAAGAGATTCTACTATCGATATATCACTTCGTAGAAAGAAAAAACCATCCATCACATTTACATGGAGTAAATGAATAACACAATACTTATGCTTTGCAAACATTATAAGAGAAGCGTATGAAAAACAATATTTTTTATCATTCTAAGCAAGGCCGGGAATCTTTGAATGAAAATCACTCGATGAATAAAACAAAAAACCGAGCAGATACCCGGTTATTGACTAGTGACTAATTTGTTAGTATTTACATTTTATCACAACCCAAAATAAGCAATCACATCATTATAATCTTCAATATCGACTCCTACTTTTGTAAGTTCCTCCATTAGCTTTTCGCGGTTCTCAATTTCATCCGTAAATTCAACAGCCAAGACAATAACACTCAAAAACTCATCTTCAAAAACCTCATATTGCAGTTTGTTAGATTCATAAAAATTAACCTATACCTCTCCGTTTAGTGTGTTTGCCTCAACAGTTACAAAATGTGTATCGTCCCATAAATAGCCCGGCATATAATATCTAAACCCACTTTTATGTTCTATATAAAATAGATAACCATATTTAAACGGCTCATCAATATATACTCCCAAATCAAGATTAAGTTGACTATAGTCACTTAGGAATTCAAGGCTATATTCAAATTCCTTTATATCAGCTTGATTATTGTTTGACATTTCTGTTTTTGCAATTCCTTGTTTAATAAGTGAAACAGAGCCGGAATCATCACCAGAACAGGACATCAAAAAAATGGACATAGATGTCAGTGCACCCAAGAACAATTTTATTCTACTCATAATGCTCAAATTATCTTTATAATTACTCATAAATGTAGGACACCATGAGTGTATTCTCTTAAACAAATTAACCTAGGCAGGCCACCATTTGATGAATGATGCTTATCAATTGATGTAATATTTATATTGTAAGTATTTTCTTTCTAAAATGTTTGAATTTCAAAGAAACCGATTCGTGTACTTAAAGTCTTTACCTTAAATTATACCGATATCCTTTCACTTAATATTCGTTTATAGTCGATACTAATTAAAACAGCCGAACATTTGTCCGGCTGTTTTTTTGGTTTAAATATGGTTAACTATGGAGCATCATTCTTTAACTAAATCCTATTCTCCTTTACTTTTAAAAAATCTGTATAAAGGAGCCATTTTTTCTTCATAGGAAAGATCTTCCCAGTCTGCTGACTTGGTATTGGTAGCATTGCTTTTGGAAGTAGTGCTATTAATATTTTCTGTTTCAACAATTAATAAAGGTCTTAGGTCTTCCAACTCGCTTTCTGACGCAACCATCGTAAGATTACTAAAGCCAATATCTTCAGAAAGCGGATCTATTCTTAAACGAATCCCTTTATTTGAATCTGGATTGCAAATCCAATTTTCTACAACACTTCTTGGTAAAAGAATAGGATGCCAACCTTTAGCGGCGCTAGATCCTTTGGTCAACACAAATGAATAGTCGTCGGTACCTGAAAATGGGCCAGCCCACATTTCACTTCGTCCGCCCTCATCTCCCCAATCGTCATTGGTGTTTGCCATTGACCAATTAACTTCTTCTTCTACAAACATAGGGTCCTCCTCACTATAAAATCCAACCTTTATTTTTGAATCTTCATACCCTTCTGTGTTATGATACCCTATATATACAAATAACGTTGCTTTATTTACATAAAAGGCCTCTGAACACGATTGACCATCTTCCATCAATTTAGATGTTATTGTTTCACCAATTCCATCAAAATGGAAGAGAGTTCTATTTTCTATGGTTTCAAAACCTGTAAACGTATAATCTAATGATAACTCTTCATCATTCACGCCTGTCCCATCCGATATTATACTTGCGTCAGATGTTCCTTCATAGCCTTTAAATCCATTTTGAAAATAAAAATCCACCGTAGGGCTATCTGCCCCAGGTTCGCCTTGTGGCCCTTGATCTCCTTGTGGCCCTTGAATCCCTTGATCTCCTTGTAATCCCTTTTCCCCATCCTCACCAGAACAGGAGACCAATGCAATTGCCATAGATAACATGGCCGAACTAACTAATTTTACTGTTTTCATAATTTTTTGTTTTAAAATTGGGTTATCAATACATCAAAAGTATAATGCACGAATGATCGAATTTTACCCCAATTAACCTAGGCAGGCCACCATTTGATGAATAATGCTTATCAATTGATGTAATATTTATATTGTAAGTATTTTCTTTCTATTTTGTTTCAGCAAAATAAAAAGCCCCGGAACGGGGCCATTGTTTTATCTATATTAAAGAGTGTTCTTATTTAAAATCTACCTTTACCAATTGTTTCCTGCCTCCTCGTTTGGCATAGAAAAGCATTTTATCATCCATCTCGTCCTTTAGTGGTTTGGAGACCATGAGGGGCAATCTTGCTTCTTGTTGGTCTATTATTTTTTCATAATCCATTACCCCGTTTTGATCCAAAGAGATCATGAACACGTTCCGGTTTCTACTAAACCCTTGTTTAAAGATCAAGCGTTCGTTATTGATCAATTGCGGGTTTTCTGCAGCAGTGCAGATAAAGAAGTAGGTATTCCCGTTTTTGCTGTACGAACTGTAGGAGGCATAGGCTCCATCACCTTGGGTAACTTCGGTCTTGTTGATGTTCCGTGCCCACTCCATATTGCCGTTCGCATCTAGTTTTACGCTCACAATATCGTTGTGGTGATAGCGTTCTATCTTGATCCGCTGACCGGCTCCGGTCGTTTCCAATCCGGAAGTAACAAAATACTCTTCGGCATTAAAGAAAATCTCTTGTTCGTCCGTTACTTCAACCCCCTTAAAAACAAGGTTCTTGATATCCTTATCTTCTTCACGGCCAAACTTATCGTCCATAAACTGTTGGGAGAATGGGTTGTATATCTGCGATTGGATCGTTAAACTGTTCGGGGCAACATCGAAATACGCTATACCGTTGTACCTATTATCCTTTCTATCCGAATAAAAGCCTACGCAAATCAATTTTCCTTTATTAAGAACGGGATACAATGCTTCTGGATACTTGCCCGGATCCACAAAGGATTGTGTTTGGCTGCCATATTGAGATACTTTGATCAACTCGTATTGGAACTTTCTTTCGTCTACCCTAAAACGTCGCTTTTTAAAGTAAGCCTTGCCCACTATATAAGCTGTTTGTAGATCGGGAGAGAAAGCCACGTTCTCGAAGGCATAGTTTTTTTCTTCTATCTCATCGGAAAAATCATATTCGAATCTTTTGTTGAGCGCGGTATCGAACATATGGATCATATGTTTATTGCTTTTTCCTTTTTTATGATGTGTACTGATCACAAAACCGGTTTTATCCTCGTTAAAAAGAATGGCCGTGGTAAATCCGCGCGAAAAATCACGATTGTAATAATTTTTTCCCACGGGGTCGCTTACTTCTGCCGATGCGATCGACAGCAACTTTTTTTCCTTAAAATTGAAAGCAATGGTTGGACTGCTATGCGCCCAATATTCATACTCTCCCTTTAGCGGGTTGTAATTTAAAAATAGAAGATGCAACTGCCCATTTTTAAGGAAGCCGTTTACAAAATCCAGCCCCTTGAGCTTGTAGTTATATTCGGAAACCAATTGTAGATCGCTATTATACTTTTCGATCAAATAGCCCTTTGGTTTAAGAATGAGCCCTTGGTAATAGGATCGGACCAAAATGTATCCTCCCGAGTCGTCCTCTTCTATGGCGACTAGATTGGAGTAGCGGTAGCGATCCTTATATTTTTCTCCAAAATCGTAGGATACGGGCATTTTTTGGGCATTTACAAACATGCCCAAAATTGTACAAAAAAGTAGTAAGAAAGTTTTTCTCATGATCTGGCTTGGTTAGGCCAATGGTCATGATCCGGGGAAATCGGCTTTTCGTTTTTCCAAAAATGCTGATGTACCTTCTTTAAAATCGTCGGTTCCAAAGCAATGGCCAAAAGCATCGATCTCCACAGAATAGCCATCGGCGTCATACTTAAAACCAGCATTTACCGCTTTTATTGCGTGTTTTATGGCAACTGAGGAATTATTCGATATCCTGCTTGCAATTTTTGTACAAAAGGGCAACAGTTCTTCCGAAGAAACCACATGGTTCACTAATCCGTAACCAAAGGCCTTGTCCGAATCTATCATTCCGGCCGTCATGATCATTTCCAAGGCCCTCCCTTTTCCTATCAATTGTGGCAATCGTTGCGTTCCGCCGTAGCCTGGGATCAAACCTAAGGAAACCTCGGGCAAACCCATTCGTGCATTGCTACTGGCCACTCTAAAATGGCATGCCATGGCCAATTCCAATCCACCACCCAGGGCAAAGCCGTTTATGGCCGCTATTACGGGAGTGGATAGATTTTCCACAAAATCGAACAGCGTACGCTGGCCTGTAGCGGCAAGTTGACGCCCTTCCTTCACCGAAAACTCGGCGAATTCCGAAATATCGGCACCGGCCACAAAAGCTTTTTCCCCACTTCCGGTTATTATGATCGCCTTAATATCCTTGTCTTCCTCCAATTCTTTGAACGCAACATGTAACTCCTCTATGGTCCTTTTGTTGAGCGCGTTCAATTTTTTTGGCCTGTTTATGGTAATTGTGGCCAAATTGTTTTCTTCTTCAATGTAAATGTTCTCGAAGTCCATGTTTGCTATAAATTTGAAATGGTCTATTAATTTTTCCGTTCTGTACTTTGCTCTTTTGGGAACCTTACACAAAAAACCGTCCCCTTGCCTACTTGAGAAGTAAAGGTAATGGTTCCGCCATAGTTTTCCACAATGTTCTTTACCATTCCCAGGCCCAAACCTGTTCCGCTTGACTTTGTAGTGAACTTTGGCTCATAGATCTTATGCTTAAATTCTTCCGATATGCCTATGCCGTTGTCCGCCACCGAAATTTTTACTTCGGGACCATCAGTTGCAACGGTCACCAATATTCGTGGGGAGTCTACCCCGGGTACTGCCTGTATGGCATTTTTCACCAAATTGGTAATTACCCTGATCAGCTGTGTTCTATCCAGTTTGGCAACGATTTCCTCTTCGTCCGCTATAAAATGAATATAATCCTCGTTAAAGATCTCCAAGGCCAGCTTCACAACTTTTACCACGTTCAAGGTTTCGTTCTGTTGGGCCGGCATGTCTGCAAAACTGGAGAATGCCGTGGCAATATTGCTCATGGTATCTATCTGCTGGATCAACGTTTTGGAAAACTCTTTCAGTTTTTCGTGGATGTCTGGGTCGTTGGGGTCAAATTTGCGTTCAAAACTCTGTACGGTAAGGCGCAAGGGTGTTAATGGGTTTTTTATCTCGTGCGCTACCTGTTTGGCCATTTCCCGCCATGCCTGTTCCCGCTCGCTCCGAGCCAATTTTACGGCGCTTTCCTCAAGCTCATCGATCATTCGGTTGTACGAATCCACCAATTTTTCTATTTCTTCGCCCGGACGATCTAAATAGATTTTTTCATTTTCCTGGGTAAGATTGGTCCGGTTCATTTTATCGGATATCGCCTGCAAGGACCGTGTAATGTATTTTGATATGAAATAGGCAAGAATTATGGCCGCAATCAACATTAACACATATACCATTCCCAACCTGAAAAGAAATTCCTTCAATTCCATATTATTGAAGGTGTTATCTTCAAAATAAGGTAAGTGCAAAATACCAATGGGCTTAAATTTTAGGTCGTGGATGTAGGTGTAGGTGGATTGATAGTTATCCCCTGCAGCTCTTTTTTCCTCAACAAACCGTGTTTCTCCACTTCCTCTTAAAAAATTAAGTATCTCGGCATCCAAGCACGTTGCAAATGTGTTCGAATCAAAACTGGGCCTTGAGTTTTTGACCAGATTGCCTTCCAGATCGTATATATTGAAATTTACGTTTTGAATGTTGGCTATCTTGTAAATGTCCTCACTAAAAATAAGATGAAGATTTTCGGTAGTAACCGGGTAGGTGGTCTCTTTTAAGGTGTAATTGATACTTTTGATCAATTGCTCCTCCTTACGTTCCAATCTTTCGTTATGGTAATCGTCCCCTTGTTCCTTATATTGGTAAACCGTAACCCCGGCTATAAGTACAGAGGCGACCACTACCAAGGTGATCATGGCAAAGAAAATACGTGATCGTAAGGATAGTTTTCTAAACAAGCTCGCTTGATTTAATGATAAATTTACGCAATTATCGAGCCAAGTCGAGATATATCCACGGCAGTTTTACGTTTAGGCATTGGGGTTTCTTTCCCTCACTTTCTTGTACCATCGTATTCCCAACATCAACAATATCATCAATAAAAACATGCCCACAATACCGTAAATCCAATTGAAGGCGCTTTTTAAGACTACCAAAAAAACGACCGCGAAGAGAATAAGGGTCGCCACTTCGTTCCAGATTCGCATAAACTTCGAGGTGTACTTTACCTCATCGCGTTGCAACTGTTTAAATATTTGATGACACTTAAAATGATACCCAAAAAGTAAGGCCACAAAGGCAAGTTTTACATGCATCCAAGGTTGTTGTAGCCATGCCGGCATTAAAATTAAGAGCCAAATGGCCGTAAGCGTGCAAATAATTGCAGAGGGCCATGTGATGATGTACCACAATCTTTTGGTCATTAATTTTAACTGTTCGGATAAAATTTCCTTATCCGGTGACGGTTTTTGCCAAGCCTCAATATGATAAATAAAAAGCCTTGGAATATAAAAAAGCCCGGCAAACCAAGTTACCACAAATATGAGGTGCAACGATTTTATATAAGGATACAGCAAAAGATCTACGTTTTAATTTTACAGCTGAATGGCACCAATGCCATTCTCCCAAAGTTTGGTGTTAAAATTAGGGATTTCTGTTTGTATTAAAGTTTCTGCCCGTTGTTTTAATCCGATCCATTGGGCATCCAACTCTGCTTTTCTATCTTTTGATGGTTGATTGATCTGTGGCAGTTCACTGTTGCTTTGGTTCATCACAAAAAGATACTCCGCAGTAAACTTGTTGGGAAAATTCTCCACATCGTCATACGCTTGGGATTTACGTTGCACCATTTCCTGGTCCCAGGACCTAAGTTTGTCCAACAAGGCTTGCCCTTCTTGTTTTAACCCTTCATTGTCCATATCCTTGATTAGTGCTCCCAATTGACCTTGTACTTTTTTTAGCTGGTTCACTCTATTGTGCATCTCGGTTACCTTGGCCTCAAAATCGTTCATGATCGTATCGTATTCCGCAAAACGTTCCTTGCTTATGTTTGTTCCTGGTGTTGGGATTACCGTTCCTTGCACGGTAACCACTTCATCTCCTGCCTTAAGTTTGATGGTGTACTCTCCTGGCGGCACTTTATGACCGGTAAAATTGGCTTCGATATAAACGCCAGGCACGCCCGGAACTATTGGCGTTTTTAAATCCCACACAAAACGGTTCAAGCCTTTATCCGTTGCCAAAACCGGGGCAGGGGGCGCTCCTCCACCATTATGAGGTATGTAGTTGGGGTCTTTTTTAGATGTAAAACTCCGTACCACTTTCCCTTGTGAGTTCGTAATTTCCATAGTTACTTCGGATGAATCCATTTGCTTTGGGAGATGGTAATAGATTACCATTCCATTAGCTGGGTTTACCCCCTCAAAAGGGTTGGTGCCGCTCAAACTTTTAGAATTACTGTTCATTGCACTCCCCCAAGAGCCAAAAATGGCCTCTTCTGGTTGGTAAAGCCCCAGACTTTGTGGACTACCATTGTATTGCGACAGGGTAGTAATATTATCCAAGATCCAAAAGCTTCTGCCCGATGTGGCCACGATCAAGTCCCCTCGGTGCACTTTTAAATCGGTGATTGGTGTCTTGGGTAGATTCAATTGCAAGGGCTCCCACATTTTACCATCGTTCCAAGAAACATACAATCCTTTTTCGGTGCCGGCATATAATAGTCCTTTTTGTTCTAAATCCTCACGGACCACTCGGGTAAATGCGCCATATGGTATGCCATTGCTGATGTTTGTCCAGTTTTTTCCGTAATCGGTGCTTTTGTACAGGGCGGGGGTGTAATCGTTGAACTTGTAGCGGGTCGTGGCAATATAAATAGTACCAGGATTGTGTGGGGATACTTCGATGGCGTTGACCAAACATTCCTTTAACCCCTTTGGGGTTATATTTTGCCAAGTCTCTCCGCCATTTTTGGTAATATGTACCAAACCGTCATCACTTCCTGTAATTAAAACGCCCTTTTCATGTGGCGATTCAATAATATAGGCCAAGGTTCCATAGTTTTCAGCGCCTACTGCTTCGTTGGTGTATGGACCTCCTCCTTTTCCTTGGAGTGCATCTTGGTCTCTGGTAAGGTCTGGTGAAATTTCTTCCCAAGTTACTCCATTATCCCGTGTTCTCAGAACCAATTGTGCTCCATGATAAAATGTTCCCGGCTCGTGTTTGGACCATATGATCGGTGCATTCCAATTGTACAAGTATTTCATGTCGCGGGCATCCCTGCCCAAGTATTGAATTGGGGCCGCCATAACCTTGCTGGACATTTTGGTTTCCATGTCCAACAACTCTATTGTGCCTAAATAACTTCCTCCCATCACATACCTCGGATCGTCGGGATCAAAGGCCAAAAATGCACTTTCGCCTCCTGCGGAATAATGCCAATCTTCTTGGTTGATGCTCCATCTGCCCAACGAAAGACTTGCAATTTTTACCGAGGTATTGTCCTGCTGTCCTCCATAAATGTTGTAGGGGAATAGGTTGTCCGTATTGATTCGATAGAATTGAGCCGTGGGCATATTGTCCAATGTGGACCAATCCTTTCCGTAGTTAAAAGTTATGGCCGCACCTCCATCGTTGGCCATCACCATATTTTTGGAATTATCGGGGTTGAACCACAGATCATGGGTGTCGCCATGGGGCACAGAGATAGTCTCCCAAGTTTTCCCACCATCTTCGGAACGTAGCATAGGTGCACTTAACACATATACGGTATTTTCGTTGTTGGGATCGGCAAAGACCTCAATATAGTACCAGGCGCGTTGCACCAATCTGTTATCACCGCTCACCATATGCCAGCTCTCCCCTGCATTGTTCGATACAAACAAACCGCCTTTATCTTGATTGGAATCGCTCTCGATCAAAGCATATACCTTTTCAGAATTTGCAGGACTTACGCTAATGGCCATTTTGCCTTTTTCTTCTGGCAGGCCTTTGGTCATCTCTTGCCAAGTATCTCCTCCGTCGGTGCTTTTGTAGAGACCACTGCCCGGTCCACCGCTAATTACGATATTGGGTTTACGCTGGTGTTCCCACATAGCCGCATACAGAATCATTGGGTTGTTTGCGTCCATTGAAAGTTCGGCAGCTCCCGTACCTTCGTTTACATAAAGGATTTTCTCCCATGTTTTTCCGCCATCCATAGAACGGTAAACCCCTCTTTCGGGGTTCGGCGCATATAATGCTCCTTGTGCGGCAACATATACAATTTCAGGGTTTGTTGGATGAATTATTATCCGTGAAATATGTTGAGTTTTTTCCAGGCCGAGCTTTACCCATGTTTTCCCAGCATCGTTGGACCTATATACACCGTCTCCATAAGAAGTCATTACCCCCCTTGGAGCGTGTTCTCCCATCCCACAGTACACAATATTGGGATTGGATCGGGAAACCGAAACTGCTCCCACGGAGCCCATTTCAAAATAACCATCGGAAATGTTTTCCCATTTGCCGCCGGCATTACTGGTTTTCCACAATCCTCCACCAGTAGTTCCCATATAATAGGTAAGTGGGTCTCCAACTACACCGCTAGCGGTAACAGACCGACCACCACGAAATGGGCCGATGTTCCTAAATTTCATAGGTTCAAAATAATCGTTGGCGGTCTGTGCGAATGCTAGCGTCCCAAAAACGCTGCATAACAGAAAAAAAAGTCCTTTTTTCATGGTAAATGCTGGTTTGTTTAAAAAGTATGGTAGTCTAAAAAAAGAAAAGCCCCTATGTTTTACGTAGGGGCTTTGGTGTATTATTCCTCAATGCTCAAATAATCCAATTTGAGTTGATTGAATTCATTATTGAATGCTCCAATTTCTTGGTCCACAAGTTTATCAAAAGCCTCCAACTGCTTTGTAATTTGTGCAGACAGTTCATTTTTTACAGCGATATCCTGATCTGTTGGAGGAAAATCGTCGATTGAAACCAAACTGTTCAAATGTGCCAGTTTGTTGGTAAGCTTTATCGGGAAGTTCAATGGATCTTGATTACTTCTGTTTTTGGTCTGATACAGTTCTTTTTCAATGGCACCAAATTCCTCCTTCATCTTTTTGGCTTTTTCCACCAATGCTTTGGTAGCTTCATCATCCTTATATTTTTTGATGAACTCGTCCAACTTTTCGTTGATGGCCCTTATTTTTTTAATGGATTGATGTGCTCTATCCACAGTTTGGTTTACTTCTGTGATAAAATCGTACTGCTTTTGCATATCGGCCACCGAAACTTCTGCCCTAGGGTCTGGAAGAATGGTAAATTCCTCCGTTTGGTCGTTGCCGTTCACATTTAAACTTACCTTATAAGTTCCGGGAACAGCTTTGGGACCGCTTAAGTTGGCCCACCAAAGAATCATGCCCTTTAATCTTTCGGCTCCTTTTCCCCGGGTATTCCACACAAAGGTATTCCCTCCTTTTTTTGCTTCTAGTTTTTTACCTCTTTCTTTGGAGAATGTGCTGTATGTGGCCAAGGTGTCTCCGTTCATTTTGGTATAGGTCAACGAAACGCTGTCCTTTTCGGAGAAATCCTTCAGATAAAAATGGGTAATTACGCCATTGGCAAGGTTTTCTCCTTCGGTTTTTGATGGTCTTCTGGCCTTTCTTCCCTTGGTTCTATAACTATCTCTTGGCTTGTACAAGATGGAGCTTGCAGACTTCTTGGCATTGTCCAATTGATGCAAAACGGTAAGGTCGTCTATCACCCAAATACTTCTACCTTGGGTGGCCACAATCAAGTTATCGTCCTTGATCGTAAGGTCTGTAACGGGAACTATGGGCAGGTTCAATTGGAACTTTTCCCAGTTCTGACCATCGTTGAAGGAAATATACATTCCGGTTTCGGTACCGGCATACAACAACCCTTTTCTTTTCGGGTCTTCCCTAACCACACGGGTAAAGTGTTCATTTTCTATTCCATTGGTAATCTTGGTCCAGGTTTTTCCATAATCGGTGGTCTTGTACAGATAGGGGGTAAAGTCGCCCAGTTTGTATCGAGTGGCAGCAACGTAACACGTACCTTCATCAAAAGCAGAAGGTTCTATGCTATTGATCATGTTCCACTCCGGCATATTGGGCGGTGTCACATTTTCCCAGGTCTGTCCTCCATTTTTGGTAACGTGGATAAGTCCATCATCACTACCTACCCAAATCAATCCCTCGGTCAATGGGCTTTCGTTAGCAGCAAAAATTGTACAATAATATTCTACACTTGTATTGTCCTGGGTAATGGGCCCACCACTGGAAACCAATTTATCGGGATCATTACGGGTAAGATCATCGCTCAACAATTCCCAGCTTTGGCCTTCGTTGGTGCTCATATGCACATGGTTGGAGAAAGTGTATAGTTTTTTTGGATCATGCTTGCTGAACATTATTGGAAAGTTCCACTGAAAGCGATATTTCATCCCTTCCGCTCCATAGCCCATAGGGTTATCTGGCCACACATTTACCGCCCTTGCTGTTTTATTGGCGTGGTTCACTCGGGTTAAAAAACCTCCGTAACTCCCTCCATAAACAATATCATTATTGGTTGGGTCCACTGCAATATGAGCGGATTCGCCACCTGCGGTAGATTCCCAATCGTCTTCGCCGATGGACCCATCGTCACTTCTATAATTTACCCTCAAGGTGGAATTATCTTGCTGTGCTACATAAATACGGTATGGGAAAGCGTTATCTGTGGTAACCCTATAAAATTGAGCTGTTGGCTGGTTGTGGTATGTGCTCCAAGTTTCACCGCCATCATAACTTATCTGGGCACCACCATCATCGGCAATAATCATTCTATTTGAATCCTCTGGGGCTATCCAAAGATCGTGATGGTCACCGTGGGGTGCATTCGAAGATTCAAATGTTGTACCACCATCGGTACTTTTATGATAATTTACATTCAATACATACACTACATCCTCGTTGTTGGTATCTGCATATACCCTAGTGTAATACCAAGCCCGTTGTCTTAAACTTCTATCGCTATTAACCAACGCCCATGTTTTTCCGCCATCTTCGGAACGGTACAATCCTCCTTTATCTTTATTCTCAACAATGGACCATACCCTATTACTGTTCTTAGGGGAAACCGTAACACCAATAATACCCAAAGTATCTGATGGAAATCCTTCGTTTTTGGAAATTTCGGTCCAAGTTTCTCCACTATCGGTACTTTTCCAAAGAGCAGACCCTTCTCCACCGCTGCTCAAGCTATATGGGGTACGCTGTACCCGCCAAGTAGAAGCATAAAGTATTCTTGGATTGTTTGGGTCAACCATAAGATCTACGGCTCCTGCCATATCGTTCGCGTAGAGCACTTTTTTCCAAGATTGACCACCATCTGTACTTTTGTAAACACCTCTTTCGGTGGTTGGTTTGTATAAATTTCCCATTACGGCCGCGTAGACTATATTGTGGTCTGTAGGGTGAATCCTGATACGTGAAACATGCCGACTTTTATCCAAGCCCAACGATTTCCATGTTTTACCTGCATCCTCGGTTTTCCATATTCCGTATCCTGAAGAAACATTGCCCCGTACAGTTTTTTCTCCACCACCAACATAAATCACGTTTCGGTCACTTTGTGCTACGGAAACGGCACCGATACTTCCGCCAAAATACCCGTCGGATATATTTTCCCATGAGCGACCCCCATCCGTAGTTCTCCATACACCTCCTCCGGTAGCGCCAAAATAAAATAGGTTGGGCTCTCCGGGCACACCGGTTACCGTTGCGGAACGACCTCCTCTAAATGGGCCGATCAATCGGTAATCTAAACTTGAGTACAATTCTTCGGGGTATTCCGGTGCGCTTTGTTTTTTATTTCTGCGCTGGGAATGCACTGGTGTAACAAATAATGATACGGTAAGCAAAAGCAAACCGATTTTGAAAAAGCAAATCTTCATTTTTAAAGTGTTGAGTTAGTCTGCTTTAAATGTAGTGAAAAACCCGCAAAAAAATTACACTTTATTTTGTACTTTAACCATCCTTACAAAAAACAAAACCATATTTATTTCTTAGTGTTTCCGTTCACTTTTTTTAAGGGAAATTGTTTTTGCCGAAAAATGAATGGATGCGTAAGGGTTAAAATAACCAGAACCAACCATGAACAAAAGAGAGTTTATTAAAAAGAGCAGTGTTGGGGCCTTGGGCATTATGCTGGCTCCTTCCTTTTTGGAAAAAGGGTTTGCCAAAGAAAAGCTAAGAACTGCACATATTGGTGTGGGTAATATGGGTATGGAAGACCTTAAAGCTATTTCTTCGCATGCCGCTGTAGAAGTAGTTGCCCTTTGCGATGTGGATGCCATCAACCTATCGGCTGCGCACAAAATGCACCCCGACGCACGTGTCTTTTTTGATTATCGTGTGATGTTGGAAGAAATGGGGGATGAAATCGATGCGGTAATCGTATCGACCCCGGACCATACTCATGCACCGGCTTCGTTATTGGCCATGGAAATGGATAAGGCGGTATATTGCCAAAAACCATTGACCCACTACGTGTCCGAATCCAGGGAGATGAAAAAAGTAGCGGAAGAAAAAGGCTTGATCACGCAAATGGGCATTCAGGTTCACTCCTTTTACGATTACAAACTCGCCACACTTTTGATTCAGTCCGGTATTATTGGAAAAGTGCATACGGTACATGCATGGTCGCCAAAAATTGGGGATACGATGGTCCACTGCCCCAAGGCCAAGACCTCGTTCCGGATCAATTGGACTGGAATCTATGGTTGGGAACTTCCACCAAACGACCCTATAAAAAGGATCTGTACCACCCCGGCAATTGGAGAAAATTAATGGATTATGGTTGTGGAACCTTAGGCGATATGGGAGTACATATTTTTGATACGCCTTACAACGCGCTCCAATTGGATGTTCCCAGAACCATTAAAACGGAATGCCGTCCGAGCAATGGATTTGGGTTTCCAGAAAACAATACCGTTACCTATGAATTTCCCGGCACCAGATACACGGGTAAATCCCTAAAATGGATATGGTACGATGGTCCGGGTGCTCCCACAATGCACGAAGACCTTTTATTGCCCGGCATGGAAATGAAAAAGAATACCGCATCCGTTGCTAAAAGCGCAAAAGATAATATTTCTTTGGATGCCGGAGTGGCGGGTGAAAATGAATTACCAGAACAAGGAGCCATGTTTGTAGGTGAAAAAGGACGGTTATTGCTGCCCCATTTTATGCAATTGCCCAAAAAAATCAGAAAAGGGAAATACGTGGATATTTCAAGGGAAATTACCAAAGTTTCGAAAGAACACAACTTAGGTGAGCCCATCCGAAATTATAATACTGAGGGCCCAAAGCATTATCATCAGTTTGTAGATGCTTGTTTGGGCAAAGACAAGACAACCGCTCCTTTTGACTATGCTGCCCGATTGACCGAGACCATTCTTTTGGGAACCATTGCAGGTCGTTTCCCTGGCGAAACTTTGCATTGGAATGCCGAGACCGCCCAGTTTCAGGAAGAAAAAGCAAACAAATATCTGTCCGGGGATTACCGGAATTTTTAATCATAAAAATTATATATGTCATCTACCCAGGAATATTGGCTCAGCGGCCCAATAGAAAATGTACCGTCACTTTTACAGCCCGCTGCCCACGCTTTGTTGCAATCAGTCAGGGAAACAAAGAGCTATTTGTTGGATTTTCCAGAAGAAAAACTCTGGGACACACCGTTCGGCAGGGCTTCCGTAGGATTTCATCTCCGTCATCTTACCGGGGTATTGGACCGATTGCTTACCTATGCCAAAGAAGACTCATTGACAGATGCCCAATTCCAATTCCTTAAAAACGAAGGCAATGAAGAAGGAGCTCCCTCTTCCCAACAATTGATTACGGAATTTGAACAGAAAGTGAACGAAGCATTGGACTATTTTAAAACTATTCCTGAATCTACACTTACCCATGAGCGATTTGTGGGTCGAAAAAAACTGCCGACCACCGTAATAGGACTAATTTTTCACTCGGCAGAGCATAGTCAAAGGCATGTGGGACAGTTATTGGTAACGGTTAGTGTGTTAAAAGGTTGATAAATCAAATATGAGCAAATCCAAAACAAATGTTCTTGTTCTTTTCTTCATACTTCCAATAGTAATGATGGCGCAAAACCGTCTTCGAGACCATGGGGTTGAAATTGGCGTTCTCCAACCCGGAATATTCAATGCCATTACCGATGTGCCAGGTGTTCAAGTGGGACATATCACTCGTAATGAAGGAGAAAATATTAGAACTGGAGTAACGGCTATCTTACCGCACTCAGGAAACATTTTTCAAGAAAAAGTGCCAGCGGCCATTTATGTGGGCAACGGATTTGGTAAGTTGGCGGGATATACCCAAGTAAAAGAATTGGGTGATTTGGAAACCCCGATAATCCTGACCAATACTCTTAATGTTTCAACAGCGATGAATGCGGTAATCGGTTACACCTTGAAACAAAAGGGCAATGAAAATGTTCGGTCGGTTAATTCCGTGGTCGGGGAAACCAATGATGGTTATCTTAACGATAGTCGAGGACGTCACGTTACCGAAGCTGATGTACTCCAAGCCATTTCTTCAGCCAAATCTGGTGCTGTTCCCGAAGGAAACGTAGGTGCAGGAACAGGAACCATTTGTTTTGGATTTAAGGGTGGTATTGGCACCTCCTCAAGAGTATTGCCCAAAAAATCTGGTGGTTACACCGTGGCCGTTTTGGTGCAATCCAATTTTGGAGGGGTTTTGCAAGTTGCAGGAGTTGAAGTGGGAAAAAAACTGGGACGTTATTCCAATAGTTTCAAATATTCTCCTGATGGTTCTTGTATGATGGTGGTGCTTACCGATGCTCCATTGGATTCCAGAAATTTGGAACGATTGGCCAAACGAGCTATGCTCGGTCTTTCCAGAACAGGAGGAATTGCCAGTAATGGGAGTGGCGATTATGTGATTGCGGTTTCCACTGCCGAGGAATGCAGAATTCCTTATGAAAGCGAAAGTCCAATTCAAACAGTTCCAACCTTGCGCAATGAAGCCATGACCCCACTCTTTTTGGCCACCATCGAAGCTACCGAAGAAGCAATCCTTAATTCCCTTTTTGCAGGGGAAACCACTATTGGACGAGATGGTCATAGAATTGAGGCGCTTCCTAAAGAAAAAGTTTTGGAAATGTTGAAGGAAGCAGGAAAAATGGATTGATTTTTCAATCACTGTAACAAACTTCCATCATTTTACACTAATCTAACGGAGACTTTCTCCTTTTTTTATAAATTAATCATCTAAATAAAAACACTACCATGGATATTTTTGGAAAGATCAAGGAAAAACTCAGTAATGAATTTATTGATATTATTGAGTGGCTCGACTATACCGATGACACCATTGCGTATCGATTTGAGCGCTATCAAAATGAAATAAAGAACGGGGCCAAGCTCATTGTTCGGGAAGGACAAACTGCGGTTTTCATCAACGAAGGTCAATTGGCCGATGTTTTTGAACCTGGCACTTACGACCTTACAACTCAGAACCTACCTATTTTAGCTACCCTAAAAGGTTGGAAATATGGGTTCAACTCTCCATTTAAAGCAGAGGTTTACTTTGTAAACACCCACTTGTTTACCGATGAAAAATGGGGTACAAAAAGCCCAATTACATTAAGCGATGATCGCTTCGGATTGGTGGAAATCCGTGCTTTTGGGACCTATGCCTTCAAAATTTCCGATGCAGGCAAGTTTATCAAGGACATTGTAGGAACCGACAGTAATTTTACCAATTACGAAATCAACGAACACTTAAAAAGTCTGATTGCTACACGGTTCACGAATACCGTTGGCCAAGCCAATTTGCCCATTGAACTATATGCTGCCAACACTACGGAACTTTCTGATACTTGCCGCGAGGTGATGTCTCCCGAGTTTGAGAGTGTGGGTATTTCCTTGGAGAAATTCTACATTGAAAACGTATCCATGCCCGAAGATCTTAAAAAGGAAATCTTCGAGTACAGCCGTATCGACAAACTTGACCTGGACAAATTGACCAAGTTCAAGACAGCCAAGGCTATCGAGGCCGCTGCCCAAAACGAGGGCGGAACCGCTGGAGCAGGAATGGGCATGGGCATGGGATTTGTATTGGCCCAACAAATGGGCGGTATGATGGGCGGAAATATGCAAGCTGCCCCACAACAAGCTGCACAGCAAACACCTGGAGCTGTTCCACCTCCAATGCCAACGCAGACCATGTACTATTATGCCACCAACGGAGTACAACACGGACCGGTTACATTTGAACAGATGCAATCCCTTTTTGCCTCAAGAACCATTAACCGTGATAGTTTGGTTTGGAAACAAGGCATGTCGGCTTGGGCATCTCTTAAAGAAGTGGAAGAATTAAAATCGTTTTTGGGAGGAAATACCCCGCCGCCATTACCAACAGAGTAATCTTTTTATTGTCATTTCGAAATGAGTTGCAAAACAACGATTGAGAAGGTTCATCACTAGAAACACTCTAGGGGTTTCTCACTTTTGTTCGAAATACTAATTTATCTCAATTGATATAGATATCCGCCCCGGCGGAAAAGCAAGCATGGAAGAACCAACAATTCAAAAGACCGAACTCAAAAAAGCCTGTGTCAATTGTGGCGCAGAGCTTAAATACAAGCCCGGTACTACCCAGATAAGCTGCGAATATTGCGGACATTTGGAGACCATTGCCTTGGATGAAAACGGGTTCGAGGAATTGGAGCTGTATCCTTTTCTTGAAGAAATGGGTGCACAAAAGCACAGTGAGGAAATTTCTATGCTCCATTGTAAAAACTGTGGCGCGGATCAGCACGTAGAGGAAAACTACAAATCCCTGCATTGTGTGTATTGTGGTCAACCCTTGGTTATTGAAGATACCTACAAAGAAGAATGGATTCTTCCTGGTGCCGTACTCCCGTTTCAAATAGATAAGAAAAAGTCTTTTGGGATATTCAAAAATTGGGTTAAGCGCTTATGGTTTGCCCCAAACAACTTAAAAAAAGCAGCGCTCGACCCCCAATTTACCAAAGGTCTGTACTTGCCCTACTGGACCTTTGATGCGCAACTGTTCGCCACCTACACCGGCCAACGGGGCGAATATTATTACGAGACTAAAAGAGTACGCAATTCCAAAGGAAAAATGGTGACCCAAAGGGTACGGAAAACTAGATGGTACCCTGCATCTGGACAAGTTTCAGGATTTGTGGACGATACCTTGATCAAGGCATCCCACCAAAAAACAGGCCGGATTCCAAACAAGATTGCATCTTGGGACTTAAAAAAACTACAACCTTTTGATAGTGGTTTCCTGTCTGGGTTCGTGACAGAAAAATACACGATTCCCCTTAAAGATGGGCACCTGCGTTCCAAAGAAATAGCAAGGGATATAGCGGATACTTGGTGCCGAAGGGATATTGGCGGGGATACCCAACGCGTACATTCCATGAACATGAGTTTGTCCGAAGAAACCTTTAAACATATTCTATTGCCTGTTTATGTCAGTGCTTACCGATTCAATGGAAAGGAATATAATTTCTTTATAAATGGGGAGAATGGGCGAATATCTGGATCAAGACCCTACAGTTTTTGGAAAATATTCTTTGCTGTCGTAGCTGTACTTGCCGTTATTGGTGTAATTGTATTGTTAGCAAATAAATAGAATAAGGTTAACTATGTCATACTGAGAAGTCCTATAAAACGACAAAGTATTTTATACTTAATCCACTTTCCTCCAACTACACTCAAACATCAACTCAAAATAACATCCTATCAACTACCCAAAAACACCAAACAAACAGGGTTTGGGTGGCTGGTCTCATTCAAAAAAATCAAGGTTCCGTTTTCTTTATCTCTTTTAAAAACTGCAATATTGCTGGTCTTTTTATTGGCGACCAACAAGAATTCGCCCGTTGGGTCCATGGAAAAGTTTCTGGGCCAATCCCCATGAACCAATTCTCTTCCGACTAATTCCAATTGGCCTGAATCGCCATCTACCCCAAAAATCACGATGGTATTTTCTCCTCTGTTGGAGCCATATAAAAACTTACCGTCAGGTGACAAATGAATGTCTGCACAAAAGCTTTCTCCATCAAAATCTGATGCCAAGGTTGGCACCACCTGAACTTCTTGGTAATTTCCTTCGGCATCCTTTTCAAAAACTGAAATGGTACTGTTCAATTCATTGATGACATAGAGCGTTTTTCCATTGTTGCCAAAAGTAAAGTGGCGAGGACCAGCCCCATCTTCGAATGGCAAGGAATACTGTTCGGCTGGAACAAACTTTCCATTTTTTTCATTGTATCGCTTCACTGCATCCAATCCCAAATCGGTAACCATTAGTCCATCTGTATTAAACTGGGCCATGTGCGCATGCGATGTTTTAACGGAGTCCAATGGTTTATGATCGATGATTTGTGGATTTTCAGATAGAGAACCGTCTTCATTAAGGGAGAAAATAGAAACATTGCCACCGGTATAGTTGGCAACGGCCAAATGTCCGTCTCCAGAAAGTGACAGATGACAAGGATGTGCCCCTTGGGTTCCCATGCTGTTCTGAAGTTCCAAAATATCATCTTTCAACTTAAAAGCGGTTACACCCCCGCCCAAACTATCAAAATTGGCAGTTTCTTGGACCGCATACAGGTTCTTTTTGTCTTCCGAGATGGCCAAATAAGATGGGTTCGTCAACTTCGCCGCCAGTTTTTTGCTGGACAGTTCCCCTGTACTCGAATCAAAAAAATACGCGTAGATACCTTCACTATCTCCATCGGTATACGTTCCAACAAATAGGGTGTACATGGGTTTTTCTTGAGGTTTTTCCGCACAAGCGATTGCTAAAACAGCAACTATGCCCGCTAGAATAATTTTTTTCATGGATGTTTAGTTAGGCCACCCAAATTAAACATTCTAAATCAAAATAAAGGGGTTTAAGAGAGTTCGTTCTTGATTTCCTTTTGAAGAAAAATACCGGTCACAATGGTCGATAGCAGATCGGCAATACAAAATGAGAGCCATACACCCAACTCGCCCATAAACTTGGGCAACACCAAAATCAACGGGATAAAAAAGAAGCCCTGTCGGGTCAAAGTGAGCAATAAGGCGGGAATGGCTTTGCCAATTGCCTGAAAATATGCGGCACCTATTAACTGTATGGCGATAATGGGAGTCGCGGCAAACACCAAGCGCATGGCCAAAGGCGTATGCTCCAAAACAAAATTGTTGGTTGCCAGTTCTTCGGCAGATAGCTCTGGCCGGTCACTTAGGAACAATGAGGCGATTTCCGAGGGAAAAACCATAAGAACCACAAAAACAAGGGTGGCTACCAAGGCTGCATATTTAATTGCCGTATAGATGGATTGTTTTACTCTTTCAAATTTTTGGGCGCCATAATTGTACCCAGCTATCGGAAGAAATCCTTGGGTTACGCCAAAAACGGGGAACAGGGCAAACATCAACATCCTGCCGATTATGGCGTACACCGCCACCATGGCCTCACCACCGAGGTTGAACAATATATTGTTCATCAACAAATAGGTAATGCTGGTAACGGCCTGTCTGGCCAAGGTCACAAAACCCAACGAGCCAATTTCCCGAAGAATGGGTCGATCTAGTCCAAAATGGGAAATATCTATTTTTAATTCCGAATTTTTGGACAGGAAAAAATAAAACACGTAAAAGAAACATAGTAAATAACCAACCGTGGTGGCCCAAGCGGCCCCATGCATACCCCAATCGAACACATAAATAAAAATGTAGTCCATCAAGAGGTTCCCAACGGACGGGATGATCATAGCGATCATGGCAAATCGAGGTTTTCCCTCTGCACGTATCACGGTGTTTCCCATCATGCAAAGTGCAAGAAAGGGCACTCCGTACAAAATGATGGTATAATAAATCTTGGCTGGTTCAAAAATGGACCCTTTGCCGCCAAAAGCTGGAATCAGGTTATCCACAAAATAGAGCCCCAGTGCCACCATGGAAATAGTGACCAACAAGGTCAACGTAATCTGGTTTCCGAACGTTTTAAGGGCCTTTTCCTTGTTATTTGCTCCAAGTGCCCTCGAAATAATGCTGGAACCCCCAATACCAATCGCCATGCCCAAGGCAGCGATAAAGAAGGATACGGGTAACACTACATTGATTGCGGCAATGGCAATGGAGCCTATCCAGTTGCCTACAAAAATGGAGTCCACCAATACGTTCAGGGACATTACCAAGATACCAATCGATGCGGGTACGGCCTGTTTGATCAGTAATTTTCCGATGGGTTCTTCGCCGAGTTCGCTTGAGGTTATTTTGGCCATGCCGGATTAAAGCTTTACATATTTTGTTGGTTGCTTAACTACAGGGTTCCCACCAACTTGCTCTTTTTCTTTTCCAATGTTTGTGCAATGCTATTCCAAAGCGCAATTCTCACCTTTAATGCCTTGGTGCTATAAACCTTAACATCGTCCCATTTTTGCTCATCTGTACCGCATAGGGATTTGATCATACGTAGGGCCAAAGGGCCGTGCTCATCGCCATCCAGCTCTATGTGCCTTTTAAGATAATATTCCAATTTTTTGTACCTGCTCGGCCCATTTGAGCCAGATTGTTCAATAATGCTCAAGAACATATCAGGAATTAAATCCTCCCGGCCAAAGGTAAATGCTGCTGCAATTATATGCGGTTGTCGGGTACTGATAACATCAAAAGTAAATTGAAGAAAATCCTTTTCTGCTTGGTTGAGTTGAGCTTTTTTAATTTGATCGGAGATTTTATCCAAATTATTGAACGAAGAAATAGTTGCTTGCACTTTCTCCGTATCTGCACCAACCTCTTTCATGGCGCCGAGGTACATTTCAAAATGACTTTTAGGCTCTCCCAACTCGTTCCGGTCCGTTTCTTCCTCCAAGACAATTTCGTTGATGAAACGAGCCACCTCGGTATTGGGGCGTGGCTGCCAGGGCAAATCTACACAAGTTAAGCTGCGCTGAAGTGCTTTTAGGAGCGACATAAAATCCCAAACGGCATACACATGGCTTTCCATAAAGGTTTTAATGTCATCCAACGAATCCAATTGGGTATAAAGTAGGTGATTTTTGAGCGTATTGCGAAGGGGTTCAAGTTCTTTCCCCAGATTTTCAATTTTCATATTCTCTTTGGTTTCGGACTTATCGGATATGGGTTTCTGGCAAAGCACCGTTAACTTCCCATGCTTTGATCCATTTGGCCATAAGTTGGGCCCAGTCGTCGCGGTCGTTCAAGCATGGAATGTGGATGTAGTCTCCACCGCCTGCTTCTTGGAACTGTTCCTTGCCTTCCATGGCAATTTCCTCAAGAGTTTCTAGGCAATCGCTCACAAATGCAGGAGTGATCACGGCCAATTTTTTTATACCTTCTTCCCCTAATCGTTCAAACTCCTTGTCGGTAAATGGTTGCAGCCAAGGGTCACTGCCCAATCTGGATTGGAATGAGGTGCTCACCTTATCTTCTGGCAAATTCAGCTCTTTCTTTACCAGTTCGGTAGTATCGTAGCATTGATGGCGGTAACAGGTATGGTGCGCTACGGAATTGGTCTTGCAACACTGCCCGTTCAGCTGACAGTGGAACTTGGTGGGGTCTGATTTTCTGATATGCCTCTCCGGAATTCCGTGATAGGAAAATAGGATATGGTCGTAATCGAAACCCTTTAAACCTTCCGCTATACTTTTGGATAATATTTTGATGTAATCTGGATTACTGTAAAAGGCCGGTAGAGTGGTCATTTGCATATCAGGGAAATCTTGTTGTTGCACCTCCAGTGCTTTTACAACAACCGTTTCATAGGAAGACATGGCATAATGTGGGTACAGCGGCACCAAGAACACCTCATCGACCCCTTTCTCCTTCAATTCTTGTAACCCTTCTTTAATGGACATGGAACCGTATCTCATGCCCAATGCCACTGGTAATTCGATTTGATTTCGGACCTTTTCTGCAAACCTTTCCGAAATAATGATCAAAGGAGAACCTTCGTCCCACCAAATTTTAGAATATGCTTCGGCGGATTTTTTTGGGCGAGTATTCAGAATGATTCCTCGAACTATAATATTCCTTAAAACAGGATTTACATCGATTACCCGTTCGTCCATCAAAAACTCATCCAAATACGGCTTAACATCTTTGGCTGTTGGGCTGTCCGGCGACCCAAGGTTGACCAATAAAACTCCTTTCTTCACACTTATTTGTTTTGAGCAGCTAAAATACAACACCAAGAGGACTTCGCCTTTTGTAGCTTACAAAACTTTCTTATGATGAAATAATGAATATCGATTTTGTTTAGACTTTGGGATTGCCTTGAATTATTCTGTCTTATTTTTGGAGTATGGAGTCCTTTTATGATACAGTTTCCAAAGAGTCGCTTATTTACTTGGGCGTTGCCCTTCTTGTGCTCGTTCTCCTGTTTTGGGGTACAGCAGCGCTGATGAAACGATTGGGCAAGAATCAGAAATATCTTTTGCCCAAAAGTTCTTTTAAACGATTGGCTACGCCATTGGTTTTGATTTTTATTGCCGTACTCCTTAGGATGAAGGCATTACGTGACCTCCTTAACCTCGAGGATGCAGGATATTGGTTTAGAAAGGCCAGCACCATCCTATTTATTTTTGCCATGGCGTGGGCAATGATCGCCATGTTAAAGATTATAAAAGCGGTAATCATTAAAAACTACGACATTGGTGTTGCCGATAATTTAAAGGCACGTAAAGTTTATACACAGTTTACAATTCTGGAGCGTATTTTTATTTTTATCATAGTCTTGCTTGCAACTGGTTTTGCATTGATGAGCTTTGAAGAAATCCGTGAGGTGGGCATCAGTATTTTTGCTTCTGCAGGAGTGGCGGGTATCATTATCGGGTTTTCGGCACAACAGTTTATCGGTACTATTTTGGCTGGCATCCAAATTGCCATTGCCCAACCCATTAAACTTGATGATGTGGTAATTGTGGAAGGGGAATGGGGCCGTATCGAAGAGATTACTTTAACGTATGTTGTGGTGAGTATTTGGGACAAAAGGCGTTTGATCGTGCCTACACCTTACTTTATCAATCAGCCCTTCCAAAATTGGACCAAAACATCTGCTGATTTAATGGGAACCGTTTTTCTGTATGTGGATTATAATGTTCCGTTTGATAAAATTCGAGAAGAACAAACAAAAATCCTGAACAATACCGATCTTTGGGACGGTAAGGTAAACGTAGTACAAGTTACCGATACCAAACCAAATTATTTGGAAATTCGATGTTTGGTCAGTGCCAAAGACTCGTCCACGGCCTGGGACCTCAGGGTGTATTTAAGGGAAAAACTGATTGTTTACCTCCAAGAAAATTACCCAGAAAGTATTGCTAGAACCACAAGATTGACGGTTGAACATAAAAATGAAGAAAATTGATGAAACAAACTATACTCGCTCTTTTGTTGACTTTGGGATATGGGTTAAATGCACAACAGATTACCTGTTCCCCAGAGGACAAATCGCTTTTTGAAGTTAAGCTTTTGGACCTAATGCAAACCAAAGGTGCCAACTTGGGCGACACCATTGCACAGGTGGGCCGATCGTTCCTTGGAACTCCGTATGTGGAAAAAACTCTCGAAGTTGGTGATACGGAAACTTTGGTGGTGAACTTCGGCGGATTGGATTGTACAACGTTTGTAGAAAATGTATTGGCATTTAGCCTGATGCTGCAAAACCAGCAAAAGGATTTTGAAAGCTTTACGGACAATCTGGAGACTGTTCGGTATAGAAACGGCAGTTTAAACGGGTATCCTTCTCGTTTACACTATTTTACAGAATGGATTAGGAATAACGAGCGTAAGGGGTTGGTAAAGGACATCACCGAGGAATTAGGGGGCGAGAAACTGGAAAAGTCCATTAATTTTATGGGGACCCATCGTAACCTGTACCCTTTTTTGGCCAGCGATGAGAATTTTGAAGCAATGTTAGAGGTGGAAAAGGCACTGGCCACAGAAGAAATTTGTTATTTGCCAAAGGACCAAATAGAAAGCAAGGAACACCTGATAAAATCCGGGGACATTATTGCTTTGGCCACATCTATAAAAGGATTGGACGTAACACATACCGGAATTGCATTGCACAGACCCGATGGTAGGTTGCATCTATTACATGCTTCCAGTAAGAATGGTGAAGTAGAGATTTCCGAGTTGCCGTTGGCGGATTACCTCAAAAACATCAAAAGCAATATAGGAATCATTGTTGCCAGACCTGCTTTAGTCTCTTTTTAAACACCATTCGATAGCGCCCAAAAGATGCTGGCGGAACATAGGCTCATTGAACGAATCGTCCGTATGGCCTCCCCCTGTATAAAAGGCCCTGCCACCATCGAACTCTTGGAACCAGGCAATTGGATGATCGGGTCCATTGGTGCCCCCTTCATAACTGGTCTCGTCCAAATTGAGCAATACGGTAACATCGGGACTGAGATTTTTATAATTGTACCATTCATCTGTTCTGGTCCAAGTTTCCTTCAAGTGGGCAGTGGACGGGTGTATATTGTTTACCACATCAATTTTAGCTTTTCTCACATTAGGGTCATTTGGATGGGAATCAAAATAGCCCCCTATCAATTTACCGTACCAATCCCAATCATACTCGGTATCGGCAGCGGCATGCACACCCAGAAAAGCACCACCTCCTTTAATAAACTGCTCAAATGCAAGCTGTTGAGTATGGTTCAGCACATCCATGGTTGTGTTCAAAAAAACCACTAGCTTGTAATTATCAAGATTTAAGGTATTAAAATCATCTCCGGATTCGGATTGCAAGGCAATAAAACCATTTTGTCTGCCCAATTCCCTAAAGGTCTGCACCCCTTTTTCTATGGATTTATGCCGGAATCCTTGAGTTTTGGTAAAAACAAGAACCAAATCGGGCATTTTTTGCGTATTCTCTTTTTCAGCGGGTATATCTTGTGCCGAAACATGAAGGGCAAAACAGAAGCTGAGTAAATACAGCGCAAATTTTTTCATAAGGGTTTAATTAGGCATTTGAAGTTAAATATTTTTTAGGTGTTGTGCCGAACTTCTTTTTAAAAGAAGCAATAAAATGACTGGCGGTACTGTACCCTACTTTTAATCCCACCTCGTTTACATTGTGCTTTCCTGTTTCCAACATTTTACGGGCATATTCCATTTTGTAATCGAACAAAAAGCCAAAAACAGAGTCTCCATAAATTTGTTTAAAGCCTTCCTTTAGTTTTTTAAGGCTTAACCCAACCTCTTGCGAGAGTTCTGCAAGTGTTGGCGGTTCAGCCATACGGGAAATCATAATTTCCTTGGCCATTCGAATTCGGCGAACATTGTCCTCGTCTGCCAAGTAGGGGCATTGTTCAAGATCGGCATCTTCGGTTTTATTAAAGTACAGGGAGATCAACTCGTACACCTTGCCTTTTAAATACAGTTTTTTTATGGATGGATGCAAATTATAGTTCATTAACTGGCTAAGGACAACGGCCGTGGCCGGAGATACCATTTCTTGAGAATAGTATTTCTTCTCCTTGTTTTCGTCACTTAAGAAAGGAATATAATCCGCTTCGTCGGAAAACAGGGAATGGAACTTCCTTATCGTCATAACTACGGAAAGCAGCCAAGAGCCAGGCGAGACCACCAGATCCAAGGGTAGGTCTTTTTGGGTGTTGTACAAGAGCAACGAGTTTTCCTCATTTACTTCCAAATAGTAGTTCCCTTCATTAAAATTGAATTTGGACCTCCCCTTTAAACAAAAATGGAATTGGATGTACGTGCTGTCTATTTCACGCTCAATAAGTCTAGGGTCCTTGGAGTCGTTCTGAATCTTTAAGATGTAAATTCCGTCCTCTACTAAAATTTCATCATAGGAACCGCTAGCGATATTTTTTAAGTTGTTTTTCAATTTGGTTTAGATGTTTTGTTAATTTAGAATGGCTCTAAATTGTGTTCTGCAATATCAAATTTATCAATAATATCAATACTTGACGTAAATTTTATCAAAAATAAAATACAAAATAAATAGTAGTGGCCTATCTGGTTCCGCTACCGTTATTTTTTGATACATAAGCCTGTTAATTTTGTTCTGCGATTTATATCCTTTATGAGGAACTACCATATTTCAAAACATAATTCCTTCTACGCCATTGGGTTGAGTTACAAGAAGGCGGATGCAGAGGTTAGAGGAAAGTTCAGTCTGGATGTTCCTGCCATTGATCATATATTGGGCAAGGCGAAGGAAATGGGCATCGATGGACTTTTGGCCATTTCTACGTGCAACAGGACCGAACTGTATGGATTTGCACAGCACCCCTATCAACTTATAAAGCTGTTATGTGAGGAGACCAAAGGCACTGTGGAGGAATTCCAGGAAGTGGCCTATGTATATAAAAACCATGACGCGATTTCCCATATGTTCAAAGTAGGGACGGGTCTAGACAGTCAGATTTTGGGTGATTTTGAAATCATCAGCCAGATCAAACAAGGTTTTTACCGTGCCAAAAAGCAGGAAATGGCCAATCCATTCTTGGAACGTTTGTGCAATTCGGTGATCCAGGCCAGCAAACGCATTAAAAACGAGACGGAACTATCTTCCGGGGCCACCTCGGTTGCATTTGCATCGGTAAAATATATTCTGGATAATGTGGATAATATTTCCAATAAGAACATTTTACTTTTCGGGACTGGCAAGATTGGACGGAACACCTGCGAAAATTTAGTAAAACACTCCAACAATTCCCACATTACCCTGATCAACAGAACCAGGGAAAAAGCAGAGGATGTTGCAGGCAAGTTTCAATTAACGGTAAAGGATTATGGTGATCTGCAGTCCGAAATACGAAAGGCCGACATACTTGTTGTGGCCACAGGGGCCCAATTGCCAACCGTTTCGAAAGCTTTGGTATACACTAAAAAGCCCTTATTGATTTTGGATCTGTCCGTACCCAAAAACGTATCCGACGATGTAAAAGAGCTGGAGAACGTTACCTTGGTGCATTTGGATCAGCTGTCGCAAATTACCGATGAGACTTTGGCCAAAAGAAAGGAATTTATCCCAAAGGCAGAAGCGATTATTGAGAAAGTGAGAAAAGATTTCCTTAAATGGTTGGAAACGCGAAAGTTTGCTCCGGTAATCAATGCCCTTAAGGACAAACTGAACACAATGAAAACTGAAGAAATCGATTTTCAGACCAAAAAAATAGAAGGTTTCGACCAAATTCAAGCAGAAATCATCTCCGATAGGATCATACAAAAAATTACCAAACAGTTTGCCAATCACTTAAAGAGCAACGAAGTGGATACGGAGGACAGTCTGGAACTTATCCAGAAAGTATTTCAGCTAGAACTACATTCCAAATGAGCAAGATAATCCGCATTGGAACCCGCGATAGCGAATTGGCGCTGTGGCAAGCCACTACCGTTCAAAATAAATTGGAAACACTAGGGTACGATACCATTTTGGTACCCACAAAATCCATGGGGGACCAAGTGTTGGACAAACCTCTGTACGAGTTGGGCGTTACCGGTATTTTTACCAAAACACTGGATGTAGCCTTGTTAAAGGGCGATATAGATATTGCTGTACATTCCATGAAGGATGTACCCACCCAACTCCCTAAAGGCATAGTACAAGTGGCCGTACTTGAGCGCGCCGTTACCCACGATATTCTGGTACATAAAGGTTCTGGTTTTTTGGAACAGGACCAACCTACGACCATTGCCACGGGCAGTTTGCGCAGAAAAGCCCAATGGTTGAACAAATACCCCGACCACAAAGTGGTGGACCTTAGGGGAAACGTAAACACTCGCTTGTTAAAACTTATCGAGAACAACTGGCAAGGTGCCATTTTCGCACAAGCAGGATTGGAGCGTATAAAACTATTGCCCAAAGACGCCATTAAATTAGATTGGATGGTTCCCGCTCCCGCACAAGGTGCCATGTTGGTGGTCGCCAAACATGAAGATGACTTTACACAACAGACATTGGCCCATCTTAACCATTCGGAAACCGAAGTGGCAACAACCATAGAGCGTGAATTTTTGCGCACTTTGGAAGGAGGATGCACTGCCCCAATAGGAGCATTGGCCCAAATAAAGGATAAAAAAGTGCATTTTAAAGGCGTAGTGTTCTCTTTGGACGGCAAACAAAAGATTGAAATTAAAAAAGAGGTGAAACTGTCCGAAGCAAAGGACCTTGGCCAGGCGTGCGCGGAAGAAGTGCTAAAAAACGGCGGTGATAAATTGATGCAGGAAATCAGAAATGAAAACAGTGCTGTCCACTAAAATATTAAGCCCGTCACAAAAAGAACTTTTTCTAAATTCCGGCTTGGGATTGGTGGAATACAATGCGCTATCGATCGAGTTTCTCGAAGACAAGATACCTTTGGAACACAAAAATTACGTTTTTACCAGCCAGAATACAGTCAAGGTTTTTATAAAGCAAACCGAAGGATTGGACAGGGCCGGGTTTCGTGCATTCTGCGTAGGCGATAAAACGCGATCGCTTTTGGAAGAAAATGGAATATTGGTCGTGGAATCCACGCAGTATGCTTCAGAATTGGGAAAAGTTATTGCACAAAAATACCGCTGTGAATCCTTTTTGTTTTTATGTGGGAACAAAAGAAGGGATGATTTGCCCAATGCCTTTAAAAAAAATAACATTCGGTATAAAGAAATGATGGTGTACCGGACTCACTCGAACCCTAAGGCCTTCAATAGAAATTTCGATGGTATTCTTTTTTACAGCCCCAGTGGTATTCAAAGTTACTTGTTGGAAAACAAATTGGGCAACAGCATGTTGTTCTGCATTGGAAACACCACCGCTGCCGAAGCTAAAAAACATTCAGAGAATATAATTTTAGCCAACAAACCGACTGTTGAAAATGTGTTGGTACAGGCGATTAACTACTATAAGAACTTATGATAAAAAACGACTTGTTCCTAAAGGCTTTAAAAGGAGAAACCGTTGAGCGTCCACCCGTATGGATGATGCGACAAGCGGGACGCTATTTGCCAGAATTCATGGAACTTAAGAAAAAATACGATTTCTTTACCCGTTGCCAAACACCGGAACTGGCTTCTGAAATAACCGTACAGCCCATTCGGCGCTATGGCATGGATGCAGCCATATTGTTCAGTGACATCTTGGTAATACCCCAAGCTATGGACATCGAGGTGCAAATGAAGCCCAACTTTGGACCGTATCTTCCCAATCCGATCCGTTCGCAAAAGGATTTGGACCATGTGGTTGTTCCCGATGTTCATGACTCGCTTGGGTATGTAATGGATGCAATTGAAATGACAAAGGAGAAATTAAATGATGAAATTCCTTTGATCGGATTTGCAGGCTCTCCTTGGACCATTCTTTGCTATTGTGTGGAAGGGCAAGGGAGCAAAAGTTTCGACAAGGCCCGTGGTTTCTGCTTTACCCAGCCAAAAGCTGCCCACGAACTGCTTCAAAAAATAACCGATACCACCATTGCTTACCTTAAAGCAAAGGTTAAAGCTGGTGTTAATGCCGTACAGGTTTTCGATTCTTGGGGAGGAATGCTTTCGCCCGTGGATTATCAAGAGTTTTCATGGAAATATATCCAACAAATAGTGGATGCATTAAAAGATGAGGCCCCAGTAATTGTATTTGGTAAAGGCTGTTGGTTTGCATTAAAAGAGATGGCCAATTCAGGTGCTTCCGCAGTTGGGGTCGATTGGACCTGTTCTGCGCAAAATGCCAGATACTTAACGGGAGGAAACATCACGCTTCAAGGTAATTTTGATCCAGCAAGATTACTTTCACCCCCAGAAAAAATCAAGGAAATGGTGACACAGATGATCCGTGATTTTGGCAAGGACAAATACATTGTAAACCTGGGCCATGGTATTTTGCCCAACATTCCTATCGAGAATGCCCAAGCTTTTATAGAAGCGGTTAAGGAGTATAAAGGGTGAAGCTTTTTGCGATACTGAAACGGTTAGATGTAAAGAATCTCCTAAAGGTTATCGGTATTGGTTTGAGCAAGCCTCTCTTTATACTCCCGACTATAAGAGCAACAAAGGATTGCTTGGCCATTTCGAGCAAGTACTTTGGTAAACTGCACCATAAACATGGTCCGGCGAACGCATTTAGGCATGCACTATGGAATTATTTGATTGCCAAAAGATGTTTTGCCTGGAGCAGAAACGAAGAATCGGCAACCCAATGGGCAAAAAGGGTAACCGATTGGCACGAGGATTCGTTTCCAAACAAAAAATTGCCAAAACAAATGGATTTGCACAATAATGAGGTAGGTAGGTTTATTTATAGGCAAAATGCCGATAAAGTGGAGACCGAGGTTATAGCCAAGTTGAAAGAAATGACCGGTGAGTCCATCAAAATAAATGAAACGTCAAAACTTTCCAATTATAAATACCAAATGGTACATATTCTTTGATAAGTTATGATGAATACAGCTTTTCAAATAGATTATCTTAATCCGGACGATGCAGAAAGCTTATCTCTTTTAATGCGATCGAACCGGGAGATATTTGAACGTTTCTTCCCAAACACCCTGCAACAAAACCTTTCAGTGCTCGGTTCTCGAAACTACATTGAAAAAAAAGACCAAGAAATTGCTAAGAAAGAGGAGTTCACCTTTGCCATAAGAAAGAATAATGACCAAAGCATACTCGGCTTGGTCATACTAAAAAACATTGATCACAACATCGGAGAGGGAGAACTTGCTTATTGTTTGGACAGTGATTACCATGGTAAGGGCATCACCAGTTCTTGCATAAAACAAGCAATAGATTTTGCTTTTGATAAAATAGATTTAAAAACCCTTAAAATTATAGCGCATAAAACTAATCGAGGAAGCATTGGGGTTGCTCTAAAATGCGGTTTTCAATGGAAAAAAACAATCCAAAAAGCATATCGACCGCCCAACGAAGATTTTCTCGATATGGAACTTTACGAATTATATTATGAAGGATAAATTTTACGAATACATTCAAAAACTACAGGATACCATCACCCATAAATTGGAAGAGTTGGATGGTTCAGCTACATTTCAACAGGATTTTTGGGAGCGCGAAGAAGGTGGCGGCGGCAGAACACGGGTAATCGAAAACGGAGCAGTATTCGAAAAAGGCGGCGTAAATATTTCAAAAGTACATGGCCCGTTGCCCAAGAGTATGCAAAACTACTTTGGAGTGGAAGATGTGGACTTTTTCGCCTGCGGACTGAGTTTGGTGATTCATCCAAAAAATCCAATGGTGCCCACGGTGCATGCCAACTGGCGCTATTTTGAAATGTACGACAAGGAAGGTAACATTGTGGATCAATGGTTCGGAGGCGGACAAGATCTTACTCCCTACTACCTGTTCGATGAAGATGCCATTCATTTTCATTCAGTCTGTAAAAAAGCCTGCGATGCCCATAATCCGGATTTCTATCCCGACTATAAAAAGAAGTGCGACAACTACTTCTGGAATGCCCATCGGAACGAAGCCCGTGGGGTTGGTGGATTGTTCTTCGATTATTGCAAAGCATCCGAAGAAACCAGTATGGAAGATTGGTACAATTTTGTAACCGAGGTCGGGGACAGCTTTTTGGGGGCCTATGTTCCTATTGTCGAAAAAAGAAAGGAATTGCCGTACTCCCAAGCACAACGCGATTGGCAGGAGATTCGGAGAGGACGCTATGTGGAGTTCAATTTGGTGCACGATAAGGGCACGCTCTTTGGGTTGCGCACCAATGGCAGAATAGAAAGTATTTTGATGAGTCTGCCACCTCATGTACAATGGAGGTACGATCACCATCCAGAAAAGAACAGTGCCGAAGCAAAATTGATAGAAGTACTCCAATACCCAAAAGAATGGGTGTAATATGTAGTCGTAAAAACAAGCCATGAGACAGAAAATTTATCAAATTGATGCATTTGCCAACCAGACTTTTGCCGGCAACCCTGCCGCCGTTTGCATATTGGATGCCTGGTTGAGTCCAGAACTGATGCAAAACATAGCTCGGGAAAATAATTTGGCCGAGACCGCATTTGCCGTTAAAAAAGATGACACCTACGAAATACGCTGGTTTACTCCAGAGCTGGAAGTGGACCTATGTGGCCATGCCACCTTGGCTACGGCCTTCGTATTGTTTCATTTTTATAATTTAGATATGGATACCGTTCGGTTTTTCTCGCATCGTAGCGGAGAACTTACTGTTGCCAAAGCTGATAATGGCTGGTTAACAATGGATTTTCCGGCAGATATTCTTGTTGCGATCAAAAATATTGACGAGATCGATCAAGCTTTGGGTAAGCCCCCCATCAAAACCTTTAAGGGTAAAACCGATTACATGCTTGTCTACAGTTCTCAAAAAGAGATTGAAAAAATTGAGCCCAATTTTTTCCTTTTAGATCAAGTGGATGCCAGAGGAGTTATTGTTACCGCACCGGGCACCGAAGTGGATTTTGTATCGCGGTTTTTTGCCCCTTCCTGCGGTATACCCGAAGATCCGGTTACCGGTTCCGCACATACCTCCTTAACACCCTATTGGTCCAAAGAATTGGACCGGACCAAAATGACGGCAAAGCAGCTATCCAAAAGAGGTGGAGACCTGGTTTGCGAATATTTAGGGGATAGGGTTAAAATTTCTGGCAAAGCAGTACCTTATCTGGAAGGAGAAATAGATATTTAGGGCTAAGTCATAAGCTATAAGTTTAAGCTATGGTAAACTATAAAAATTATAAAGTATGGGAAAGGTCACATCGACTCGTTTTAAGCGTATATGGACTTACCAATAACTTCCCAAAATCGGAAGAATACAACTTAATTTCCCAAATGAATAGAGCCTCCGTATCCATCCCTACCAATATAGCAGAGGGTTGTGGTAGGGAAACACAAAAAGAATTTATTAGATATTTATACATCGCTTCAGGTTCTGCTCACGAATTGGATTACCTTTTGTTGCTGGCTTCTGACTTAGGATATATAGAATCAGAAACATCTAAAAACATTATTTCAGAAATAGACGAAATCAAGAAAATGCTTGCATCCTTGATCAAGACGATAAAAAAATCACTAAAAACTTAAATAATATAGCTTAAAGCTTACATCTTAAAACTAAAACCATGTACCCACTAATACGAAACCGAAGACTGCGCGCATCCGAATCCATTAGAAGATTGGTCCGAGAGACCCAAGTTACACCAGATGATTTTTTGGTACCGCTCTTTGTAACCGAAGGAAAAGGAATCAAAGAAGAAATTCCATCTATGCCCAACTATTTTAGATTGAGTCTGGACAATCTTGAAAAAGAAGTGAAAGAATTGTGGAAGATGGGATTGTGTTCCGTGCTACTTTTTGTAAAAGTTGATGATAAACTAAAAGACAACAAAGGTACTGAGGCCATTAATCCGAACGGGTTGATGCAACGTGCCATTAAAACCGTAAAAAATGCCTGTCCACAAATGTTGGTGATGACGGATGTCGCTTTAGATCCCTTTTCAGCATACGGGCACGACGGTATTGTAGCAGAAGGACAGATCTTGAACGACGAAACTGCAGAAGTGTTGGCCGAAATGAGCGTGTCCCATGCCCAAGCGGGCGCAGATTTTGTAGCACCAAGCGACATGATGGACGGACGAATCCTTACCATTCGTGAAGCCTTGGAAGATCAAGGCTACCTGAACACTGGCATAATGGCCTACTCCGCAAAATACGCTAGTGCATTTTATGGTCCTTTCCGCGATGCATTGGATTCCGCACCTGTGGATATTGCGGACGTGCCCAAGGATAAAAAAACCTATCAAATGGATTATGCCAATCGGTATGAAGCCATTAGGGAAACCCAAATGGACATTGACGAAGGAGCCGATATTGTAATGGTAAAACCCGGTCTGTGCTATTTGGACATCGTCCGTGAAATTAAAAATGAAGTCGATACCCCCGTTGCCGTGTACCAGGTATCCGGAGAGTATGCTATGGTAAAAGCAGCTGCAGAAAAAGGGTGGTTGGACCACGATGCCGTGATGTTGGAGCAATTGACCGCCATAAAAAGAGCCGGTGCAGACATTATTGCGAGCTATTTTGCCAAGGATTTTGTACGATCTTTGGGATAAACCTTTACCAAATGAAGAAAATATCCATTTCACTCTTGCTCATCACTTTAGTGATGCCCCTAACCTTTGCCCAACGCGAACTTATACACGCATATCCATCCAAATTAGGGTTCAACGAAGATTTCATCAATCAAAAAGTGGATTCTATTATGGAGATGGGCATCGACAGTTTGGCATTCCCCGGGGCTCAAGTTTTGGTGGCCAAAAATGATACGGTAATTTTTCACAAAGCCTATGGTTTTCACACTTATGATAAGCTGCGCCCTGTTGCCCTGAACGACATTTATGATTTGGCATCGGTAACCAAAATTACTGGGCCACTGCCAGCCCTTATGAAATTAGTGGACGAAGGCATATTGGACCTGGACAAACCTTTCAGTACCTACTGGAAACCTTGGCAAAATATAAAAGACAAAAAAGATCTTACGCTCCGCGAAATTTTAGCGCATCAGGCAGGGCTAGAGCCATATATTGTGTTTTTGCAACAAGTGCTCCGAAAAAATGGCAAGATCAAAAAACGGTTTGTCCGCAATTCATCCAATAAAAGATTTAAGGGACAAGTGTATGATGGTCTGTACATCAATGACCGTTTTGGAAGAAAAATGAACCGACTCATTGGCCGCTCCAAAGTTTCAGATGAAAAGAAGTATAGATATTCCGGTCTCACGTTTCTTATTTTCCCTAGTTTGATCGAGCAGCTCTCGGGAATCGACTATGAGACTTATCTGGATGTAAATTTCTACCGCCCATTAGGGTGCCATACCTTAGGATATCTGCCAAAAAACAACCATTACATAAATGCAATAGTGCCAACGGAAATAGATACTCTTTTTAGAAAATCCTTGGTAAAAGGTTGGGTACACGATGAAAATGCCTCGCTTATGGGCGGTGTATCCGGCAATGCAGGATTGTTCGGAACGGCGGACGACCTTGCCAAGATCATGCTTTTTTATCAAAATTATGGTATGATGGACGGTGAGCAACTTATTTCGGCCGAGACCGTAAAAGAATTTACCCAAGTGCAGTACCCGGAAAACGAGAATCGTCGTGGTTTAGGTTTTGACAAGCCATTGTTGGACAATGCCGAGCTTGCCCTGGAGGATGCTTACCCCTCTCCTAGGGTAGGGCCTAAAAGTTTTGGGCACTCCGGATTTACCGGCACCTTTGTATGGGCGGACCCAGAAAACCAACTTACATTTATTTTTCTGTCGAATCGGGTATACCCTTCCAGAAGCCATCGTCAACTGTACAATCTGAACATCCGGACAGCATTGCAGGATGTTTTTTATAAAGCTCAGGGTATAAGCCATTAAATTGATTCCGATTGCCTATCTTGGTACTAAAGATTTAGCCATTCTATGGGACTACTCATTTTTTACGCCCTCATTTCAATTTTCTTTTCATTCTTGTGCTCTATTTTGGAGGCAGTGCTACTGAGCATAACCCCTACGTTTATCAATGTAAAAAAACAAGAGGGAAAAGAATATGCAGCCACTTTGGAAAGCCTTAAAAAGGACGTTGACAAGCCGCTGATCGCCATTCTTACCCTTAATACCATCGCACATACCGTGGGCGCTATTTTGGTGGGCGTACAGGCCAAAGTTGCCTACGCAGAAATGTACGGAAGTACCGAACGTAGCATTCTTGGTTTTACACTTACCGAAGATCTTATGGTTGGGATCGTTTCTACTATTATGACGATTTTAATTCTGGTAGCTTCGGAAATAATTCCCAAGACCATTGGGGCCACTTTTTGGAAGCAATTGGCCAATTTTACGAGCAAGGCATTGAACATTATGGTGTTTATCCTAAAATGGACAGGTTTGTTATGGCTATTGCAACTTTTCACCAAACTTGTAGGAGCCAAGGGAGAGCACGGAAGCATACTGAGTAGGGAAGATTTTAGTGCAATGACGGAAATTGCCGAAGAAGAAGGTGTGTTCAAGGAATCAGAGTCCAAAATGATCAAAAATTTGCTCTATTTTGATGAAATCCTGGCCCGTGATGTAATGACGCCAAGAACGGTAATGAAAGTAGCATCCGAAGACACCCCGATCAAAGAGTTTTTTGAAAAGAACCGTCCCCTGCGATTTTCCAGGATTCCGTTGTATAAGGACCGTATGGACAACATTACCGGTTTCTTTTTAAAGGACGAACTATTGGAAGCCATCATCAACAAAAAAGGAAATCAGACCTTGGCCACCATCCGTAGGGATTTGCTTGTTACCAACCGGGGAAAGTCCATAAATGATCTTTTTAAAACATTTGTACAGAAACGCGAGCACATTTCTTTGGTTGTGGATGAGTATGGTTCGGTAAGTGGCTTGGTAACCATGGAAGATGTAATAGAAACTCTTCTTGGGTTCGAGATTATGGATGAAAGCGACAATGTTGAGGACCTACAAAAGCTGGCCAGAAAGAATTGGCATGCCCGCGCCAAACGGTTGGGTATTATTGAAGGTGAAGATGAGGTTGAATAATGGAAGTTGCTTATATACAAACACCTATAGGTGTAGCCGAGTTAAAAGGAGACAAGAACGGACTTGCATCGGTTACGGTTTTAAACAACAAAAAACCAATTGGTACAATACCAACGGAACTTAAGGAAGCAGCAGAGCAATTTCAACAGTATTTTAATGGAAACCGAACGGTATTTAACCTTAAGCTAAACCCATCCGGTACCCATTTTCAGAAAAAAGTATGGAATGCTCTTTTAGAAATTCCTTTTGGAAAAACCATTTCTTATTTAGAACTTTCCAAACAACTCGGTGATGTAAAGGCCATTCGTGCAGTAGCCTCGGCCAATGGCAAAAATCCACTTTGGATTGTGGTTCCTTGTCATCGAGTCATAGGAACCAATGGAGACCTCACAGGATATGCAGGTGGACTGCATAGAAAAAAATGGTTATTGGAACACGAGAGTCCTGCAAAGCAGACGACTCTTTTTTAATTAGTTGCCATGCTTTATAAACTTAACCTGGAACATATCCTTTTTTTGGATATTGAGACTGTGCCCCAACATCAACATTTCAAAGATCTGGATGAAACTGGCCAACACTTGTGGGAACAAAAAACACAATATCAACGTAAGGATGAATTCACCGCTGAGGAATTTTACGGCCGGGCCGGAATTTGGGCCGAATTTGGGAAGATCATATGTATATCTGTTGGTTATTTTACCCATAAAGGAGACATAAGGAGTTTTAGGGTGACTTCCTTTTATGGTAGTGAAAACAAAATTTTAATAGAATTCAAACAACTGCTCCAAGACCATTTTAATCATGCCAAACATCTCTTGTGTGCCCACAACGGAAAGGAGTTCGATTTTCCCTATATCGCCCGCAGAATGGTAATAAACGGAATCAATCTACCCTATAAACTGGATCTTTTCGGGAAAAAGCCATGGGAAGTACCCCATTTGGATACCATGGAACTATGGAAGTTCGGTGATTACAAACATTATACCTCCCTCAAATTATTGTCGCATATTCTTGGGATACCTTCACCAAAAGAAGATATGGATGGTAGTATGGTAAAGGATGTATTTTACAAGGAGAATGATATTGACAGAATCATTGCCTATTGTGAATTGGATGTTGTGACCACTGCACAGGTGTTTTTGCGCATGCGCAACGAGGAACTTTTAACGGATGATGAAATTAAGAAGGTATAGGCAAATGTTCCCTTTACCATGCTAATTATATGTCTTTCCAAACGCAGTAAGGTATCTTTTTTTATCTACTAAAAAGTCTGTCATCGTCATTTCGAACTGTCAGCCTGAGCGCTGGTCATTGAGCAAAGTCGAAGGGTCAGTCGAGGCGGCAGGGAGAAATCTTAATCATCCCATAGAAACAAAAAACCGCCGACAGCTCTTGGGCTGCCGACGGTGTTTTATTTTGTAAGGTAAACTAATCTTAGTTACAGTCTACTTGGTATCCTAGATTCCCATCAAACTGCCAACCATGGTTACTGAACAGGTTGTCTGCAGCTAAAAGCGCATCGTTACCACAGTAAACAAGGTTATCCACGCCAAGGAAGATATTCTGTGGACCATTGTTCTGTTCCACAAAATTGTTCCAGCCAATAAACGTGCTGCTCAAGTTTTCTGGGGACATCCCGGCGTTGTTAAACATTGAGAATGCCGACTCCAAGCTGGTAAGATCCCAATCCCCCACATTTTGATTGAAGGAAATCGCATTAAAAAACATACCTTGCATATTTGTTACATTCGAAGTGTTCCATCCCCCAATGTTTTGGTTAAAGTCAGATGCATCTATGAACATTTGATTCATTTTTGTCACCTTAGAGGTATCCCATCCCCCGATGTCCTGGTTAAAGGAGTTTGCTTCAAAAAACATGGAGTCCATATTTGTTACATTCGAGGTGTTCCAACCCCCTATGTTTTGGTTAAAGTCAGATGCATTTGCGAACATGTAAAGCATTGTTGAGACATACAAGACATCCCAGTCTCCAATGTCCTGATTGAACTTAAATGCATCACGGAACATGAAAGACATATCAATCACATTAGAAGTGTCCCAGTTACCGATGTCCTGGTTAAAGGAATTGGCTCCATAGAATACGCCAAGCATATTTTTCACATGTGAAGTGTCCCAATCCCCGATGGCACCATTAAATTGAGTGCAAGCCCGAAACATATTTTTCATGGAATCCACATTGGAGAGGTCGGGCACATCGGTGGCGGTATATTCGGAGAGGTTTGTACACCCATAAAAAGCGGATTCCATATCCCTCCATTCGATATTGCCCCACTGTTGTATGCCTACCAATTTGTCGGCAGAAGGGCTGTCCTTCATGGTAATGGCGGGGAAGTCCCCTTGTATGGACACCAAGTGGTCACCGGCCATATCATAAGCATGGGACACAAAAACAGCATCATTGATGTTGTACTGGGGTTTCTCCACTGTACCATCACCCCAATCAATGGTAAAGTTATACGCATAATCGTTGCTTAAATAGATGATTACCGCTTCCCCGTTCTGCTCGGTAACCCACTTGGTCACAAAGGTGGAGGGGTCCTCGGCGGAGGTGATGTCCTCCACGAGCACGGTCACAAAGATTTCGAGCTCGTTAACGCCATCGCTGGCAATCACGGTGATGTTGTGCACGGTCTTGGCCTCATGGTCCAGGTTGGTGCCCTCGATAAGGCTGAGCTCCCCATCTGCGTTGATCTCGAAAAGGTCGCTATCGTCCACTTGGTAGGCAATGGCGTTCCCCTCGGGGTCCTCGGCGGTGATCACGCCTATGGTCTGGTCATCGGCAATGGTCTCCGCCACGGAGAACTCGTACTCCACCGCTCCGGTAGGGGCCATATCCTCGGTAACGTTGATGGTGACCTCGGCGGTGTCCATGCCCCCCTTGCCGTCGCTCACCTGCACGGTGATAACATGCTGTGCCTGTTCCGCAAAGTCCAGGGTGGTGCCGGCCGTAAGGCTCAAAACACCCTCGGGGGTGATCTCAAAGCGGTCGTTGTCGTTCTCGGTGATGGAGAAGCTCAGCTCGTCCTGGTCCTGGTCCGTGGCCGTTACGGTGCCTATCTCGGCGGTGTCGGCGATGCTCTCGACCACCTCAAAGGCCTGGTCAGCGATTACCGGGGGATTATTGGTAGGATCGGGCTCGGTCACGGTGAAGGTCTTGGTGCTGGTGGCGGTCTTCCCGCCCACGGTCACGGTGATCTTCCCAGAGGTGGCTCCCTGTGGCACGGTGATGGTCAGTTTGGTCGCCGTGGGCGTACCGCTTATGGTCGCCGTGGTGCTTCCCAGCTTCACGGTATTGGCAGCGGCGGTGGTGGCGAAGTTGGTCCCATTGACGGTGACCAGGGTGCCCACCGGGCCCTGGTCGGGGGTAATGCTGGTAATGGTCGGTGCCTTGGCCGTTGGCGTGCTGGGCCCATCGTCCTTGGAGCAGGACCATAGGGCGGCCACTGCAAGGAGCGAAAGGGCTAAATTTTTAAAGTTCATAGTCTTTGTTTTTTAAGATGAAAGGTACAAGGTGCCGATTTTTGGGAAGAGTTCGGTGCACGATCTGACGGATGCCCCGTTTGGGTTGACGGATGTTCCTTTTTTGAAGAAGTCAGTAGTCAGAGATCTGTTCTTGTCTTCTCGAACTGTCACCCTGAGCGCTGGTCATTGAGCTAAGTCGAAGGGGCAGTCGAGGGGCTAGTGGAGCGCGCGTGAGAAATCTTTTTATCCTCTGGTGGGACATTGGAAATCAGGCCTCTTACCTATTACCTCCAATATCTGAAATCTAATTATACATAAACAAAAAACCGCCAATAGCCCTTAAGCCATCGACGGTATTGTATTTGTAATGATAAACCTGCTTTAGTTACAGTCTACTTGATATCCTAGATTCCCAAAAAACTGCCAACCATAGTTGCTGAACAGATTGTTGGCGGCCAAAAGCGCATCGTTACCGCAATAGGTAAGGTTATCCACGCCCAAGTTTAAATCTTGAGGACCATTGTTCTGCTCCACAAAATTGTTCCAGCCAATAAACGTGCTGCTCAGGTTTTCTGGGGATATCCCAGAATTATCCAACATGATTTCTGCACCCAGTAAGCTTGAAATATTCCAAGAACCAAGATCTTGGTCAAAGGAGCTGGCACCACTGAACATGGCGGTCATATCCTTTACCTTAGAAGTGTCCCAACCCCCGATATCCTGGTTAAAGAGGTCAGCACCTGCGAACATGGATTGCATTTCAATCACCTTTGAGGTGTTCCAATCCCCGATGTCCTGGTCAAAGGAGTTAGCATTTAAGAACATAAATGCCATATTTGTCACTTTTGAGGTGTTCCAATCCCCGATGTCTTGGTTAAAGGCTTCAGCATTAAAAAACATGGAATTCATAGTAGTTACTTTCGAGGTGTCCCAATCCCCGATATCTTGGTTAAATGAATTTGCAAATCTGAACATCACTGACATGTCTTGCACATTTGAGGTGTTCCATCCCCCGATGTCCTGATTAAAGAAAGTAGCATTTCTAAACATAGCAAACATTGAAATCACATTCGAGGTGTCCCAATCCCCGATGTCCTGGTTAAAGGAATTTGCAGATTTGAACATCTCTGACATATCAGTTACATTGGAGGTGTCCCAATCCCCAATCGTATGGTTACCGTAGAAGAGTTCGCAGTCTCTAAACATCCCTGACATCGACCCCACGTTGGAGAGGTCGGGCACATCGGTGGTGGTATACTCGACAAGGTCCTTGCAACCATCAAAAGCGGATTCCATGCTCTGCCACTGGATGGCGCCCCACTGCTGTATGCCCACCAGTTTGTCGGCCGTGGCTGCACCGCTCGACATGTCGATTGCGGGGAACACTCCTTCTATGGCAATGGTGTAGGTTCCCGCCTCATCATAGGCATGGAAGAATACCGACTCATTGGTGAAGGAAACATTTTCTATTGTACCATCGCCCCAGTTTATGGTAAAGTCATATTCCGTGTTTTGCTGAACGCCTATGATTATGGACTCGAAGGCCTGCTCGGTGACCCACTTGGTCACAAAGGTGGAGGGGTCCTCGGCGGAGGTGATGTCCTCCACGATCACGGTCACAAAGATTTCGAGCTCGTTAAGGCCATCGCTGGCGACCACGGTGATGTTGTGCACGGTCTTGGCCTCATGGTCGAGGTTGGTGCCCTCGATAAGGCTGAGCTCCCCATCGGCGTTGATCTCGAAAAGGTCGCTATCCTCCACTTGGTAGGCAATGGCGTTCCCCTCGGGGTCCTCGGCGGTGATCACGCCTATGGTCTGGTCATCGGCAATGGTCTCCGCCACGGAGAACTCGTACTCCACCGCTCCGGTAGGGGCCATATCCTCGGTAACGTTGATGGTGACCTCGGCGGTGTCCATGCCCCCCTTGCCGTCGCTCACCTGCACGGTGATAACATGCTGTGCCTGTTCCGCAAAGTCCAGGGTGGTGCCGGCCGTAAGGCTCAAAACACCCTCGGGGGTGATCTCAAAGCGGTCGTTGTCGTTCTCGGTGATGGAGAAGCTCAGCTCGTCCTGGTCCTGGTCCGTGGCCGTTACGGTGCCTATCTCGGCGGTGTCGGCGATGCTCTCGACCACCTCAAAGGCCTGGTCAGCGATTACCGGGGGGGTGTTGGTAGGATCGGGCTCGGTCACGGTGAAGGTCTTGGTGCTGGTGGCGGTCTTCCCGCCCACGGTCACGGTGATCTTCCCAGAGGTGGCTCCCTGTGGCACGGTGATGGCCAGTTTGGTCGCCGTGGGCGTACCGCTTATGGTCGCCGTGGTGCTTCCCAGCTTCACGGTATTGGCAGCGGCGGTGGCGGCGAAGTTGGTCCCGTTGACGGTGACCAGGGTGCCCACCGGGCCCTGTTCGGGGGTAAAGCTTGTTACGGTGGGGCCGGTCGGCGTGCTCGGCCCATCGTCCTTGGAGCAGGACCATAGGGCGGCCACTGCAAGGAGCGAAAGGGCTAATTTTTTAAAGTTCATAGTCTTTGTTTTTTAAGATGAAAGGTACAAGGTGCCGATTTTTGGGAAGAGTTCGGTGCACGATCTGACGGATGCCCCGTTTGGGTTGACGGATGTTCTTTTTTGAAGAGGTCAGAGGTCTGTTCTTGTCATTTCGAGCTGTCACCCTGAGCGCTGGTCATTGAGCAAAGTCGAAATGAGCCGAGGGGGCGGTCGAGGGGGCAGGGAGATACCTTTTTATTGAGTATTAGGACACCTGAAGTCTGAGCTCTTACCTATTCCTCTGACATCTCAAATCTCATCATCTCAAAAACAAAAACCGCCGACAGCTCTGTGGCCACCGACGGTATTTTATCCAAGCTTTTTGTTTCCTATTAGGGTTATGGACAGTTGACGATACCTAAATCACCATCAAAAGTCCAGTTCCATGTGTTTATCAGGGCCTGCCTCGCCTGTGCTCCTGTGGAACCGAGACAATATTGTAGGCCCGCTGCACCTATTGTCAAATCGCTGTTCAAAAATGGCTGCTGGGACCATTTAATCAAAGTAGCACTATAATTTTGTATGGACATCCCAGAATCATCCAACATTCCTAATGCTCCCTGCAAACTGGAAAGGTCCCAACCCCCGATGTCCTGGTTGAAGGATACAGCATTCCCGAACATAATGGTCATGATGTTTACCTTAGAAGTGTTCCATCCCCCAATATCCTGGTCAAAGGAGCTGGCTTGTGCGAACATGGCTCTCATATCGGTCACATCGGAGGTGTCCCAATCCCCGAGATCCTGGTCAAAGGAGCTGGCTTGTGCGAACATGTATGACATATCGATCACCTTGGAGGTGTTCCACCCCCCGATATCCTGGTTGAACGAACTGGCACCTTGAAACATGTTTGACATATCGGTCACATCGGAGGTGTCCCAATCCCCAATGTCACCATTAAAGGAGCTACAACCTCCGAACATCGAGTCCATACTGGTCACATTTGAGGTGTCCCAATCCCCGATGGGACCGTTGAAGAGGGTACAATCTGCGAACATCCTTTTCATGGAACCCACATTGGCGAGGTCGGGCACGTCGGTGGCGGTATACTCGGAGAGGTCTGTACACCCCTCAAAAGCAGATTCCATGCTCTGCCATTCGATGTCGCCCCACTGCTGTATGCCCACCAGCTTTTGGGGAGTGGAACTGTTATCCATTCTTATAAAGGGAAAATCGCCCTGTATGGCCACAATATAGGTATCGGCCCCTGCATATTCGTGGGAGAATGACTCCTCCCCATTGGTCAACACCACCTCTTCGACTGTACCATCCCCCCAATCAACTGTAAAGTCATAGGACATAGCATCGCTCACACCTACGACAACAAGATCGTTTTGCTGCTCAGTGACCCATTTGGTCACAAAGGTAGAGGGGTCCTTGGTGATGTCCTCCACCACGATCACGGTCACAAAGATCTCAAGCTCGTTAAGGCCATCGCTGGCGACCACGGTGATGTTGTGCACGGTCTTGGCCTCATGGTCCAGGTTGGTGCCCTCGATCAGGCTGAGCTCCCCATCGGCGTTGATCTCGAAAAGGTCGCTATCCTCCACTTGGTAGGCAATGGCGTTCCCCTCGGGGTCCTCGGCGGTGATCACGCCTATGGTCTGGTCATCGGCAATGGTCTCCGCCACGGAGAACTCGTACTCCACCGCTCCGGTAGGGGCCATATCCTCGGTAACGTTGATGGTGACCTCGGCGGTGTCCATGCCCCCCTTGCCGTCGCTCACCTGCACGGTGATAACATGCTGTGCCTGTTCCGCAAAGTCCAGGGTGGTGCCGGCCGTAAGGCTCAAAACACCCTCGGGGGTGATCTCAAAGCGGTCGTTGTCGTTCTCGGTGATGGAGAAGCTCAGCTCGTCCTGGTCCTGGTCCGTGGCCGTTACGGTGCCTATCTCGGCGGTGTCGGCGATGCTCTCGACCACCTCAAAGGCCTGGTCAGCGATTACCGGGGGGGTGTTGGTAGGATCGGGCTCGGTCACGGTGAAGGTCTTGGTGCTGGTGGCGGTCTTCCCGCCCACGGTCACGGTGATCTTCCCAGAGGTGGCTCCCTGTGGCACGGTGATGGCCAGTTTGGTCGCCGTGGGCGTACCGCTTATGGTCGCCGTGGCGCTTCCCAGCTTCACGGTATTGGCAGCGGCGGTGGCGGCGAAGTTGGTCCCGTTGACGGTGACCAGGGTGCCCACCGGACCCTGTTCGGGGGTAAAGCTTGTTACGGTGGGGCCGGTCGGCGTGCTCGGCCCATCGTCCTTGGAGCAGGACCATAGGGCGGCCACTGCAAGGAGCGAAAGGGCTAATTTTTTAAGGTTCATAGTCTTTGTTTTTTAAGATGAAAGGTACAAGGTGCCGATTTTCGGGAAGAGTTCGGTGCACGATCTGACGGATGCCCCGTTTGGGTTGACGGATGTTCCTTTTTTGAAGAGGTCAGAGATCTGTTCTTGTCTTCTCGAACTGTCACCCTGAGCGCTGGTTATTGAGCAAAGTCGAAGGGGCAGTCGAGGGGGCAGAGAGAAATCTTTTTATTTTGAGATTTCTCAATCGATGCTTTGCATCTCATGTTGAAATTACCTCCGATATTACTTTTCCATACATGGTGTCCCATTAATGGGCTTTTGGTGTGTACACTTCAAAAGGTATCGCTGTCCAGAGTATAAACAGCATGACATATAATCGATAATTTCTTTGGATAGCCTTAGACCTTCTTACTACAAAAAGTCTAGTAAAACCTCGATTTGGGTTCAATAAACTTCATTTCCACGATTACCTGTGGCAAACTTTCGTTCAATAGCCTACAAAAATAGAGTGACCGTTCTGTAAATCCCGATATCGATGGATGGTGGCCTTTTTAGAGCGGCAAAAGGTTATTGGCACTCCGGCCTTACCTCTAATTCTTATAAAACTTGGTACTTTTTATCCCAGAATAATCCTGAATGACCAAAACATATAGGCCGGAAGAAATTGAAGATACATTTATTGAGCCTTGGGTCTTTCCTTTTTTTATAACATTTCCGGAAGTCGACACAATAGAGAATTCTGCATCTTTGGACAACTCACCGTTTACATTTAGGTAGTCCACGGTAGGATTGGGATAAACGGAAATGCTCAACTGTTGTGGTACGTACATAGGTGTATTCTGAATCAATACTGTTTCTATACCATTAAACTCAAATTCAATCGTTTCCGAAAATTCGGATACTGCATTCTCGGTACAAATGGAACGTACCCGTGCTTCGTATACCTTTCCCGTTTCCAGTAAATCAAGATTAAAGCTGTTTTCCCAAATCAGTTCATTGCTCCAGTTATCGGAATCAATACTTTTATATTGAAATTCGAACAATGTTTCATCGGCATTGCTCCAAGAAAGTGTAGTGCCTGCTTCCGTAGAGTTTTTAATTTCAAAACCCGTAGGAACCTCAATGGAGCAATTGGATATTTGAGCCCCGGACACGATTAAGGAAAAATCCTGGATTTCGTTTTTTAATCGCCCTTTATGGCTTACGGTGATGGTATACGTACCCTTGGCATTTTCGATTTCAATTCGTTCGAACGGGTCTACCTTGTTATCTCCCAAGGTTGCCGGGTCGTTGGCTCTGGCTGGATTAAGTTTCCAAGGAAAATAGTTCTTTCCATCTTTTGTGATTCGAATATCCAAATCGTTGACCAAAGCGGCTGTTGTGCTGTTCAAGTCTCCACGGTTAATGTTTTCCGATTCTGGGTCGGTCCAGGATATGGAAGCAATCAAAGGATGGTTTTCAAGTGCAGTTACCGTTAAGGAATAGGTTTCACCATTAATCAAACTTTCTTCATTGACCAATGAGGTGTAGTCTTTGTTCTGAAGCACCTCTGCCGCCGATTTGGCATTCATCACCCCCCAACCCATTTTGTAATCGGGTCCTTTGGCATCCACATCATCTGCTGTATGAAGAGCCAATCCTTTTAAGGTTGCCGCTTTCATATACTTGCCAAAAAGCTCTTCGTGGTATTGTTGCAGCAAAAGTAAAGAACCTGTTACTCCGGGTGCTGCCATGGAAGTTCCGGCGGACACTTGATAACTACTGTTGGTCGATGAGCTGGTAGATAGAATATTTCCTCCATCTCCTGCAAGGTCCGGCTTAACACGGCCATCATCAACAGGTCCAAAACTGCTATATCCGGCCACCGATACGTTCTTTAAATTTCCTTTGTTGTCTATTTCTGTATTTGCACCGGCAATGGTCAATCCGTTTTTTGATGTTGTAAATCCCAATAAAAGATCAAAGCCATCGCTGGTCTTACCAAAGTTTGGGCTAGCATTATCGTTGGATTGTCTGGCATTCCCTGCTGCGGTCACCATCAAATAATAAGGAGCATTGTACATGATCCTGTCCCAATCTTGGGTAGCTTTTATGTAAGCCCCAAAGTACCAATCTGGCACTCTGTCGGACAAAATTCCATAGGAATGGTTGCTCAACAACAGGCCATTTGCGGCAGCCTGTGCCACTTCGATCTTATCTCGGCTCCAATCGTGGCTCAAAGCCTTGGCGTTATAGGCCACACCTTTGGCATTGGGCTCTACTCCTGCAGATATAAGGTTGCCCGTTACTAAGGTGGCATGCAGACTTACTTCGGTGGAATTATCATTTTTGTATGCCCTTGTATCAAACTCTTGATGCGAGCTTAGAGCAATGCCGGAATCCCATACGCCCACTTCCATATTGCTTCCTGTAAGCCCAAGGTTCAACAGGCCATTATCGTACAAGGTATGGGCTCTCGATGTTTGGGATGCTGGGTCGTTCAATGTTGTATAAAACAAAGGAGTGCCGTCGGAGCCGATATCCTCAAGTGCTATTTGAGTGCTATCACCTTTATTTTTTGACGCAAAAAGACCTTTGGTCTTTATTAATTCTTCTATTTTTTGACGCTTATTTTGGTGCTCCGATTCAAAATCGGAAATCAAGGAAGATATTTTTCCTTGATCGTAGGAAAAACGAATCTTGTCCTTCTCGTTTTTAGATTGTGCAATTAGGGAACTCACGCTGAGTAGTGAGATACATAAAGAGAAGATAGCTCTCTTGGTCCCTAAAGGAAATCTGTAGTCCATAATTAAGTTTAGGTAAGATTTGGACTACGAATATATTAGGAAAGATGATGTACTTCGATAAAATTCCTACTTTATTCGACGAAATACACGGCTTTTTACGCCTTTTGTTGTGAAAATCAACTTTTACGTTGTGTAATTTATTTCTTACTTTTTAATTTTCTTCTAAAACAACATAAACAGGAAAGTGATCACTGTAACCTCCCAAATAACTACCTCCTGCATATGTCCTGAACGGGTTCCCTTTATACTTCCCATGCCATTCCTTTAAAAAGCGCGGCGCGAAAATTTTAGCTTCAACAAAACTATGTGTGCCAGCTTGGAAATTCAAAAAACTATGGGAAATCAATATTTGATCAAAAAGATTCCAATTTCCCCTGTAGTTAGCACTGCCTGTTTTGGGGGATAGTAATTTATTCATAGGGTTTATAAATCGACCCGTTTCCATCAAGGTTTGTATACTTTCCGAACGTGGATCATCGTTAAAATCCCCCATTATGATAATGTTATCGGAATCCCCTTGCATTATTTCCAATTTATCCAGAATTGTGTTTGCGGCTTTGACTCTTTTGAAGTTGGTTTCATCTGCGCCCTCCCTTCGGGACGGCCAATGATTTACGAAAACATGGATTTCCTCCTGGTGAAGTACCCCTTTAACATATAAAATATCTCGCGTAAAATCCCTTTCCCCGTTAGTGTTATCTACGATCAAAGGAATGGTTTGAGCATCCAATACCTTAAAATGTTGTTTGTGGTAAACCAAAGCCGTATCGATTCCCCGTTCGTCCGGAGAATCAAAATGGATAACATCATAGGCAGTATTCTTTAATTTATGGGCATGTAATATTTTTTCGACCACAAACTTGTTCTCTACTTCGGCCATACCGATTAAAACCGGGGGGTGGACACTCTCCTTTCTTCCAATTTTTGAAATGGCTTTCGCAATCCGTTTTACCTTTTTGCCAAATTTATGCTCATCCCACTTTCGAAAACCTTTTGGTGTAAAATCATCATCCAACAAATAGGGATCGTCCTTGGTGTCAAAAAAATTCTCAAGGTTATAAAAAGCGATGGTGTACCTATTCTTCTTTTTTAGCAATTTTTATTGATTGTTACTGTTCAAAAGCGAATGTACAAAAACAGCTTCCAAAACATTATGTAGATTTGCAATCTAAACCCATTTAATGCTAGAAAAGAAGACTATAGAATATGAAAAGGCGGTGCTGATCGGTGTAATGAACCAGCACCAGAACGAGGAAAAGGTAAAAGAGTATTTGGACGAACTCGAATTTTTGACCTACACTGCAGGAGGTGAGGTCGCAAAACGATTCGTACAAAAAGTCGATGTGCCCAATCCCAAAACATATATTGGAAGTGGAAAAATGGAAGAGGTTCAACGTTTTGTTAAGGAGAACGAAATCGGCTCTGTTATTTTTGATGATGAACTCTCGCCCGCACAACAGAACAATATTGAAAAGCTGTTGCGCTGCAAAGTGCTGGACAGAACCAGCCTTATTCTGGACATATTTGCCCAAAGAGCAAAAACAAGCTACGCCAGAACCCAAGTGGAATTGGCTCAATATGAATATTTGTTGCCAAGGCTTACAGGTCTTTGGACCCACTTGGAAAGGCAGCGAGGGGGTATTGGAATGCGTGGCCCCGGTGAAACGGAAATTGAAACGGATAGGCGTATTGTTCGAGACCGAATTGCTTTGCTCAAAAAGAAACTTGCCAAAATAGACCGCCAAATGGAAACCCAACGTGGTAACCGAGGCTCTTTGGTCCGTGTAGCTTTGGTCGGGTACACCAATGTAGGGAAATCCACTTTAATGAACGTGATCAGTAAGAGCGATGTGTTCGCGGAGAACAAGCTTTTTGCCACTTTGGATACTACCGTTCGAAAAGTGGTCTTGGGCAACCTTCCTTTTTTGCTGAGTGATACAGTTGGGTTTATACGAAAATTACCCACCCAATTGGTGGAGAGTTTCAAGAGTACGTTGGACGAGGTTCGCGAAGCCGATCTATTACTTCATGTGGTAGATATATCGCATCCTAATTTTGAAGATCATATCAGCTCAGTAACCCAGATTTTGGACGAGATAGAAAGTTCCGACAAGCCTACCATTATGGTCTTTAACAAAATAGATCAATATAGCCCGGAAACAATAGAAGAAGATGACCTTGTAACCGAACGCACCACTGCACATTTCACCCTTGAGGAATGGAAAAATACTTATTTTAACAAATTGGGCGACAAGGTTCTGTTTATTTCTGCACTTAACAAGGAGAACATGGACGAATTCAGAAAACGGGTGTACCATGCCGTAAGGGATATCCATGTGACCCGCTTTCCGTACAACAACTTTTTGTACCCGGAGCATTTGGATGAGTTTTAGGGCAAACGGACGTTCGGCCCGTTTTTTCGATAAACTACATAGGTGAGGCAGGTTCACCACAATTTCAGTGCCCTACACAACAAAAATTTAGAAACTGACCACCGGCGGTATACTTTCACCATGTTTTTAAGTCATTTTAGTGTCATGCACAGATCTTATGGATCTTAACCTACTTAGACCTTGGTCTTAAGAACATGGAAAAATATTTTTTCACCCCACAAAAAAGCCCTCGGTAAAGAGGGCTTTTTTTGTTTGTATATTCCAATGCCATTAAAATTTATAGCTCAATCCTAAAGTCCAATACGATTGCAGTTCGTTGTCTATGCTTTCAAAAGTTGCTGTGGGATCCGGAGTTGGGGCATTGTTCAGGACATAGTTCAAGGTTTCTTGCTTGTTGTTTCTCAAACCAAAATCAAAACCAACCCCGATCATTTTCCATAATGTATAGCTAAAAGAGTTCGTCCAGGTCCAGTTACTGTAATCACCGCTCTTGTAACTTTGGAACATGGAAAGGTTGCTCTTAAAACTAACTGCTCCAATCTGTTTGGTATAATCTGCAACTATCTTGGCACCCATGGAGGATTCGAAAATAGTGTCCTCACTACTGAATACAAAGTTGTAGTTGAGCGGATGCATCACCACGATCAAATCCGGTATCGGTGTCCAGGTAGCACCCACACCAAGGTCTAGATAACCCGGATCGTTAAAATTACTCAGAATGGTAGTTCGGTATTCCGCCAGGGCAGAGATAGCAAACTTCTCACTCAGTTTTCTACCGTACAACGATGATATATTAAAAACATCTGTAGCCTGTCGGAAGCTATCGTCGTCCGTAGGATCGTCCTTATCATCCAACTTTACCCAAGCAAGATTTATGTTGGCCGCATTACGCCAAAAGAATTTTTCTTCTTGAAGGTTGGCAAATGCATTAACGGTAAAACCTATATTTCCGGCAGAGTTATTTGGTATGCCCTGGGCAAACCAATTATTAAATTCGGAAATGCTTCCACCAATAGTTCCAAAAGCACCGATTTTCCATCCGGGAAGAGCATCCAGTTTTGCTTGAAGGGCATCCACCCTTGCCTGAATAGCTGCAATGGAATCTTTTTTTGGGGCAATTTCTGATTTTAGTTCCTCAGCTGTCTGTGCCGAAGCAGACACAAATACAAAAAGGGACATAGCTGTAAAAAACAGTTTTTTCATAGTATGGAGTTTAGTGTTAAGACCCGCAAAAATAAGAAAAGTCACTTTCTAAAGTATTATCAATACAGAAATCATTCACCCGACATTAGATTTTTAGATACAAGCTGTCAGAATTGAGAATTCAGAGCTGATAAAGTCAATAATGATAATCGGTACAATTCCTGTCGAGACAATCAGCAGTGCACAATGCATTGTCGAAAACAGCTTCATCCTATTTCATTTACAAAAATCTCACTGCTTTTTCGACTGCGCGGTACTCAGGGTGACAGTTCGAAATGACAAGAACAGACCTCTGACCTCTTCAAAAAAGAACATCCGTCAACCCAAAGGGGGCATCCGTCAGATCGTGCACCGAACTCTTCCCAAAAATCGGCACCTTGTACCTTTCATCTTAAAAAACAAAGACTATGAACTTTAAAAATTTAGCCCTTTCGCTCCTTGCAGTGGCCGCCCTTTGGTCCTGCTCCAAGGACGATGGGCCAAGCACGCCGACCGGCCCCACCGTAACAAGCTTTACCCCCGAACAGGGCCCGGTGGGCACCCTGGTCACCGTCAACGGGACCAACTTCGCCGCCACCGCCGCTGCCAACACCGTGAAGCTGGGAAGCGCCACGGCGACCATAAGCGGTACGCCCACGGCGACCAAACTGGCCATCACCGTGCCACAGGGCGCCACATCAGGAAAGATCAGCGTTACCGTGGGCGGGAAGACCGACACCAGCACCAAGACCTTCACCGTGACCGAGCCCGATCCTACCAATAATCCCCCGGTAATCGCTGACCAGGCCTTTGAGGTGGTCGAGAGCATCGCCGACACGGAAGGAATAGGGACCGTATCGGCCACGGACCAGGACCAGGACGAACTGACCTTCTCCATCACCGAGAACGACAACGACCGCTTTGAGATCACCCCCGAGGGTGTTTTGAGCCTTACTGCCGGCACCACCCTGGACTTTGCGGAACAGGCCGAGCACGTGATCACCGTGCAGGTGAGCGACGGCATGGGAGGCACGGCCACCGCCAAGGTCACCATCAACGTTACCGAGGATATGGCCCCTACCGGAGCGGTGGAGTACGAGTTCTCCGTGGCGGAGACCATTGCCGATGACCAGACCATAGGCGTGATCACCGCCGAGGACCCCGAGGGGAACGCCATTGCCTACCAAGTGGAGGATAGCGACCTTTTCGAGATCAACGCCGATGGGGAGCTCAGCCTTATCGAGGGCACCAACCTCGACCATGAGGCCAAGACCGTGCACAACATCACCGTGGTCGCCAGCGATGGCCTTAACGAGCTCGAAATCTTTGTGACCGTGATCGTGGAGGACATCACCTCCGCCGAGGACCCCTCCACCTTTGTGACCAAGTGGGTCACCGAGCAGGCCTTCGAGTCCATAATCATAGGCGTTCAGCAAAACACGGAATATGACTTTACCATAAACTGGGGCGATGGTACAATAGAAAATGTTTCCTTCACCAATGAGTCGGTATTCTTCCATGCCTATGATGAGGCGGGAACCTACACCATTGCCATAGAAGGAGTGTTCCCCGCAATCGACATGTCGAGCGGTGCAGCCACGGCCGACAAACTGGTGGGCATACAGCAGTGGGGCAGCATCCAGTGGCAGAGCATGGAATCCGCTTTTGAGGGATGCGAGAACCTGACTGAATATACCGCCACCGATGTGCCAGATCTCTCCAACGTGGAGTCGATGAGAGAGATGTTCTTTGTGTGCTTTGAATTTAACGGTGACATCGGGGGGTGGAACACCTCGAACGTAACAAATATGTCTTTCATGTTTTCTGAAGCATCTTCATTCAACCAAAACATAGGGAATTGGAACACCTCCAAGGTGACCGATATGACAGGTATGTTTTTTTATGCTGAAGCCTTTAACCAGGACATTGGGAGTTGGGATATTTCCAACTTACAGGGTGCATTAAACATGTTGGACTTATCGGGAATGTCCCCGGAAAACCTGAGCAGCACGTTTATAGGGTGGAACAATTTTGTGGAGCAGAACAATGGTCCTAAGGATATTTGGATAGGCGTGGATAACCTAACTTACTGCGGCATGGATGCTTCTTGGGCCTTAGACAATCTGTTCACCAATAATAGTTGGCAGTTTGTTGGGAATCTAGGATATCAAGTAGACTGTAACTAAAGCAGGTTTGTCATTACAAATACAATACCGTCGATGGCTTAAGGGCTATTGGCGGTTTTTGTTTTTATGGGAGAATTAAGATTTCTCCCTACCCCCTCGACCTATTTCGACTTCGCTCAATGACCAGCGCTCAGGGTGACAGTTCGAGATGACAAGAACAGATCTCTGACCTCTTTAAAAAAGAACATCCGTCAGATCAGAAGGGGCATCCGTTAGATCGAACCCTTTTGTAAACCCAAAATACCGCATCTTGCACCTCTAATAATCCCATAAATCCATTGTTATGAAAATTAGGAATCTAGTATTATCACTTTTTACAATTGGCGTCCTATGGTCCTGCTCCAAGGACGATGGGCCGAGCACGCCGAACGGCCCCACCGTAACAAGCTTTACCCCCGAACAGGGCCCGGTGGGCACCCTGGTCACCGTCAACGGGACCAACTTCGCCACCACCGCCGCTGCCAACACCGTGAAGCTGGGAAGCGCCACGGCGACCATAAGCGGTACGCCCACGGCAACCAAACTGACCATCACCGTGCCACAGGGCGCCACATCAGGAAAGATCAGCGTTACCGTGGGCGGGAAGACCGACACCAGCACCAAGACCTTCACCGTGACAGATTCCGATCCTACCAATAATCCCCCGGTAATCGCTGACCAGGCCTTTGAGATACTGGAAAGCGTTCAAGAAATTGGTGAAGTAGTTGCCAACGATGATGACCAAGACAACCTTATCTTCGTAATTGCAACAAATGACAATGACCTCTTCGTTATTGACCAGAATACTGGACTGCTCAGTTTGGCTGAGGGCAAAAAACTTGATTTTGATACCGTTGATTCCCATACCATAACCGTACAGGTAAGTGATGGAAAAGGAGGTGTTGCCGAAGCTGAGATTACCATCAGTATTACAAAGGATCAAGCACCTATTGGCGAAACAGCTTACGAGGTAGCGGTAGAAGAAATTATTTCCGATACAGATGAAATCGCAACGATTGATGTAGAAGATCCAGAAGAACAAACCATCACATACTCCATTTCTGAAAACGAAAATGACCTTTTTGAAATTGATGCTGATGGACAATTGACCTTGGCAGAGGGTAAAAACTTGGACTACGAGAACGATACGCAGCACAACATCACCGTAGTCGCCAGTGATGGCTTCAACGAATTGGAGATTTCCGTAACTATTAATGTGGAAGACATCATCACTATAGAAGATCCCTCAACCTTTGTTACCACTTGGTTAACGGATTCTGACGGGGATACTATTCAAATTGGATTGAATAATATCTTGGAATATAACTTTACCATTAATTGGGGCGACGGCACCATAGAACTGGTATCTGGCTCCGATTTATCCTCAATCGACCACTTATATGATACACAGGGAATCTATCAAATAGTTATTCAAGGTAATTTTCCAGCGATTCGAATGGACGACAACGGCAGTGCCATAAAACTACAAAGCGTAGACCAATGGGGAGAAATTATTTGGCAAAGTATGGAAAATGCTTTCTTCGGCTGTGAGAACCTGAAAATCTCTTCAGAAGATATACCGAACACTTCCCAAGTTACCAGTCTGGCTTATATGTTTACCGAATGCTTTGAATTGGAAGATGGTAATATTGGTGGATGGGACGTGAGTGAAATCACTGATATGACCGCTATGTTTCAAGATGCCACTTCATTTGCTGGACCCCTCGGGGATTGGAAGACTGGCAACGTAGAGCGTATGACAAAGATGTTCCAAGGTGCTATCAAGTTTGACCGGTTTATTGGAAATTGGGACACCAGTAAGGTAACGCACATGAACAATATGTTCAACAATGCAGAGAAATTTAACAAAGACTTGGGCGTTTGGAACATTGAAAGTCTTACCCATGCAGAGTTTATGTTAAACAACTCAGGAATGTCACAGGTGAATTACAATGCCACCTTGATTGGATGGTCCAGTCAGCAAGCAGACCTACAACCCAATGTAACCGTTGGAGCCAATGGCCTGCAATATTGTGGACAAGACGCTATTGAAGCTAAGGATATTTTAGAAAGCATTGGATGGGATTTCGTGGGAGATGTAGGACTCGCGAACTGTCCATAAATTTACAAGCAAACAATATACATCAAAGATGCCGCCGATGACCAAAGGATTATCGGCGGTTTTTGCTTTTATGGGAGAATTAAGATTTCTCCCTACCCCCTCGACCTATTTCGACTTCGCTCAATGACCAGCGCTCAGGGTGACAGTTCGAAATGACAAGAACAGACCTCTGACCTCTTCAAAAAAGAACATCCGTCAACCCAAACGGGGCATCCGTCAGATCGTGCACCGAACTCTTCCCGAAAATCGGCACCTTGTACCTTTCATCTTAAAAAACAAAGACTATGAACTTTAAAAATTTAGCCCTTTCGCTCCTTGCAGTGGCCGCCCTATGGTCCTGCTCCAAGGACGATGGGCCAAGCACGCCGACCGGCCCCACCGTAACAAGCTTTACCCCCGAACAGGGCCCGGTGGGCACCTTGGTCACCGTCAACGGTACCAACTTCGCCGCCACCGCCGCTGCCAACACCGTGAAGCTGGGAAGCGCCACGGCGACCATAAGCGGAACCCCTACGGCAACCAAACTGACCATCACCGTGCCACAGGGCGCCACATCAGGAAAGATCAGCGTTACCGTGGGCGGGAAGACCGCCACCAGCACCAAGACCTTCACCGTGACCGAGCCCGATCCTACCAACACCCCCCCGGTAATCGCTGACCAGGCCTTTGAGGTGGTCGAGAGCATCGCCGACACCGCCGAGATAGGCACCGTAACGGCCACGGACCAGGACCAGGACGAGCTGAGCTTCTCCATCACCGAGAACGACAACGACCGCTTTGAGATCACCCCCGAGGGTGTTTTGAGCCTTACGGCCGGCACCACCCTGGACTTTGCGGAACAGGCACAGCATGTTATCACCGTGCAGGTGAGCGACGGCAAGGGGGGCATGGACACCGCCGAGGTCACCATCAACGTTACCGAGGATATGGCCCCTACCGGAGCGGTGGAGTACGAGTTCTCCGTGGCGGAGACCATTGCCGATGACCAGACCATAGGCGTGATCACCGCCGAGGACCCCGAGGGGAACGCCATTGCCTACCAAGTGGAGGATAGCGACCTTTTCGAGATCAACGCCGATGGGGAGCTCAGCCTTATCGAGGGCACCAACCTCGACCATGAGGCCAAGACCGTGCACAACATCACCGTGGTCGCCAGCGATGGCCTTAACGAGCTCGAAATCTTTGTGACCGTGATCGTGGAGGACATCACCTCCGCCGAGGACCCCTCCACCTTTGTGACCAAGTGGGTCGCTGCACAGCCTAACGATCTTGTTGTCATAGGTGTGAGCGATGCCATGTCCTATGACTTTACCGTTGATTGGGGGGATGGTACCGTCGAACAGGTGGTGCTGACCAATGGGGAACTTTCGTTCTTGCACGAGTATCCAGAACCCGGCACCTATACCGTGGCCATACAGGGCGATTTTCCCTTTATAAGAATGGACAACAGTTCCACTCCCGAAAAACTGGTGGGCATACAGCAGTGGGGCGCCATCCAGTGGCAGAGCATGGAATCCGCTTTTTATGGATGTGAAAACCTTGCCGAATATACCGCCACCGACGTGCCCGATCTCTCCAACGTGGGGTCGATGAGAAGAATGTTCAGAAATTGCGATCAATTCAACGGTGATATTGGGGGTTGGGATACATCCAATGTGACAGATATGTCAAGTGCTTTCTCAGGTGCAACTTCCTTTAACCAGAACCTCTCGGACTGGGACACCTCGGATGTGACAGATATGTCAGGTATGTTTTTTGAAGCAAATTCATTTAACCAAGACATCGGAGGGTGGAACACTTCAAATGTGACCGATATGCAATCGATGTTTGCATATGCATTATCCTTCAATCAGGACATTGGGGGTTGGATTACGTCGAAAGTGACTAACATGGAAGGCATGTTTTGGGATGCCATTTCCTTTAATCAAGATATTGGGGGTTGGAACACGATAAGCGTGAACCATATGTCCGAAATGTTTGATGGAGCCACTTCTTTTAATCAAGACATTGGGGGATGGAACACCTCAAATGTGGGTTCTATGTTTGCTATGTTTAGAAATGCTACTTCCTTTAATCAAGATATCGGGGGATGGAACACCGCAAATGTGGGAAGCAGACATAGTATGTTTTTGAACGCCACCTCCTTTGACCAGGATCTTGGCGGTTGGGATATGTCCAATCTTAACACGGCATTTGATATGTTTAGCAATTCAGGGATGTCCATACAAAATTATAGTGCTACTTTGATCGGATGGTCCCAGCAGCCATTTTTGAGCAGCAATCTGACAATCGGTACAGCGGGCCTCCAATATTGCCTCGGTTCCACGGGGGCACAGGCCAGGCAAGCCCTGATAGACACATGGAACTGGACTTTTGATGGTGATTCCGGTATCATCAACTGTCCATAACCCAAAGGGAAACAAAAAACTTACATAAAAGATACCGTCGGTAGCCACAGAGCTATCGGCGGTTTTTGTTTTTGAGATGATGAGATTTGAGATTTCAGAGGACAGATGTCCGAAATCAGAGCTCAGACTTCTGATGTCCGATTACTGGATAAAAAGATTTCTCCCTGCCCCCTCGACTCATTTCGACTTTGCTCAATGACCAGCGCTCAGCGACCCAAGTTGGTATTCTACTCTGGATACTGAGCCGTCATTCCGTGCTTGACACGGAATCCCATCTGAGTGAGACGCTGAAACAAGTTCAGTGTGACGATAAGAAGTTATTTCGACATGAGGAACGAAGTGACGATGGAGAAATCTTAAAACACAGAATGCAACGGTTCAGATTTCTCACACTCATTTCATTCGGTTCGAAATGACAGGCAAGATTCAAAGTGTCATTCCGCACTAGATACGGAATCCATGTCTATTGGATGGGACCCTGAAACAAGTTCAGGGTGACGGGGTGCCTCACTTTGTCCAAAAGGACATCATCGAGGGTCATTTCGACATGAGTTCCGAAATAATTCTTGACGATTGAGAAATCTCTTGCTTAAGTGCAAGTTCAAGTCTCAAGTTCAAAAGAAATGTCCTCTTAAATCTTGATTCCTGGCTCTTGGTTCCTGTCAAGGTTTCTCCCTGCCCCCTCAACCCATTTCGACTTAGCTCAATGACCAGCGCTCAGGCTGACAGCTCGAAATGACAATGACAGGCTTATTTAATAGATAAAAAAGGTGCTTCACGACGTTCGAATTGACAAAGAGTCCTATTGGTGATAATTCGTGAAATTGGTGTCAGCAGTATACTGCCTACTGCCCGCTGGACTACTGCCAATTGAAATCTATTTCTTTCTTTTAAACAAGGGCACCGAGCTACAGGCTTCGCCGTACATTACACTTTTGGCCACTTCCTGAATTTTGGTCACGGCCATAAGGTAGGCGTTTTCTGGGACGGGTTTATTGGAACATCCTTTTATAATCACGGGTTTGTCGGTAAACTCAGAAACGTCCAATTGCTCCAATATGTTTTGATATAAAGCGGTTTCCAAGTATTCCAAACTTCCATGAATCACCTTTTTGGCATAGGGCTGTAGTTTGGAGGCAATCAGCATAAAGGCCCAACCGGGCACTATGGCATCCGAGGAACATTGAAGCGCCACATAGGCATCTTGATAGGCTGTCCAATCATGTTCATCAACGTGTGCACGGAACTCCTTTTCACGTAAAATAAAGCCTTCGTACAGCCAATCCTTAATATCCAACACCTTTCGCTCTCCCTTTGGATAATAATCCTCCAAGTTGAAAGTGATCAACTTGCTTTGGGCTACTCTATTTACAATTTCTTCAGACATCAGATGTTAGATTTCAGTAGTTAGACCTATATACCGACCAGTGGACATTTCTAAGAAAACAAAAAATGCTGCATTAGAGCTTTTGATTCTGTGAACGAAACCGATTGGCAGGAGATGTTTTCTGGTGCTTGGTCTTTCTTCCTTTTACCCGCTTTCTCCACAACTCAAAAGACGAACGTTTAAGGTTGCTGCGCATTATTTCCCTTACATCGTTTTCCTTGAGGTCAAATTGGTATTCTATGGCTTCGAAAGGGGTTCTATCCTCCCAAGCCATCTCAATAATCCTATCAATTTGTCTTGTGGTCATCTGCATTTGGGTTTGGCTGTGTATTTTACAGGAGCCCGAGTTCCAATTTGGCTTCTTCGCTCATCAGTTCCTGGGTCCATGGTGGGTCAAAAGTGATCTCCACTTCCACATCCTTCAAAACGTCAATGGACTTTACCTTTTCTTCTACCTCCACGGGCAAAGTTTCCGCCACGGGACAGTTAGGGGATGTCAGGGTCATCAAGATCTTAACTTCGTATTCTTCGTTCACAAATACATCGTAAATCAGTCCCAACTCGTAAATATCCACAGGGATTTCCGGATCATAAATGGTCTTGAGCACCTTTACGATTTTTTCGCCCAATTCTTGTGTATCCATGGTAGATTCTTCACTCATTCTGTGTTATTTTAACTGTGTTTGATAGGCAACTGCATACAGTTTCAATTGCTTGATCATACTTACCAATCCGTTGGCGCGGGTGGGGGACAAATGTTCTTTTAGTCCAATTTCATCAATGAACTCGGTATCGGCATCAATAATGTCCTGTGGTTTTTGGTTGCTGAACGCCCTGATCAAAATGGCAATAATGCCTTTGGTGATAATGGCATCGCTATCTGCTGTAAAAACCAACTTGTCTCCATCCAGTTCGGCGTGTACCCACACTTTGCTCTGACAACCTTTTATGATGTTGTCGTCGGTTTTATATTTTTCTTCTATTAACGGAAGTGATTTACCGAGCTCGATCATGTATTCGTAGCGCTGCATCCAGTCGTCGAACATGGAAAACTCGTCTATTATCTCTTCCTGTATCTCTTTTATGGTCATGCAATGGTTTTGTTCAAAAATACAACTCGCTATGCTGCGATTCAAGTGTTTAAGATAAAGATAACGCTTTGCCTAAAGCAACATGTTTTTGGCTCGTTTTATACCTTCTACCAGCTTATCCACTTCTTCCTTGGTGTTGTAAAAGCTAAAACTGGCCCGTACAGTTCCCGGAATTTGGTAAAAATCCATGATGGGCTGTGCACAATGGTGACCGGTTCTAACGGCTATCCCCAGTTTGTCCACAATGGTACCGATATCGTAGGGATGGATTCCCTCAATATTAAAGGATATCACCGAAGTTTTATGTACTGCAGTTCCGTAAATCTTGAGGCCTTCGATCGTGAGCAATTGCTCCGTAGCATATTGCAACAATTCATCTTCATATTGGGCAATGGCATCAAAACCAATACTATTCATATAGTCCAAAGCTGCTCCAAAAGCGATTCCACCGCAAATGTTGGGTGTTCCGGCTTCAAATTTATGGGGCAGGTCGGCATAGGTGGTCTTTTCAAAGGTCACCTCCGCGATCATTTCGCCTCCGCCTTGGTAAGGAGGCAATTTCTTGAGCCATGCCTCTTTTCCATATAGCATTCCAACACCCGTTGGTCCGCACATTTTGTGTGCGGAAACGGTATAAAAATCCACATCCAAAGCTTGCAGATCAGCTTTAATATGTGGGGCTGCCTGTGCTCCATCTATCAAGACTGCTGCCCCTACCTTGTGTGCGGCATCAATAATTTTTTCAATTGGGTTAACGGTTCCCAATGCATTGGACACGTGGTTGCAGAAGACCAACTTTGTCTTATCGGACAATAGGTTATGGTATTCCTCCATGACCAATTCCCCATTCAGATTCATTGGAATCACTTTAAGAAGTGCTCCCGTGCGTTCACACAGCATTTGCCAGGGAACAATATTGGAATGGTGCTCCATGGCAGACACTAAAATCTCATCTCCTTCTTTTAAAAAGGAAGTGAACCCGGTTGCCACCAAATTGATGCTTTGCGTGGTTCCCGAAGTAAAAATTATCTCGTGTGCTTTTGCAATATTGAAATGCTTCTGGATTTTGTGACGGGCAGCCTCGTAGGCGTCAGTGGCTTCTTGCGACAAGGTATGCACCCCACGATGGATATTGGCATTATAGTTTTGATAATAATCGACAATGGTGTCAATCACCTGCTGTGGCGTCTGCGAGGTAGCTGCATTGTCCAAGTATACCAAAGGCTTACCATTGACCTCTCTTTGGAGGATGGGAAAATCCTTTCTAATGGTCTGTATGTCCAAAGTGGTCTCTATCATGGTAATGTAACGGTGAAAATCCTTTTTTTAGAGGTCAAATCCCATTCGTACACCCAATTTATCGGCGATGATCTTATTGATACGTGCCTTAAGCTCGGGAATGCGAACGCTTTCCAATACGTTGTTTGCAAAAGCGTACATCATTAAAGCCTTGGCCTCTTTCTTTGGTATTCCCCTTGATCTTAGGTAAAAAAGGGCCTCATCATCCAACTGACCAATGGTACATCCGTGCGAACATTTTACATCGTCCGCAAAAATCTCCAATTGGGGCTTCGAATTGATAGTAGACTTATCGCTCAACAATATATTGTTGTTCTGCTGAAAGGCATCCGTTTTCTGTGCAATCTTGTCCACAATGATCTTACCATTGAAGACCCCGGTGGAACTATCGCCAAAAATGCCTTTATAATCCTGATGGCTCTCACAATTAGGTTGTGCGTGGTGCACCAAGGTGTGGTGGTCCACATGCTGCTTATCTCCCAAAATGGTTACGCCTTTCAAGGTAGAGTCGATACGTTCCCCGTTCTGATAAAAGTTCAGGTTGTTACGGATAAGTTTACCGCCCAAAGAAAAAGTGTGTACGCGCACTACGCTGCTATCCTTTTGTGAAATATAGGTGTTGTCCACCAAGGAGGCTGTAGATGCATCGTTCTGTACCTTGTAGTAGTCAACAATAGCGTCCTTGCCCGCAAAAATCTCGGTCACGGAGTTGGTAAAAACTTCGTTCCCCGTCAAACTCTGGTGGCGCTCTATAATCTGGACCTCAGCGTTGTCTTCTGCCACGATCAAGTTACGCGGCTGCAACATCAGGGCCGCTTCGTTACCCGTTGCCAAATGCAGTATCTGGATGGGTTTTTTGGGCATTTTGTTCTTTGGGATGTAGATATAGGCTCCTTCTTTACTGAAAGCTGTGTTCAACGAGGTCAGCGTTTCATCTTTTGATGCCGCTTTGTTGAAATATACTTCGATCACTTGCTGGAACATGGGCTTGCTAAAGGCCGAGCTCATCAAACATACATCTACTCCATCGTGTGTGGTTTCAGATAGGTAAGAACTGTAGACTCCATCTACAAATACAATTTTGTATGTGTCTATCTCGTGTAGGAAATATTTTTTGACATCCTTGTACTCCAACGAGGTCTCGTGTTTTGGAAAGATGCTGAAATCTATCTTTTCCAAACTTTTAAGGGATGTATATTTCCAGGCTTCGTCTTTTTTGGACGGAAACCCTTTGCTCTCAAAATTTTTTATGGCCCTGGACCTTTCTTCGTGTACGGGATGGTCTAAATCCATACCATCTTCAAAAGCCAAAAATGAGGAGACTAATTTTTCCTTTAAATCCATTTTTTTAATGTTTCAGGTTAAGGGTTTCAAGTTTTAGGTTCCTCGCTGATTCTCCTTAAACTTTACTCCTTTAAAATCCTTTTTATTTAAATAGTTGATGAAGTTTGCAATTTTCCGGCTAAGGACTTCATACTCAGAAGTCAGCTTTTGCAATTCATCAATGGTGATATAATTGTTATCAAAAACCCGGTACAATTGTGATCTTGATTCTCCCGCAGATCCTTTTGCAATTGAAAGAAATTGTCTGAATTCCAAGTTACCATCCCTTTCAAAGCCCTCGGCAATATTGTCCATTACAGAACCCGAAGATGCCTTTATCTGATCTCTTAGTCTAAAATGATTCTTCAAATCGGTTTCTTTTGCAATACGGATGATGTCCTTGGATAGCTTTCTGGCTTCCTGCCAAATCTCTAAATCTTCAAACTTTTTTACGGTAGCCATTAGATCGGGACAACATTAAACTTGAAACTCCTAAACTACAGCATCTTCTTTCAACCAATCGTACCCTTTTTCTTCCAGTTCCAAAGCTAGTTCCTTGGTCCCGGATTTTACGATTTTACCATTGTACAATACATGTACAAAATCCGGCACAATGTAATCCAACAATCTTTGGTAGTGCGTTATCACAATAATGGCATTGTCCTTGCTGCGCAATTTGTTTACGCCATTGGCCACGATACGGAGTGCATCGATATCCAATCCGGAATCGGTCTCATCAAGAATAGCCAATTTGGGTTCCATCATTGCCATTTGAAAAATCTCGTTCCGTTTCTTTTCACCACCAGAAAAGCCTTCGTTCAAAGAGCGTGAAAGAAATTTTCTGTCAATTTCCAACATTTCGGACTTCTCACGAATCTTTTTGAGCATTTCATTTGCCGGCATGTCTTCCAATCCTTGTGCTTTTCTGGATTCGTTTATTGCGGTCTTCATAAAGTTGGTCACCGACACTCCAGGAATCTCAACTGGGTATTGAAAGGACAAGAACACTCCTTTGTGAGCTCTTTCTTCTGGTGAAAGTTCTTCCAAATCCTCTCCTTCCAAGAGAATGTTTCCTTCTCCCACTTCAAATTCTTCCTGGCCTGCAATTACTTCGGCCAAAGTACTTTTACCTGAACCATTGGGGCCCATAATGGCGTGCACCTCTCCTGCGTTCACCTTTAGGTCGATTCCCTTAAGGATTTCTTTATCGTCTACGCTTGCGTGTAAATTTTTGATTTCTAGCATCTTCTATAATTGTATCCTATCTTATTAATTGTGATTTCGACTTAACTCTACCACAAATCGAATTGGGTAGCTGAGCTCAACCGAAGCTATCCTACTGATCCTTCCAAACTAATTTCCAATAGTTTTTGTGCTTCTACTGCAAATTCCATTGGAAGTTTGTTCAACACTTCCTTACTAAATCCGTTCACGATCAAGGCAATGGCCTTTTCGGTATCGATCCCCCTTTGGTTACAATAGAAAATTTGGTCCTCTCCAATTTTACTGGTGGTAGCCTCGTGCTCTATCTGTGCCGATTTGTTTTTGGCCTCGATGTAGGGGAATGTGTGCGCTCCACAACGGTTGCCCATCAACAGGGAATCACATTGCGAAAAGTTTCTGGCGTTTTCGGCCCTGCTGTTTACTTGAACCAGGCCTCGGTAACTATTTTGTGATTGTCCAGCGGATATTCCTTTGGAAATTATTGTACTCTTGGTGTTTTTTCCCAAGTGTATCATTTTGGTCCCGGTGTCCGCTTGCTGAAAATTATTGGTCACGGCAATGGAATAGAACTCACCTATTGAGTTGTCTCCTTTTAATACACATGATGGGTATTTCCAAGTTACGGCCGATCCTGTTTCCACTTGTGTCCAGGAAATCTTGGCATTTTTTTCACAGATCCCTCGCTTGGTCACAAAATTGAACACCCCTCCTTTACCTTCACTATTGCCCGGGTACCAATTTTGTACGGTAGAATATTTGATCTCGGCATCGTCCAAGGCGATAAGCTCTACAACCGCAGCGTGCAGTTGGTTCTCGTCGCGGGAAGGTGCGGTACAGCCTTCCAAATAGCTTACATAGCTGCCTTCATCCGCCACCACCAAGGTTCTTTCGAACTGTCCTGTTCCCGCTTGGTTGATACGGAAATAAGTGGAAAGCTCCATGGGACATCTTACTCCTTTTGGGATATAACAGAATGACCCATCGGAGAATACGGCGGAGTTCAACGCTGCATAAAAATTATCTTTTTTGGGCACTACAGTTCCCAAGTATTTCTTCACCAATTCAGGATGTTCCTGGATAGCTTCTGAAATGGAACAAAAAATTATTCCTTTTTCCGCCAGGGTTTTTTTGAAGGTTGTGGCCACAGAAACGGAATCCATCACAATATCCACCGCTACCCCGGCCAACTTTTTCTGTTCGTCCACGGATATTCCCAACTTTTTAAAAGTCTCCAACAATTCTGGATCTACCTCATCCAGGCTATTGTACTTGGGTTTTTTGTTAGGGGCCGAATAGTAGGAGATATCTTGAAAATCGGGTTTTTCGTAGGTCACATTGGCCCATTCTGGCTCCTCCATTTCCTTCCATGCACGAAAAGCTTCCAGTCGCCACTCCGTCATCCACTCGGGCTCCTCCTTCTTTTTGGAAATAGCTATTACAATATCCTCGCTCAACCCTTTGGGCAGGGTGTCCGATTCAATATCCGTGTAGAAACCGTACTCGTATTCCTTGGTCTCCAGTTCTTTTTTTAATTCTTCCTCTGTATAAGCCATATATTCTCTCAGTTAAAAGTCAAAAAGTCAAAGATTGCTTCGCTTTTTAACGTACTTGATATAATTAGCAAGCTGTTTTGAAATGTTGATTACCTGCTTTTTGTAATCGACCAATTCTTCAGCTTTAAAATATCCTACCTCTTCCATTAAGTTAAAAAGATTTCTGATTTCTCCGGCCGAACCTTTGGAGAAATAAAGGAACCTTATCAACTCTTTATCCGTTTCCCTTTCAAATCCTTCCGAAATGTTGTTTGAAATTGAAATGGTAGCTCTTCGTACTTGGTCAACCATTGCAAAATCTTCTTTTAAAGGACTTCTCTTCAATAAATCATAAACTTGGCCAGTAAACTTTATTGTTGTTTTGTAAACTTCCAAGTCTTCAAAAGAGCTGTACATCTATACTTTTACTTTTTTAATGTTTAGCTCTTTTAACTCATTTTATAGTGAAAAACTCTCTCCACATCCACAGGTTCGTTGGGCATTTGGATTATTGAAAACAAAGCCCTTTCCGTTTAAACCTCCGGAATATTCCAATGTGGTGCCCACGAGATACAAAAAGCTTTTTTTATCCACGATAATCCTTACGTTATTATCCTCAAAAACCTTATCTGTATCAGCAGCCGACTTGTCGAACTTTAACTCATAAGACAATCCGCTGCATCCTCCGCTCTTTACACCAACACGTACATAATCTGTGGTCGCATTGAAACCTTCTTCGGTCATGAGCGACACCACTTTATGCCTTGCTGATTCTGAAACCTTAATCATCTTACTTGAATTTAATCTAAATAGCTTACAAATATACTGTATAAGTAGTGTTTTACCATAGCAGCTAACATTATTATAACGAATGATTCCATAGGTGTTCTTTATAGAAAACAGTACCGATGGAGCCATATGGCCCAGCAACCTTGAACTTATAGGCACTAAGCAACATGTTTTGCTCAAATTGGACCAAAAAATATTATGTCGCCAACAACACCAAATTATTAGATTATCCTCATTATTTTTGCAAAATGCTAGAAGACAAGAATCAAGAACGTACTGCACTGGAGAAATTGGGTGAATTTGGCCTGATCGAACACCTTACCAAAAATTTCGAACTATCCCAATCTTCAACCATTAAGGGTGTTGGGGACGATGCCGCCGTTATGGATTACAATGGCAAAAAAACAGTGGTTTCCACCGATATGTTGGTGGAAGGAGTTCACTTTGATTTGAGTTATGTACCCCTTAAACATTTAGGTTATAAATCTGTGATGGTAAACCTATCCGATATCTACGCCATGAACGCCATGGCAACACAAGTTACGGTTTCGTTGGCCATTTCCAACAGGTTTCCCCTCGAAGCCCTGGAAGAGTTTTATGCCGGGGTTGCGCTTGCTTGTAAATTGTACAATGTTGATCTGGTCGGTGGCGATACTACATCTTCTACACGCGGAATGATAATAAGCGTTACCGCAATTGGCATTGCCAATGAAAATGACATTGTTTACCGCAAAGGGGGCAAACCAAACGATTTATTGGTAGTGACCGGAGACCTTGGTGGCGCCTACCTAGGACTACAAGTACTTGAAAGGGAAAAGGAAGTGTTCAAGGTAAACCCGAACAGCCAACCAGATCTTGAACCCTACTCTTACATCGTGGAGCGACAACTAAAGCCTGAAGCCCGCAAGGACATTGTGGAACTCCTCACGAAATTGGAAGTAAAACCTACTTCCATGATAGATATTAGCGATGGACTATCTTCAGAGGTTCTTCATTTGTGCAAGCACAGTGATTTGGGATGCAATGTTTTTGAGGATAAAATTCCTTTGGACCCCACGGTTATTTCTGCTTCGGAAGAATTTAAAATGGATAGCACCATGATTGCCCTGAGTGGCGGGGAGGATTATGAATTGCTGTTCACCATTGATCAAGCTGATTTTCCAAAAATTAAAGGAAACCCAAATTTAACCGTAATAGGTCACATGACGGAAAAGAATGAAGGGATACATTTGATCACTAGAGCAGAAACCAAAATTCCGATTACGGCACAGGGCTGGAATTCTTTTGAGAAATAAAAAAATCCCGAAAATCAAGATTTCCCTACAACATGGTATTGGGGCACGTAACCAGTAGCAGTAGGTAATTACTTAAGTTTCCGGGATAAGATTTGGGCCTTTTTTAAAAAGAAAAAGGGTTATGCCACTTGGTGCACCACCCTACTTTTTCGTTTTCTGTACATATCTTCCAATGTACTGTTGATTTCTTGCATTTGAGGAGTCAATGCAGATAGTTTTCCGCTGACATCCGTTGTAACCTGTTTTTGGCAATGAACACATTTGTACTCTTTAATGTGCTCTGTTACTTTTTTGGAAACCACATAATGGTGCCCGAACAAACTACAAAAGAAAGAAGATAATTTTTTGCCATGCTGGATAGTAGATGTTTTCATAAGCTGGTTTGTTTGAAGAAAAGCAATGGTTGACGAAATGGGGCTTCGAAAAATGCTTAAATTGGTTACTTGTAATTTTTTGTTATATGAATATAATTTAGAGGTTACTCTTTTTACAGGAACGGATGTTGATAACTTTTTATTTTATCAATACACTGCTAAAACATTTTTTTCGATGAAATACCAAAAAATCGACTAAAAGACATCTTTTTCCGCCAAAAAACGCTTTTGAAAGATACTATATTGAAAACAAATTATCAACACCGCCAGAATAAAAAAACGTTAACTGTAACTGCATTTGCTCTGTTTTCCCACTATTTTGGTGCAGGAAATTTGGTTTTGCCACCGCTTTTAGGATACAAATCAGGGAATTTATGGTGGCTAGTCACCCTAGGTTTCTGTATTTCGGGTGTTCTCATCCCTATTTTAGGAATAATGGCACATGCCAAACTCCAGGGAACCTTGTTCGATTTTGCCAAAAAGGTGTCGCCCATGTTCAGTGCCATATACTGCTACATAATTTATGGCATCGCCATTTCTCTGCCTTCACCAAGAACAGCTTCGGTGACCCACGAAATGGCCATTCAACCATTTTTGGACTCGTCATCGCTACTGACCAGTTTGATCTATTTTATTTTGGTATTTATTTTTGCCATAAATCGCTCCAAAATAATGGACCTTTTGGGTAAATTATTGACCCCGGGCATTCTTATTATACTGATCGCGATAATTGCCACAACGATTTTTTCCCTGGATTTTGACTTTGTAACTTCCGAGATGGAACGCCCTTTTAGTTCCGGGATTTTGGAGGGCTATCAAACCTTTGATGCCATTGGAGCGGTGGTCGTTGGGGCCGTAATCATCATTTCCGTTAACATAAAGGAAAAAACAGCCTCGTTCCAAGAAAAGAAAACTCTTATTGCAAAAGCGGGACTTTGGGCGGGCATTGGGTTGCTTTTGGTTTATGGAGGACTAATTTTAACCGGCGCATTGTTTGGAGGGTCTTTTGATGACGAAATTTCCAGAACCGCACTTTTACGAGGCATTAGCACCGAAACTCTAGGTCAAAAAGCCAACTTTTTCCTAAGTGTATTGGTAAGCTTTGCCTGTTTTACTACAGCCGTGGGCATTGTAACGGGTACGGCAGATTTTATAAAAGGTAGGTTCAAAAATTCCATTTTAGCATATCGGGTCACTGCACTTATAAGTTGTTTTCTAGGGGTAATGGTGGGGCAATTTAATGTAGGCCATATTATTGCCGTAGCGGTTCCTGCACTTATGTTTATTTATCCCATCACTATTGTATTGATTCTATTGAACGTGATTCCGGAACAATGGAGCTCTTCCAAAGTGTTCAAAAGAGTGGTGAGTGTAACTGTTCTGTTCAGTATTCCCGATTTTTTGGGAAGTGTTGGACTGGGCGATCATATATCCCATTATACCACTTGGATACCTTTTAACGATTATCAATTAGGTTGGGTTCTGCCCAGTTTGGTGGCTTTTTTAATTTCCAACTTGGTTCACGGAAAAAAACAAGCGTAAAGTATTAGCCACCCATTCGTTTAAAGCTACAAAAAGTAAAATTCTGTTTGGTGCCGAAAGGTGTGATATGGTCAAGTGTTCGGCAACTGATTTTTGTGAAGTTTTGAAACGTTTCTGCCATTTGAACTTCATTATATTGCTTAATATCCAAGCCACTGCATTTTTTGGGCCCGTTCTCGGAGAACGTGCCTAGAATCAAATAGTCCAAAACAGATTTTTCTGCCAAATTCACGTAAGCCTGAATCTGATCTTCCTCTGTCAAAAAATGAAATGCCGCCCTATCGTGCCAAACATCATACCTTTCTTCGGGGTGAAAATCAGTGATATCACACTCGACCCATGTTACTTTTCGAGCTTTGTCTCCCAACCTCGATTGAGCTCTTTCAATGGCTTTGCCCGAAATATCAAGAACCGTTATATTTTCAAATCCTTCGTTCAGCAAAAAATCGACCAACTTACCATCTCCTCCGCCTACATCAATTATTTTGGCGCTCTTGTCCAAGTTAATTGCCTGTATCAATTCGAGTGATGTTTTTGGGATATCTTGGGTCCAGCTGACCTCATCCGGATTTTTTGTCCGATAAACGGTTTCCCAATGATTTTTTCTTTTTTGCATCATTTATAAAAAACAGAATCAAAAAAGGATTTCATTTTTGCAGCGTAAGGGACACCGTATCTCTCGAAAGTTTTCCTGGTCTGTGCATCCGGTTTCCAATCAAAAAAAGCGTGTCCGGCTCCTTTAACCTCTATGTTCTGAACCGTCTGCCCTTGCTCCTTTAATTCTTGTACGTATGGTTGCACTACGTTCTTGGTGACCAAGCCATCCTCGGTCCCTCTGACCATAAAATGTGGTATGGCCCTATGGGCACTGCTCGGAACATGGGCAACCGGAGATATGGCATCTAAATATCCTTGATCCTCCTGGCGAATAAATGGTTTAAAATCCGAGGCACTAAAAAGGCCATAACTCGGCGCCGCTACTTTTATTGCTCCCATAATCCGTGAACGGACTTCTTCCATACTTTTTCCCTTGGGAATATAAGTTGGAGCAAACTGATAGACACCATCGGCAATGCCAAAACCACCATCCCCGATCAACGAACATAATACTGCCGCTGAGGCCGACAAATGTCCTCCCGCACTATCTCCCGTTACTGCAATGCGATCGGGGTCCCCGCCATATTTGGTAGCATGCTCCTGTATATGTACAATTGCCCCGAACACATCTTCAATCAGTTGGTGCATTGAATTGGGCTCGGTATCCCCATCCAAATTATTTATCCAGCGGTAATCAATACTAAAAACAACATATCGATCGTCTTTTGCCAATTCCCTTGCCAAACCCCTCATAATATCTTCGTTGTTGGCAGACCATCCACCTCCATGTACAATAATGACCATAGGCAATTTATGTGCCCCCTTAGGCGAAAACACATCATATTTTAAAGGTTTTTTGCCCGGTCGGGCATAGACTACATCATGGGTAACGTTGAGGTTTTCCACCAAACTGTTTTTCACAAAAACTGCTCCCAAATCCAAATCCCTGTCCACGGTTATCTTCATGGTAGGCTCAAAGCTTTCTACACTCAACGTACCCCAAGGCCCGCCCTTAAAGGTATAATAAATCGCATCCAAACTATATCCTGCCGTTGCCGTTGCCGTTACGGTAAGTTCCGTACCGGAAGGCACTATTCCATCTGCAGGTATTTCCGGGGAAACCACATAAGAGCCATGTTCCGAAGGAACCTGCGTAACCTTATAGGCTTTTTGGACGACCATTGTATTTGGATTGGCGTACGCTGTATAAGCGAAAGCAAAAAGCAATGAAAAAATATAAGTTGTTCTGGACATTTTTTATACGATAGATTGCGAAAACCTAAGATAAGCGAATCCAACAAAGGTCGCAAGTCCAGCACCATATATAAACCCGTAGTTTAAGGTTTATAAGAAAAGGTCTTGTTATGGGATTGCCTCAGTTAGTCGGAACCGCGGTTCTTTTTGTTGTAATAGTATATAGCATAAGCAATTCCCGCCAATACCACAAAAGGGAGGTAACTCCCGATCACCACACCTATTTCGTATGCGCTATCGGGAGCTTCCTTAATTTTTTGTTCAATGTTGGATTGTTGAATCGACCAGAATAGATTCATATACATCGTGTTTAAAAAAGGGGCGTCACAGCTATTTATATTTGCTTAAATTGACACATTAACTATTCATCAATTCTTCTATCTCTTCAATTTCTATTGGGATGTTGCGCATTAAATTGAACGGTTCTCCTTTTTCTTGTATAACCACATCATCCTCCAAACGAATGCCCATACCCTCCGCTGGAATGTAGATGCCGGGTTCTACCGTAAATACCATATTGGCCTTCATCGGAGTTTTCAACTCTCCATAATCATGCGTGTTAAGTCCTATGTGGTGACTGGTACCGTGCATAAAGTATTTTTTATACGCTGGCCATTCGGGATCTTCGTTCTGCACATCTGCTTTATCCAATAGTCCTAGCCCCAAGAGTTCCGAGGTCATAAGCTTTCCAACTTCTTTATGATATTCGGCCCAAATGGTCCCGGGCACCAACATTTTTGTAGCTTCATCCTTTACTCGGAGAACGGCACGGTATACCTCTTTTTGTCTTTCGGTAAACTTACCACTAACCGGTATGGTCCGCGTCATGTCACTGGAATAGTTGGCGTACTCAGCGGCTAGATCCATCAAAATTAAATCACCTGCCTTGGTTTGTTGGTTATTCTCGATATAGTGCAATACGTTGGCATTCCCACCAGATGCTATAATAGGACTGTAGGCAAATCCTTTTGATCGATTTCGGATAAATTCGTGCAGGTACTCTGCCTCGATCTCGTGTTCCCAAACGCCCGGCCTTACAAAGCCAAGTACTCGTCTAAACCCTTTTTCGGTAATATCGCAAGCTCTTTGCATTATTGCTATTTCCTCGGGTTCCTTGACCCCGCGGATTTTTTGTAAGATGGGGTTGCTCTTCGCCCATTGGTGCGCCGGATATTCTTTTTTTACCTTTTCTATAAAACGGTCTTCCCGGGTTTGGGTTTCCACCGCTTGCCTGTAGTGTTCGTTGGTATTAAAATAAATGGTATCGGCCTCGGTCATCAGATCAAAGAATATCTTGTCAAAATCCGAAAGCCAATAAATGGTTTCTATTCCCGACACTTCGGTCGCTTTTTCTTTGGTCAGCTTTGCCCCTTCCCACACCGCAATATGATCATTGGTCTCCCTAACAAATAAAATCTCCCTGTGTTTGGAATCCATTGCGTCCGGAAAAAGCAACAGAACGGTCTCTTCTTGGTCGGCACCGCTCAGATAAAAAATATCCCGATCTTGCTCAAAAGGAAGGGTGCTATCTGCGCCAATGGGGTAAATATCGTTAGAATTGAATACTGCAATACTTTTGGGCCTCATGTATGCCGTGAACTTTTTACGGTTCTTTACAAAAAGTTTGCTGTCTATTTGATCGTATTTCATATCTATATTTTGATTTGCTCAAATTTAGGTAATTGCCATACCGATGACAAATTCTTACCTTACCTTTCAAATTAAAACTATGCAGCTCAACCTAAGTATTCCAGCTCTACTTTTTCCTGCCATTTCGTTGACCATGTTGGCATACAACGCCCGTTATTTGGCCATTGCCGCTTTAATTCGGCAATTGCACAAACAATTCGAGGAAACCTCCGCCCAACCCCTTAAGCAACAGATCAACCAATTACGCTCCCGTTTGGGCATAATTAAGAATATGCAGGCCTCTGCGATAGTCAGTTTTTTATTGTCAGCGATAACCATGTTTTTAATTTATGTGGAAATGCAGGTCTGGGCCAATGTAATATTTGGCATAAGCTTGGTCTTTTTAATGATTTCGTTGGTGCTCTCCCTTTTAGAAGTTCAACTTTCCACAAAAGCGCTGGGCATTCAATTGGAGAATATGGAAAAACAATAAGGGTTTTTAACGGTGTTTGTAGGAATACTTCTTTTTGGCAAAAAAGGGTCGATTTTCCCGTCAATTGAAATGACCGATACACCAACCAACAAGGGGCATCGGTAAAATAGCGCCATTGATAACCTATGCTTGACTCTATTTTTGATGAAGACATGGATTCATCAAAAAAAGAACAGTTTTTATGCAGAGTGTTAAAGAGTTGGAGTTTTTTAAAAACATCCGGGAGATCAGGGAATACGAATTTGGCATTTTTTATTTTTTTGACGGTTTGGTAATCTCCGAAATGAAAGAGGGTGCAATTTTTAATTGGGATATTGCCGAAAAGATCATCCTAGTTGCCTACCAAGTTTTAGGAAAGGACAAGCCCATTGCCTATATCAGCAATCGAATCAACGATTACTCCGTTGTTCCCACCGATTGGTTAAAGTTTTACAAACATCGGCATCGATTGGAGCACTACTCCATTGTGGCCTATAACAAAAGTGGATTGGCCAGTGTAGTGTTGGAGCGAATGTTCTTTCGTCATAAAATCCGTCAATTTTCAAATCTGGAAAACGCCATTAAATTTAGTCTGTCCAAAGTTTCGGGTAAAGAAATCGACCTATCTGCATAAAAAAGCACCGGCCATTATCGCTTACCATTTTTTTCCACGTACCGAACGATTGCCTTGGCCACATTTACACCTGTGGCAGATTCGATTCCCTTAAGCCCGGGCGAAGCATTGACCTCGATCAACAAGGGGCCACTTTTGGATCTGATCAGATCAACTCCCGCCACCCCAAGTCCCAAATGTTTGGTCGCATTCAAGGCCATATACTTTTCTCGCGGTGTTAGTTGCACCTTTTGTATCTCTGCTCCCCTGTGCACATTAGATCTAAAATCGTCCAGTCCACTGGTCCTTTTCATGCTGGCCACAATTTTATTGCCCACCACGATTATTCTTAAATCTTCCCCGTTTGCCTCCTGTATAAATTCCTGCAACAAAATACTGGTATTCATATTATACAAAGTATCGATCACAGATTTTGCGGACTTTTTGCTTTCTGCCAAAATAACCCCCTTGCCTTGGGTCCCCTCTTGTAGTTTTATAATTACGGGAGCTCCGCCCAGCAATTCGATTTGATCTTCTACATTGTTGGGATTGATAGAAAATACCGTTTTGGGAATTGAAATTCCTTTTTTGGACATCAACTGGAGGGTGGCCACTTTGTTTCTTGCTTTTAGTATGCCAAGGGATTTTGCGGTACTGAACACATGGTTCAATTCGAATTGTTTTACGATCGCTGCACCATGCCTAGTAACCGTAGTGCCGATTCTCGGCACAACGGCATCGAACTCATCCGTAATGTTCTCGGATTCGAAAAAAATCTGAGGTCTTTCCCCGCTCAAAAGCACGGAACATTTAGTGTGATCAATATGCTCAACATAGTGTCCCGCTTTTTCGAACTCCTCCGCGATTCTCGCTGTGGAATACACGTTTAGGCTTACGGAAAGCAGGGCAATGTCCATGTTTTACATTGGTTTGATAATCAATCCCAATATCGGTTAAAAATCCGAAAAACAAATCCTGAAGGGTTAAATCCCAGTAGCTTAAAATGAGTCTAAATAACCTGTTTTGCGTTGTTGAAAGCTTGTTAAAAACTCATCCGTGCCGTAAATTTGTGTAAAAACTAACTTCTGATGAGTTTGATTAAATCTTCGTTGGCCAGAAAATATGTGATGGCCCTATCGGGTCTTTTTTTGGTCATATTTTTGATTCTACACGTGACCATCAACTTGGCCTCGGTATTTTCCCCGGAATTTTTTAATGAAGCATCCCATTTTATGGGCTATAACCCAATAGTCCAATTTTTGATGCAACCTATTTTGATCATTGGTGTGATTGTGCACTTTGTGATGGGCTTTGTTTTGGAAATCCAGAACAAAAAAGCAAGGGATGTTCGTTATGTAAAGTACAAGGGCAGTGCCAATGCTCCATGGGTTTCCAGGAACATGATCTACTCCGGCCTGGTAATCCTTGCCTTTTTGGCCTTGCACTTTTATGACTTTTGGATACACGAAATGGCTTACAAGTACATTGAGGCCAACCCTGAGGACCCAACACGTTACTATGGAGAAACCGTGGAGAAATTCGCTCCTTTCTGGAGGACCATTCTTTACGTTATTTCCTTTGTTCTGCTCAGCTTGCACTTGTGGCATGGCTTTGCTTCATCCTTCCAATCCATGGGTGCAAACAACAAATACACCGTTGGATTCACAAAATTTGCTAAAATATTTGCGGTAGTGGTACCCCTGGCATTTGCATTTATCGCCATATACCACCACCTTAACCCAATAACACATTAAGTATGGGCATATTGGACTCTAAAATTCCATCCGGGCCATTGGCCGATAAATGGACCAAGCATAAAAACGACATCAACCTGGTTAACCCTGCCAACAAAAGGAACATCGACGTTATTGTTGTTGGAACAGGACTTGCCGGTGGTGCCGCAGCAGCAACTTTGGCCGAGTTGGGTTACAATGTAAAAACATTCTGCTACCAAGATTCACCCCGAAGGGCACACTCCATTGCTGCCCAAGGAGGTATCAATGCGGCAAAAAATTATCAAGGAGATGGTGACAGCAATTATCGTCTTTTTTACGACACTATAAAAGGTGGCGACTACCGTTCCCGCGAAGCCAACGTTTATCGATTGGCAGAAGTATCCGGCAACATTATAGACCAATGTGTGGCACAAGGGGTTCCTTTTGCCCGTGAGTACGGCGGAATGTTGGACAACCGTTCTTTTGGTGGAGTATTGGTATCCAGAACCTTTTACGCCAAAGGGCAAACTGGACAACAATTATTGCTCGGTGCTTATTCCGCAATGAACCGCCAGATAAACCGTGGTAAGATCCAAGCCTACAACCGTCACGAAATGATGGACTTGGTATTGGTGGACGGAAAAGCAAGAGGAATCATTGCCCGGGATTTGGTTTCCGGCGAAATTGAAAGGCACAGTGCACATGCCGTTGTTCTGGCAACCGGGGGATACGGAAATGTTTTCTTCCTTTCTACCAATGCCATGGGAAGTAACGTAATGGCCGCTTGGAGAGCACACCGTAAAGGAGCATTCTTTGCCAATCCATGTTTTACCCAGATCCACCCGACTTGTATTCCTGTTTCTGGCGATCATCAATCCAAATTGACTTTGATGTCGGAGTCACTTAGAAATGACGGTCGAATTTGGGTACCTAAGAAAAAGGAGGATGCCATCGCCATTCGCGAAGGAAGGCTAAAGCCTACCGAACTGGCCGAAGAAGATCGCGATTATTATTTGGAAAGAAGATACCCTGCCTTTGGTAATCTGGTTCCAAGGGATGTGGCATCCAGAGCCGCCAAAGAGCGTTGCGATGCCGGTTTCGGTGTAAATAAGACCGGTGAAGCCGTATTCTTGGATTTTGCAGCGGCCATCGAACGATATGGAAAAGAAAAGGCACTGACTTCTGGGATCAAGAATCCCGATAAGGCCACGATCACCAAACTTGGCGAAGAGGTCGTTGAGGCCAAATACGGAAACCTTTTCCAGATGTATGAAAAAATTGTGGACCAGAATCCATATAAGACCCCAATGATGATCTATCCTGCGGTACACTATACCATGGGAGGCCTTTGGGTGGATTACAATTTACAAACCACAATTCCCGGTTGTTATTGCGCCGGTGAGGCCAACTTTAGTGACCACGGAGCCAACCGTTTGGGAGCCTCTGCCCTAATGCAAGGTCTTGCCGACGGTTACTTTGTGCTGCCATACACCATCGGGGATTATTTGTCCGACGACATTAGAACGGGAGCTATTCCAACAGATTCCAAGGAGTTCGAAGAGGCAGAGCAACAAGTACGAGACCGAATGGAAAAATTGATGGGCGGTTCTGGAATCCATTCCGTGGACTACTATCATAAAAAGCTGGGCAAGATCATGTGGAACAAATGTGGCATGGCCCGTAATGAAAAAGAATTAAAAGAAGCTATCGAGGAGATTTCCGCCCTTAGAAAAGATTTCTGGGAAAACGTGAAGGTTACCGGAACCATGGATTCCAAAAACCAGGAGCTAGAAAAAGCTGGACGGGTTGCCGATTTCTTGGAATTGGGCGAACTTTTCGCAAAGGATGCCTTGCACCGAAACGAGTCTTGTGGAGGTCACTTCCGCGAAGAGTACCAGACCCCAGAGGGTGAGGCTCTCCGAGACGATGAGAACTTTAAGTATGTGGCCGCCTGGGAATACGTGGGCGAGCCCAAAGACGCCAAATTGCACAAAGAGGATTTGGTATACGAGAATATTGAACTGAAGACAAGATCCTACAAATAAGAAACTATGAAATTATATCTAAAAATATGGCGTCAAAAAGACGCATCCACCCCCGGAAAAATAGTGGATTATACCCTTGATGGTGTAGAAGGTGATATGTCTTTCTTGGAGATGTTGGATATTTTGAACGAAGAACTGGTCTCCAAAGGAGAGGAGCCTGTTGAATTTGATCACGATTGCAGGGAAGGTATATGTGGAACATGTTCCCTGCAAATTAACGGCGAACCCCATGGTCCCGATAGACTGATTACCACTTGCCAGTTACACATGCGTAAATTTAACGATGGTGACACCATTGTTATTGAGCCGTTTCGTGCCAAGGCATTTCCCGTGATCAAAGATTTGATCGTAGATCGTAGTGCCTTTGACCGTATTCAACAAGCTGGTGGGTATATTTCCGTTAATACTTCTGGAAACACCATAGACGCCAATGCGATTCCTATTAACAAACATGCTGCGGACGAAGCCATGGATGCTGCAACCTGTATTGGCTGTGGAGCGTGTGTTGCTGCTTGTAAAAATGCGAGCGCCATGTTGTTCACATCTGCAAAGGTTTCGCAATTTGCATTGTTGCCACAAGGTAGAGTGGAAGCCGTGGAGCGTGTACAGAACATGGTTCGCCAGATGGATCTGGAAGGCTTTGGTAACTGCACCAACACAGGAGCATGCGAAGTGGAATGTCCTAAAGGTATTTCCTTGACGAACATTGCACGCATGAACCGTGAGTATTTATCCGCTTCGTTAAAAGGATAAACACAATACCTTTTAATACTCGAGACCCAAATTCCAATAGGAGTTTGGGTTTTTTGTTATCTTAGAGTATGCCCAAAGAATACCCAACAGAGCGCATAAAAGTCCCTCGGTTCAATGAGGAGTCCGGTTTTTACACCACCCCTGAGCGTTCCAAGATCATGGGCAAAATCCGGGGCAAGAACACAAAGCCAGAACTAGCCTTTAGAAGAGCTCTGTGGCAAGCGGGCTACCGATACCGTATCGGCTGCAAAAAACTTATAGGAAAGCCCGATATAGCCCTTAAAAAGTATAAGACCGTTATATTTATTGATGGCGAATATTGGCACGGTTATAATTGGGAAGAACGTAAGCAAAAAATCAAGACCAACCGAGATTTCTGGATTCCCAAAATTGAACGGAACATACAACGTGATCAAGAGGTGAACCATGCCCTGAAGGAAAAAGGATATACCGTGTTCCGGTTTTGGGATAGCGAGATTAAGAAAAACTTGGATGAATGCCTTGACCTAGTCCTAGACCATTTAAAAAGTATCAAAACTGCTTCTTAACGATTTTGAATACCTGTAACACATCATCCAAAGGCAATTCAAAGTCCTTAAATTCGGGCGATTTGTTCAAATTATGACACTGGAGCGATTTATTCATCTTATTAAACCCTGTAAGCTGTTTACAGATAATTCTATCCGAACAAACCAATACATATGATTGGTTCCAAGAGGTCGGACGGCTTTTTGTAAACGACTCTTTTTTTATTTCCAAGCCTAGCACGTATGCCTTGTTCGGAATTGAATCGGACGTACCATTGTTCATGGAGTCCCCGGAAATTTCAAAAATCCGATGGGGTTCGTCGGTTAAAAAATCAATTACAAAACCGCCTTGGAACGGATTGGTCAAACTAGTGCTCTGAAGACTTTCGATATACTTTCTGTGCCACTCGACCAATACCAGAGGGGCCATTACCAAATATTTACCGTGCTCCAATGGGTAGAAAACGCTGCCGTGCTTGGTAAACGGCTGTCGTTTGGTGTACGCCTCCCCCATATCGTTGACTTCGTGCATGTAGAGTTCTGCAATGGTAAGCCCAAAATACTCGGCAATCTTTGTTAAATTTTTTATCGGGATATTCGCATCTTTGCGTTCGTAGAGCTGAATAGTACGCAGACTTACACCAATTTCTTTCCCCAATTGTGATTGGCTAATATTATTTTTTCTTCGTAACTGCTTAATTATATACATTTATTTCTATATTGTGTAATATTGTTACGCAATACGCACTCAACGCAGCAATTTATCTAGTTTTCTGTAATTGGGTTACAAGCCAAATATAGAAAATAGGTTTCGACCCCAACATATTATTATTTAACACGACTTATGTATGGGATCAATTAAAGGGCTTGGGCCCATTGTAAAAACCGAACTAATTTTTAGAGATGAAGATTATGGAAAGCCTATTAACGAAAGGCTTTCCATTGTGCTTCGACGAAACACCACAAAAAACGATTTTGCCAATATTGCCATTAAAAGCAATGTTAGCTTTTCTACCATTAGAGATGTGGTTTACCGGACCAATAGCTTAACCAAACTAAATGCTTATGCAATTTCGTTGCTTATCCATGCTGCGTTCGAGAATTCTTTTGCGTACAAGTTACAAGCAGAGGGGGATATTCTGTTTCTGGGAGATTTATTGAATCTCTAATCGCAACAACCAATCGGTTTGTTCATCTGTTCCTATAAGGTATGGGTGTTCTCCGAACTTTACAAATCCATGGTTCTGATAAAAACGTATGGCCTTTGGGTTATGCTCCCAGACACCCAGCCAAATATATTGCTTGTGCATTTCTTTGGCCTTTTCGGCAATTCGTTCAAGCATCCGTGAGCCAATCTTTTTGCCTTGATGTTCATTGAGCACATAAATACGTTCAATCTCGAGAGCTTTGGGGTCTCGTACATCCGATTGGGCAGATTCTACATTTAGTTTAAAGTATCCTACCAATTCTTTGCCATCGTATACAAAATAAAAAAATGTGTTTTTATTGGAAAGTTCTTTGGCCAATTGTTTGGATCCAAATGCCTTTTGAAGATAAGTACGAAAGTCATGTGGATCATTGTCCTTTTCAAAAGCATCTGAAAATGTGATTTTGGAAAGTTGTACCAGAGAGTCTAGGTCCGTACTATCACATTGTCGAAAATAAAGTGCCATTCCATCTAAATTACATCTCAAAATACCATAAAAAAAGAGCCTAACACAATGTTGGCTCCAAATTTTTCAGGGGGATGAATACTGACCTATAGCATAAAAAGCTTCTTGATCAATAACATAAAACCTGTAAAAAAATCGTTTCTGTAAACTTGTACGTTCTCGTTCATCGTGGTGTTTGATTTTAGTGCCATGGTCAATAGGTTTTAACGGTGTTAATTTGGGTAAAAATTTCGATATAACCAAATATATAATCGATGAACTGCCTGTAAAAACTATTGTTGTGTAATCTCTTTTTTTTGTTGTAAAATTGCGATTGATTCGATTCAAATATTCATTTCGGGAATATCTCCTTCCACAATCAACTCTCCCTCAGTAGCTTTCTTGATTTCTTCCACCGAAACACCGGGAGCCCTCTCCAATAATTTGAACCCTTTTGGCGTCACCTCGAGCACCGCAAGGTTGGTCACTATTTTTTTTACGCATCCTACACCTGTCAACGGCAGTGTGCAGCGTTTTAATAGTTTTGATTCCCCTGCTCTGTTGGTATGCATCATAGCTACGATGATATTTTCCGCCGATGCCACCAAATCCATGGCTCCTCCCATTCCCTTGACCATTTTACCGGGAATTTTCCAATTGGCAATATCCCCGTTTTCGGCCACTTCCATAGCTCCAAGAATGGTGAGGTGTACATGTTGTCCACGAATCATTCCAAAACTAAGCGCAGAATCAAAAAATGAAGCTCCGGGCAATGTGGTAATGGTCTGTTTTCCTGCATTAATGATATCGGCATCTTCCTCTCCTTCAAAAGGAAAAGGCCCCATACCGAGTACACCGTTCTCACTTTGAAACTCTACACTGATATCATCGCGTACAAAATTGGCCACCAGGGTTGGGATTCCAATCCCTAGATTCACATAATACCCGTCTTTGACCTCTTTTGCGATGCGTTTTGCAATTCCATTCTTTTCCAACATAACTATGCTTTCTGTCTTACGGTTCTTTGTTCAATTCGTTTTTCAAATTTTTCACCTTGGAAGATTCGTTGTACAAATATTCCCGGAATGTGGATTTGATTAGGGTCCAAGCTTCCTGCAGGAAGCAGCTCCTCCACTTCTGCGACGGTAATGGTCGCAGCTCCACACATGCATGGATTAAAATTTCTTGCGGTTCCTTTGAATATAAGGTTTCCCGCCTCATCGCCTTTCCAAGCTTTCACAAATGAAAAATCGGCCTTAAAGGCGGGTTCCAGCACATACATTTTGCCATCGAACTCCCTAGTTTCCTTTCCTTCGGCAACTTCGGTACCATAACCTGCCGGAGTATAGAACGCAGGGAATCCAGCCTGTGCTGCCCGACATTTTTCTGCCAGGGTGCCCTGTGGTGTCAATTCCACTTCGAGCTCTCCACTGAGCATTTGACGTTCGAACTCATCATTCTCTCCTACATAGGAAGATATCATTTTTTTAATTTGATGTTTTTGCAACAACAGGCCAAGTCCAAAGTCATCTACACCGGCATTGTTCGAGATACAGGTAATGTCCTTAATGCCCAAACGTACCAGTTCGCCAATTGCATTTTCCGGAATGCCACATAGGCCAAATCCGCCCAACATAAATGTCATACCGTCCTTAACACCTTGTAAAGCTTCGGTAACATTCGCAACTGTTTTATTGATCATGCATTTCGTATTTATGATTGCCTGAAATTACGATTTAAATAAAAAAGCCCCAAGCAAATTATGATATGCTTGGGGCTTTCTTTTAAATTATTTTCGGTTAGAAGTCCAAATCGTCCAAATCGTCGTCAGTATCTATATCTTCCTCTTCTTTTTGCTTGGAACAATCCACATTTATGGATAAGTCCTCCGGCTCTTCAAATGCATCTTGCGACACTCCGAGTTCTTCGTTGGCATAATTCTTTTTCATGTACAAGGCCCAAATAGGCAATGCCATCGCAGCACCCTGACCGTAAGCCAAACGATTGAAATGGATAGATCTTTCCTCTCCTCCTACCCAAACACCGGTCACCAAGTTGGGTACCATTCCCATAAACCAACCATCACTTTGGTTCTGTGTGGTCCCTGTTTTACCAGCTATGGGATTATACAGCTTGTATGGATAACCCGTTACAACTTCTTTGTAAACCGTATTGTTGACCCCATAAGTGTGCCTTAACCTTCCGCCCGAGCCGGCTTCGGTAACGCCTTGCAATAGGTTAACTACTGCATAGGCCACATCTTTGCTCAGCACATCCTTAGTTTCTGGTGTATATTCATAAAGCACGGTTCCATTCCTATCTTCTATACGGGTAACCATTACGGGCTTAACGTACACACCTTGATTGGCAAATGTTCCAAAGGCCCCTACCATTTCATAAACGGATACATCCGGTGTTCCCAGCGCAATGGAAGGCACTTCGGGAATTTCTTTGGTAATCCCCATGCTTTTCGCAATTGAAACCACCGCACCCGGGCCCACTCTATCTATAAGTTGAGCTGTTATTGTGTTTACCGAGTTCGCCAGAGCGTTCTTTAGCGTCATATCTTCCCCAGAGTATTTGCCATCGGCATTTTTTGGGGTCCAGGCTTCCATGTTTCCGTGTTTTCCTGGTTCAATACTATACTGATTGTCCGGCAAGGTATAGCAAGGCGAATAACGCAACTGATCAATGGCCGCTGCATACACGAAAGGCTTGAACAAAGAACCTGCTTGCCTTGCTCCCTGTATCACATTATCATATTGGAAATGCTTGTAATCTATTCCTCCGACCCATGCTTTTACATGACCAGTTTGTGGCTCCATGGACATCATCGCGGTTCGCAAAAAGGTTTTATAGTACCTGATTGAGTCCAGTGGGGTCATTATGGTATCCTTCTCGTAGGAATCACTGTTCCAATCAAACACGGTCATTTCCGCCTTTTTGTGGAAAGTGGCTTCAATATCTTTATCCGACAGTCCCTCGCGTTTTAGATGACGCCACCTTGCAGAGCGTTTCATGGCATTTCGCATTATGGTGTCCACAGCGCCTTTACTGATGTCCAAAAATGGTGTAGTAGGGTTGCGCTCGGGCGTATTTTGGTTAAAGAACTCGGCCTGAAGGTTTTTCATGTGTTCCTGTACCGCTTCTTCTGCATTTTTTTGCATTCTGGAATCTACGGTCGTGTAAACCTTTAACCCATCCAAATAGATATTATACTTTTCACCATCGGGCTTTGGGTTGTCCTCTACCCATCGGTTCAACCAGCGTTGCATGTACATTCTAAAATAGGTGGCCAATCCTTCCCTGTGTGATTCTGGGTTAAAATTGATTTTCATCTCCAAGCTTTGGAGTGAGTCTTTCTCCTTTTCCGAGATGTATCCATATTTTGCCATTTGGCCCAACACGGTGTTTCTTCGGTTGAACACCAATTCTTCTCTTCGTATGGGATTGTATAGCGATGAATTTTTGAGCATTCCTACCAAAACGGCAGATTCTTCTGTTTTTAGCTCTGTTGGTTCTTTTCCAAAATAGATTCTGGCCGCGGAACGGATACCATCGGCATTGTAGTTAAAATCATAAATGTTCAAGTACATGGCTATGATCTCCTCTTTGGTATAGTTCCTTTCCAGACGGGTGGCTATGACCCACTCCTTTATTTTTTGGGTAACGGCTTCGAAAAGGTTTCTGGATCTTACCCCCACAAAAAGCTGACGTGCCAATTGTTGAGAAATGGTACTTGCACCTCCTTTGGATCCCAGATAGGCCAATGCTCTGGCAAATCCCCTGGCATCGATACCGGAATGCTCATAATATCTGGCATCCTCTGTTGCGACAAGGGCATCGACAATATTTTGAGGCAAGGTCTCATAATCCACCCATGTACGGTTGTCATCCAAATAGAGCTTACCCAAGGTCTCGCCGTCCGATGAGATAAACTCCGTGGCCAGATTGGTCTCGGGGTTTTCCAATCGTTCAAAAGTGGGCATTTCGCCAAACGCGCCCCAAGAGGCCAATTGAAAAATAAGAACAACGGAAAGTATTCCTATTGCGAATACAATCCAAAACCACTTAATAAAAGGTCGAAAATTTTGTTGCTGTTTTTTTTGACGCTTTTTTGCCATTATTATTTGGGTGCTTTTTCTATTTCCAAACCAACATCGGTTACTCCTTCCAAAATATGGAGTCCTTCCACATTGCCATTTTTGCGCATGGCGTGCGAAACATTCACTTTATATACGCCAGATTCCGAAAAATCGATCATTTCCTTGTACCAAAGTTTATTTTCCTTTACGCTTCCCATTCCCTTTCCCAACCATTCTCCACTGGGTTCCGCCATTCTATATTCCAACGTATCCTTAATTGTGTTGCCGTTGGGATACTCTAACTCGGTAATTAAGAATAAATTGCTAAAAGGATAAGAATCATCATTTCTAATATTGATGAACAGGTTATAGGTCTGTGTGGAGTCCAGTTCGGAAAACTGAAAATCAACTGTTTTATCGAGCTCCCACTTTCCTTCCTTGATCGGCCGATAATCGGAATACACCAACAACTCATTGCAAGAAGATAGGGTCACTACTGCAATAAGAAGCAACAAAATTTTATTTCGCATTGGATGATGCTTTAGGTTTTGGCTTTCTTCGCTTTTTATTTCTTCGTTTTTTCTTTTTGGGCCTATCGAATCGGGTGAGACTGTCTTGACCGACCACGTTCTCGAAGGTTGTTTTCTCTTCGATCACATTGTCGGCAGCATACTCCTCGAGACTTGCCACTTTTTGATTTTTTTTGTTCAGTTCCAAAATTTCCAACACTTGATCTTTGGTCAAAGTGTGCCAAATTGCAGGTTCGTCCTTGTATGAAAACCAAAGCTTTTCCTTAAAAATATCTGCTTTCTGACAAAAGGCCAGGCCCTTGTTTGTTTTTAGCTTACAGTCCGACGAAGGAAAGTTTTTTAGGGCTTCGAGATACATGTCGAGCTCATAGTTGAGACAACATTTTAGCTTGCCACATTGACCTGCCAATTTTTGGGGGTTCAAGGCCAGTTGCTGGTATCGCGCAGAGGCCGTACTCACCGATCTAAAATCGGTCAACCAAGTGGAGCAGCAAAGTTCACGACCACAAGAACCGATTCCTCCCAAACGTTGTGCTTCTTGCCTGTAGCCGATTTGGCGCATCTCTATTCTAATACCAAAGGCTTTGGCCATGTCCTTGATCAATTGTCTAAAGTCCACACGATCTTCGGCCGTGTAATAGAAGGTAGCTTTGGAACCATCGCCTTGGAACTCCACATCGCTCAGTTTCATCTGCAGTTTAAGCGATATGGCAATCTCACGGGAACGCTTTTTGATTTCTTCTTCCTTGTCCCTACATTTTTGCCAAATATCAATATCCCTTTGTGAAGCTTTTCTATAGATCTTTGGAATATTCTTGTCCTCTGGCGATACTTTTTTGCGTTTCATTTGAATACGCACCAGTTCACCGGTCAATGTAACCACACCAACATCGTGACCGGACTTGGCCTGAGTGGCCACAACATCACCTATGGACAATTGAAGATTGTCCGAGTTCCGATAAAATTCTTTTCTGCTATTTTTAAAACGTACCTCAACGCAATCAAAGGGTTTTTGACCGTTGGGCAACGACATATTGGAAAGCCAATCAAAGACTGTTAGCTTGTTACAACCATCTGTGCCGCAAGTTCCATTGTTCTTGCAACCACGCGGTTGTCCATCCTTGCCGGTTGAACAACTGCTACACGCCATATTTAATATCTTGATTTAAGGAAATTTGAACCATCTCCTTAAATAGGGTTCATAAAAATTACTCATTGTAAATATAGTACAATTTGTGGCAGCAGGGAAATGCTACTTCTTGTATTTCAACACAGGGGAACGTCCTTTTTTAAATATTTTGTTGCTGGCGCCCTTTCCCTTTCGCAAACGTTTTTGTTCTTCATAAGGTAACGCATGCACTTCTTTACATTCCACGGAACAACAATTGTTCATCTCTTGGGCACATTCCTCGCATTGAATAAACAATAAATGACATGCTTCGTTGGCGCAGTTCACATGGGTATCGCAAGGTTTTCCGCATTGGTGGCAGTGCGCTATCACTTCGTCAGAAATTCGTTCGCCCCTCCTATGGTCAAAAACAAAGTTCTTACCGAGAAATTTGTTTTCCAAGTTCTTTTCGCGCACTTGTCTGGTGTATTCGATTATCCCGCCTTCTAGTTGGTACACATTTTTAAAACCTTTGTGTTTGTAGTAGGCACTGGCTTTTTCACAGCGGATACCTCCCGTGCAGTACATCACAAGTTTTTTATCCTCCTTGTGCTCAGCTAAATTTTGCTCAATAATATCGAGTGAATCTCGAAAGGTGTCTACATCTGGAGTTATGGCATTCTTAAAATGGCCTATCTCACTTTCGTAGTGGTTGCGCATATCCACCAACACAGTATTTTCGTCCTCAATAAGTTCGTTGAATTGCTCTGCTCCTACATGGACTCCTTTATTGGTGACATCAAAAGTGTCGTCGTTCAGGCCATCGGCCACAATCTTTTTGCGGACCTTTACCTTGAGTTTTAAAAAAGATTTATTGTCCTGTTCAATGGCAATATTCAAGCGTACATTTTCCAAGAAAGAAATGCTGTCCAAATGCTCCTTAAAAATCCCGAAATTCTCTGCCGGCACCGAAAGCTGGGCGTTGACCCCTTCGTGAGCGACATAAATGCGGCCAAGAACATCCATATCGTTCCAAGCCAAAAAAAGATGGTTCCTCAAAATTTGAGGGTTCCCTATATGTGCATATTTATAGAAAGAGATCGTAAGCCTATCCTTGCCGGCTTCCTCAATAAGAGCTTCCCTTTCTTTTGCACTTAATGTATTGTACAGTTGCATGCTATACCTGATTAAGTTAAAGAATGGTCCTTTAAATTTTTTGCAAAGATAGGGATTGAAAAGAACAGTAAATCAAAAGGGCCATTAGGCCCCCTTAATTCACTTTTTCTTTTTCACAACTAAATTTTCTTTTCTAGCAATTCTGAGCTAAATAAAGCTCTATAAAGATGAGTTAGTACACCCAAGATGCATTGTTATTAAAAAGGTTGCGTCGTCTTTGTGGCATGTAGAAAGAAATGGTATTTTAGCCTTCCTAACAATTTTTACCATGAGCAAAGAGAAAGAAGCAAAATTAAAAGCCCTCAAACTTACACTAGATAAATTGGACAAAACCTACGGGAAAGGTGCCGTTATGAAAATGGGGGACAGTGTTGTTGAAGATGTCGAGGTTATTCCTTCAGGGTCGTTAGGTCTGGATATTGCACTCGGGGTCGGTGGTTACCCAAAAGGAAGGGTTGTTGAAATATATGGTCCGGAATCATCCGGTAAGACCACTTTGACCTTGCATGCGATCGCAGAAGCTCAAAAGGCCGGTGGCATTGCCGCTTTTATCGATGCCGAACATGCTTTTGACCGTTTTTATGCGAAAAAACTGGGGGTGGATATCGATAATTTGATCATCTCACAACCCGATCATGGGGAACAGGCCTTGGAAATAGCCGATAACCTTATCCGTTCCGGCGCCATTGATATTGTGATTGTGGATTCCGTAGCGGCCTTAACTCCAAAAAGCGAAATTGAAGGGGAAATGGGCGATTCAAAAATGGGGCTCCATGCACGATTAATGTCCCAAGCGCTCAGAAAACTTACCTCAACCATAAGCAAGACCAAGTGTACCGTAATTTTCATAAACCAGTTGCGGGAAAAAATCGGGGTAATGTTCGGCAACCCCGAAACTACCACCGGTGGGAATGCCCTAAAATTTTATGCTTCGGTGCGTTTGGATATTAGAAGGTCTACCCAAATTAAGAGTACCGATGGCGAAGTCCAAGGGAACAAGACCCGGGTAAAAGTGGTAAAAAACAAAGTGGCACCTCCATTTAAAACCGCCGAATTCGATATTATGTACGGAGAAGGTATTTCAAAAATCGGCGAAATACTCGATCTGGGCGTAGCATACGAAATTGTAAAGAAAAGCGGTTCCTGGTTCAGTTATGGAGACACCAAATTGGGACAAGGCAGGGACGCGGTCAAAACATTACTATTGGACAACCCCGAACTGTCCGAAGAATTGGAAGAAAAAATACGGGAAGCCATTGCCGCAGTAAGCGAATAAGCTTTTAATCGATTTTTTGGGCAGATTAACTTTTGGTTATGAAAATCCTACGCAACCCTTGATTGTACCGCACATCTAAGGGAAAAAGGATTTTTGATATGAAAAAAGTGTTAATGCCCGTTGTATTATTTGTGGCATGCTCATGGTTCGTTTCCTGTGAAGTGGACGATGATTCCCCCAATTTTTACTTTACCGCGCTTCATACGATAGAGGCCGATGTGCCCGAATCTTTCGAATACGGTAGAACTTACGACATCGACATAACCTACCAACGCCCTAATGGCTGTACATTTTTTGAAGGGTTCGATGTGGTGCAGACCGCAATGACCGATCGCGATGTGGTGGTGATCGGATCCGTACTCACCGACGAAAACAGAGCGTGTACACAAGCTGTTGAAGAAGTAATGGCCACATTAACGTTTAATGTAATTTACAACAAAGATTATACCTTTAGGTTTTATGCGGGAGACGATGCCGAGGGGAACCCGACCTATTTGGAATATACAGTTCCTGTAGCAACGGAATCCACGCAAAAGTAAAAATACGAATCCAGAATTGACCAACATTTGGATCTTGAAGAACTGATACATAACTGTAAAAAAGGGAATCGGCAGGCGCAAGCTGAGTTATACCGAAGGTATTCCAGCATCCTATTTGGTATGTGCCTAAAATATTCCCGGAACAAAACCGAGGCGGAAGATAATCTGCACGACAGTTTTATGACCATTTACGAGAAAATAGGGCAGTTCAATTTTAAAGGGTCCTTTGAAGGGTGGATCAAAAGAATAACCGTAAACACAGTTCTTCAAAAGTATCGAAAGGATCAACACCTCAATGTGGTTTCGGAAAACACAGAAGATGAGGTCGAGGTGGACACCGAGGCTACCGATGTCAGCCTCTCCACACTTTTGGGATACATTCAGGAATTGCCGCATAAATACCGGTTAACATTCAACCTTTATGTATTGGATGGCTATAGCCACAAAGAAATTAGTGAGCTATTGGGAACCTCAACAGGAACCTCAAAATCGAATTTGGCGAGGGCCAAGGCCATTTTGAGAGATAAAATAGAAAAAACCAAGATCAACATTGCTTAAATAGACAGACCATGGGGAAAAAGAATTTAGAGCAATTGTTCAAAGAACAGTTTCGGGACTATCAAGAAATTCCGGACCAAAAAGTATGGAGTGCCATTGAATCCTCTTTGGACAACAAAAAACAGAAGAAACGGATCGTGCCCATTTGGTGGTACCTAGGCGGTGTTGCCGCTGCCTTGGTGGTCGTATTGTTCGTTATCGATCCATTTGCCGGTGAACCGGCAGAGCAACAAATCATTACAAATGTCGAGGACGACCCCTCCTCTCCAACCAATGCCGAAAAGGATGTGGATACCGACACTTTCAATAAACCATCTCTTTCTCCTGGTACTGATTTAACGCTTGACGACAAAGTTTTAGCAGATACGGAAAACTCCAAAAAGAACAGTAATTCCAAGCCTTCTAACAATAAAGCAAATACAGCTTCGAGCTCATTGCCCACTTCCGCCACCAAAAACAATTTCACTGTAGCAGATAATGTACCTGAAAATAATTTGGCCCCATCGGAACCCAAATTTTCAAAAAGCAGTGGAACAGTATCAGAAAGCAATGCGGTCTTGGCCTCCAATAAACTTGACGGAGAACCTACTGATAAGCAGCAGTCTATTCCAACTACTCCCAATTCAGAGGAAGCAATTGTGTCTACCGAAGTAGAAACGGATAAGATGGAAAAACAATCCATTTATGATGCTATTAAAGAACAAGAAGATCTAGATAAGGCTGTTGCCAACAACAACGCTGGCAAATGGTCCGTTGGTCCTTCTTTGGCACCAGTTTATTTTGATGCTTCTGGTGATGGCTCCCCAATCGGCCCCGACTTTTCTTCCAATTCAAAATCGGGAAACCTTAATCTAAGTTATGGACTTACCGTTGCCTACGAAATGGGAAAAAAGTTAAAAATACGTTCCGGGGTACATCGCGTTAATTTCGGGTACAGCACCAACGATGTTCTTTTCTCTTCCACCTTAAACGCTGCAGCAACGAACAAAATCGCTAATATTGATTACAATCCAAGCCAAACAAACATAATAGTTGAAAGTAGGGAGATCAAAAAAAGTTCACCTTCGGTGACAGCTAAAGAAATAGCACTGAACAGCCTTCCTTCTCTCGACGGTAAAATGGTGCAACAGTTGGGCTACATAGAGGTTCCTTTGGAGATAAATTATGCTCTTTTGGACAATAAATTCGGTGTTGATCTGATCGGGGGCTTTAGTTCGCTGTTTTTGGTAGATAATTCAGTGTTGTTGGAATCCAATGATTTGGTAACGGAGGTAGGTGAGGCCAACAATATAAATTCGCTGAATTTTAGTGCCAATGTGGGTATGGGGCTCAATTATAGATTTTCCAAAAAAATCAAAATAAATATAGAGCCTGTTTTTAAATATCAATTAAACACCTTTTCCAATGTTTCGGGTAATTTCCAGCCCTACTCCATTGGTGTTTATAGTGGTTTTAGTTTTAGGTTTTAGCATAAAGAAGTTGGTTAGGATAATTGCTCCTTTAAGCAATTTATTAAGCGCTTCCTTCTCAGGGAGCGTTTTTTAGGCCATAAATTCGCATATTTTTCTTACATTAAGCAGCAAAATACGAACCAACCCCCTGATAATGTGAATGCTGAACAATTTGAGGACATCCTTATTTATTTTTCCAAATCTGTTATGGGAATGGAAAAAGAAGAAGATATCCTTTGGGATGTTGCAAAAAACTGCATTTCCAAATTGGGGTTTGTCGATTGTGTGATCTATTTGGTTGAACCTGACCAAAAAATGCTGATTCAGAAAGCGGCATACGGGCCAAAAAGCCCAAAAGACCAAACATTGTACAATCCTGTAAAAATTGCGGTAGGAGAGGGCATAACCGGGAGTGTAGCAATCACTGGTTTACCCGAACTGATTCTCGACACCACACAGGATTCGAGATATATAGTGGATGATGGTTTTAGACACTCAGAAATTTGTGTTCCCATTAAATACGAAAATGAAATTTATGGCGTGATAGACTGTGAACATCCTGAAAAGGGTTTTTTTACAGATCGCCATTTAAGAATGTTATCCGCCATTGCATCTATCTGTGCCATAAAAATTAGAAGTGTGCGCACCAATAGACAATTGCTGGAAAAACAGCGTAAGCTTATCGAGATAAGGGAAGAAATACTCGAGCTAAAGTTAAAAACATTGAATTCGCAACTGAACCCACATTTTGTATTCAATTCATTAAATGCCATTCAGTACTTTATTACTACACAAAATACCAAGTTGGCCCTTGATTATTTTTCCACATTTAGTAAACTTGTCCGGTTTTATTTAAAACAGATAGGTCAAGACTCAGCTTCTTTGTACAGCGAGGTCGACATGTTGAACTGGTATTTAAAACTTCAAAAACTGAGATATGATGATTCTTTCGACTACACTATCTCCATGGAAAAAAATACTATTATTTCAAAAGAAGCATCCATTCCTCCTTTTGTTATGCTTATGCTCATTGAGAATATTGTGGAACAATCCATTATAAATGGAGTTACCGACCAGCATTTTAAGGTTGGGATAAAAACCTTGGAAAATACGGTGTCTTTTGATGTTGAATATCATTGTAAAGGACTGGATTCCAAGTCTCCAAACAATCATTGGTACCGTAAAAATATGATAAATTGGAAAGAGCAGATTGAACTTTTGAACACGGTAAAAGGGTATCAAATTTTCCATGAGACCACGAGCTCCTTCGACAATGGAACAGATATAGAACATATTGTTCTACAACTGCCCAACCTTGCTAAATCGGAAAATGCAATGGATTAACTCAAATCAGTTCCGTAAATATAACATCCCGGACCTCTTCCCTTAAAGTAGATGTATCCTCCGGACTCAAGATCCCGGTTTCAAAAAATTGATGCACCCGTACCCGGATTCTACCAGGTCCGCCACTGTAAAAAGTAAATGAGAACCTCTTTTTGTTATCATAAAAAGTCATCGGCACCACCGGGATTTTATGGGTTATGGCCATTTTAAATGCTCCGTCCTTGAAACTGTCCAAAACTACTTCTTCGTCAGGCACCCCCCCTTCTGGAAAAATACAGATACTTAGACCTTGATCTAATCGCCTTTGTGCCCTTCGATACACCCCTGTGCGGCTTTTAACACTGTCTCTATCCACTAAAATGCAAACTCTTTTATAGAAAAATCCAAATATGGGAATCTTTACCAGTTCCTTTTTGCCCACAAAAACAAAAGGGTTTTTACTTACATGGAGCATCAACATAATATCGAGCATACTGGTATGGTTGGCCACCAACATATAACTCTTCCCCCTATCCATCCGTTGTTCGCGCACAACATTAGGTATGCATCCCATACCGTACAAAATGGGACGGGCCCATAAATTTCGGGCCAACCAGAAAAATTGCGGATAGGTCTTCTCGGTAATTGTGGTGGCCAGTAAAAAAGGGAAAAACAGAAAAATAGGAACAGCTACCAAAATATAGAACCAAACCCTATACAGCCAATGCCCCACATTTTTGATTATTCCAAGCATTTGCCAAAAGTAAAGTTTTTAATTTTTTATCTTAAAGGCAATTTCTGAATAGTTGATTATCGAATTTATGTGTTTTGATATATATTAAGAAATTTTTGGAGCTTTACTAGATGCCATAATTCGTCCAAATGAAGAACATTTTAAAGACGACATTCTTGATTTTTAGCCTTACTCTCATGGCACAGGGCGTGGCTCAAAAAGAAAGGCATATTTCGTTTAAGGTTTTAAAAAGCGAAAATGTCTCTACAACCTTTTCTCAAATTTTAGCAGAGGGTAGGTTTAAGAATCCTGACTCTTCGGAAATAACGCATCGCGATAATATTTACTGGATTGAACTGGATTTTAAGGATAAGCTCCAGTCAATTGACAAAGACACAATCTTGTATCTCAAATTCAATTCTTTCGATTTTGGGGATTTGTATTATCAGGACAGCAATACTATTTCGACAAAAGCGATTGGCCTTTTTGATGATTATACCGAAGCAAAGGAATTACCGTTAACTAACTATTATTCGGAAACCCCGATTACACCGCATAATTTGATCGATAAAAGATATCTATATCTCAAAATTCGTCGCATTACCTTTAATGAAAGATTGAATAACTGGACTTTTAGCATATTGCCTTCATCCTCTATGTCCAATTTGACCATAAATGATTTAAAAAGATTATGGCCATACTACGCCTTTACAGGAGCTTGTTTGATTATTTGGTTGTCCACAATCAGCTTTTATTTCTATCTTAAAAAACCTGAGTTTCTATTCTACTCAATCTACATTTTTATTCTATTCTTTTATGTTTCAGGGGATATTCTGAGTATATATGACTTTGTTTTTGGTAAAAACAGATTGCTACAGCATTGGTTTTCACAGGGTTCCATTTTGCTGGCCAATTTTTCCTATGGCATGTTTTTTATCTATTATCTGCGCACAAAAAAAGATTATCCCAAACTGCATTCTTTAATGTATGCGATCATGGGGTCGATTTTTTTGCCTATTGTAGTCCTAGTTTTCTTCTATTTTCTTGACTACATGGCCGGCTTAAATTATATTATTTCAAATTTTATGCATATTGTCTTTGGGCTCTGTATAATCGGTTTGCTATATGTTGGCTTCCATGCTAAGAATATTTTGGCACATTTTGTTGTTTTGGCCTCTTTTAGTTTCTTGATATCCTACATGCTGCATGTCTATCATGCCAACCCCGATGATGGGCTTCTTCTTGATAGCAGATATTATTTGCTTATAGGGTGTTCTTTGGAGATTTTGATCTTTACCATAGGCCTTAATTATAAAGTACACTTAGAATTTCGGGAAAACCTTCTTCTCCAACAAAAAGCGCTGGAAGCAAAGAACAAAGCACTTAGGGCACAAATAAACCCCCATTTTATTTTTAATGCCTTAAGTTCCATTCAGAATTTGATCATAAAAAAAGATATTAAGTCTTCGTTAAAATATCTTTCCAAGTTCAGTCATTTATCACGTAATATTTTAGAGGGATCAATCAATCCGCTTGTTACTTTAGACACAGAAATAAATATGCTCGAAGACTATTTGGCTTTGGAATCCCTACGTTTCGATGACAACTTTTCTTATCAAATCAAAGTGGAAGATAATCTTGATACTTGTTCGATCGAAATCCCGTCCATGACTTTTCAACCTTTTGTGGAAAACTCAATAATCCACGGGCTGCTGCCAAAATCCGAAGGGGAAAGAATCCTTACCATCAGTTTTAAAAAACAGGGTGAAACTATATTGTGTGTTTTGGATGACAATGGTATAGGAAGAAAAGCCTCCCTAGAAAAAAATAAAGGATCATTACGAAAGAAAAAGTCAAGAGGAATGGAAGTTACCGCACTTAGATTGAAAGCGCTTGGAAACAGCATTAAAGAATATCAAATCATAGATAAAACAGATGAAACAGGAAAACCTTTGGGTACCACTGTGCTCATTAGACTTTCTTTGTAAAATATGTCTGCATACCAATTTAGGTGCGTTATTGAAATATGGTTGATTTAAAATATTCTAGATTCTTTTACCTTTGTTCTCTTTTAAAAATGATATGGCCAGAATTCTTACAGGAATACAAAGTACAGGCACACCCCATTTAGGAAATATTTTAGGTGCAATTGTCCCTGCCATTGAAATGGCGGGAAACCCTAAAAACGATTCCTTTTTGTTTATTGCCGATATGCATTCGTTAACTCAAATAAAAAATGGGGAGCTGTTAAGGAGCAATACCTATGCCATTGCCGCTGCTTGGCTTGCTTTTGGCCTGGATATTGAAAAAACTGTTTTTTACAGACAGAGTGATATTCCCCAAACTGCGGAATTGGCTTGGTACTTAAGCTGCTTTTTTCCATACCAGCGACTTACTTTGGCCCATTCCTTTAAAGATAAGGCCGGCAGGCTGGAAGATGTGAACGCAGGACTTTTTTCCTATCCCATGCTAATGGCCGCGGACATATTGTTGTACGATGCAGAAATTGTTCCTGTAGGGAAAGATCAACTGCAACATTTGGAAATAACAAGGGATGTAGCTTCTCGTTTTCACAATCAGATGGGCGAAACATTTGTAATGCCCGAGGCCAAAGTCCACGAGCAGACCAAATACGTTCCAGGAACAGATGGTGAAAAAATGAGCAAAAGCCGTGACAACCTTATAAACCTTTTCCAAACCGATAAAAAATTAAGAAAACAGATCATGGGCATTGTTACGGACAGTACACCCATGGAAGAACCCAAAGATCCCAGCAAGGACAATGTGTTTGCACTGTACAAGCTTTTGGCCAGCCCAGAGCAAATCGAGGAAATGAGCGCCAATTATTTAGCGGGCAATTATGGTTACGGACACGCCAAACAAGCCTTGTACGAGCTTATTATAGAAAAGTTCGAAGAGCCCCGGGAAAAGTTTGAGTATTACATGAACCATACGAGCGAGATCGACGAGGCCTTGGCCTTTGGTGCGGAAAAAGCCCGAAAAGTGGCCAATGAGGTATTGGTCCGTGTTCGAGAAAAGTTGGGGTATTAGCCTTTTATCGATATTTTGACTTAATAGGCCCATATTAAAGTAGCGGGTAAATTGGACTTCATTGCAAAACCCTTTTTAAAAGGGAAATAAAACCCGATTTTTTGTGGCAAGTCTTCGATGAACAACGCCCTAAAACAGAGTGACTGTTCTGTTATCATTCCATACGACGAATGTCATTCCTGCGCAGGCAGGAATCCATCATCAAAAAAATGAAAACTAAATCTGGTGGAATTCTTTGCTCTTCTTCCACAAGCTCAGGATGAGAGCTCTTGATGACGGTTCGCAACAACACCTTACCCACCCGTAACTGTCTGTTGAACGACCACCGACTATCGTTTCGAATACGCTCAACGACCTACTACCGACTGCTCCCTACCAATTGAACCTCGGAAACTACACCGCCTCGAACAGTTTACCGGGCAGTGGTCGGATCACGCCCTTCATTTCCATGTTCAATAATGTACTGGAAACCTTAAAAATGGGCAGATTACATTCCAAAGCAACGGTGTCCAGTAGTTGTTTTCCGTTTATTTGCAAGTACTTGTAGATTGACTGTTCTGTTTCATCCAACTCGACAAACAGCTGCTTTTGCACCGCTTTTTCTTGTTTTTCCGCTTCAATTTCCCATCCTAGAAGATAAACCAGCTCGGCTGCAGACGTCAATATATGCGCTTTTTGATATTTTATGAGGTCATTACAGCCTTTGCTCCATTTATCGGTAGCCCTGCCAGGAACGGCAAAAACTTCCCGGTGGTACCCATGTGCCAGATCGGCGGTTACCAAGCTCCCCCCTTTTTCCGCAGATTCGATCACAATGGTTGCTTCACTTATTCCTGCAATTATCCGGTTTCTTTTGAGGAAATTTTCCCGATTAGGCTGGCTTGTACTCCAAAACTCGGTCATAAACCCACCATTTCGCTCTATTTTGGTTTGATATTTGGCATGTACCTTAGGATATATTTGATCTAATCCATGCGCCATACAAGCTATGGTCTGTAATCCATGGTCCATGGCCGCCTTTTGAACAGCAATATCCACTCCATAGGCGAATCCACTAACGATAACCGGGTTCAACGGCGCCAATTCCTCTATAAATCGATGACAGAACGAGACACCATAGTTGGTCACATTTCTTGTGCCAACCACACTGATTAGCTTTTGACCCTTTAAATCTATATTCCCGCGCTGAAACAATACAATAGGCCCGTCCAAGCAATGTTTCAACCGGGCCGGATAATCTTCATCCATAAAATAGGAAATGGTAATATTCTGCTTGGACAGAAATTCGAATTCTTCTTGGGCTTCTTCAAGGTACATTGTGTCCTGCAGACCTTTCAAAGTAACTTTTCCAATGCCATCAATTTTTAAAAGATGATGCATTTTATCTTCAAAAACTGCTGTTGGGCTTCCACAATGTGCAATTAATTTCTTGGCGGTCACATCCCCGATATTGGGAATGTTTTGCAGCCGTAAAGCCGCAATAATTTCAGGTTCAGTCATTTGATTTGGGAGTCAAAGTTGTTCACAAAATACAGATTTTTAAATGTTAATAAAAAGTTATGCTGCATATTTTGTACTCCCCCTTTTTTTGCAATATTTGTGGCTATGCGGATAGACTCATACCTAGAAAAATTATTGTTCGAGTACAACTGTGTGGTTGTTCCCGGTTTTGGGGCGTTTTTAGCTCACGGAAAATCCGCAGAAATCGATTTGACCACCAACACATTGGTACCACCGAGCAAGGTAATTTCCTTTAATGCCCAACTTACCAAAAACGATGGGCTATTGGTATCCCACATATCCAAAGAAAAGAATATCGGGTACGAGGAAATGCTAAAGGAAGTGGAAAATATCTCACTGGATTGGAACAATAAATTATCCAAAGGTGAGAGCATTGAGCTTTTTGGTATAGGCAAACTGTGGCACAACAACGAGCATAGAATCCAATTTCAGCCAGAGGAAAAAATCAACTTTTTGACGTCTTCCTTTGGATTGTCCGCTTTTGCCGCTACGCCGATCAAGCGTGAGGTGATCAAGGAGGAGGTTGAAGAACTGGAAGAGCGCATTCCATTTATAATTACCCCTGAGAAAAGGGAACAGACCTCGTTCAGGCCTTGGTTAAAATATGCCGCGGTTATTCTATTGGCCGTTTCCATGGGTGTAACATCGTACCGAACTTATGATGATTTACAGCAAAAAGAGGTTGCGGCCCAGCAAGATGCACAACAAGAAGTTTCCCGTTTGATCCAAGAAGCTACTTTTTTTGAGAGTTCCCCTTTGGAACTGCCCGCCATCAACCTTAGCGTGACCAAAAAGAAAAGGGGGCACCACCATATTATCGCGGGAGCTTTCCGGGAGCAACAGAATGCTGAAAAAAGGGTAGGTCAACTTAAAGAAAAAGGATACAATGCCTTTTATCTTGGGGTAAACAAATATGGCCTGCACCAAGTGGCTTACGATAGCTTTGAAGACCCTCAAAAAGCACTGCTGTTCCTACGAAAGGTCAAAGTTGAGGATTCCAGGGATGCTTGGATGCTTTCCGAAAAATAAATAATCGCGCTTTCTTTTAAAACCTTTCCGTACTTCAATATCTTTGCGCAAAATTTAAAGGTATGACGCCTAAGACTCCTAGTGAATCACGTACGGTAATGACCGATTTGGTATTACCTAGCGAAACCAACCCGTTGAACAATCTTTTTGGCGGTGAACTATTGGCCCGTATGGATCGTGCTGCCAGTATTTCTGCCCGTAGACATAGCAGACGTATCACCGTAACTGCCTCCGTGAACCATGTTGCATTTAACAGCGCAGTTCCTTTGGGCAGTGTGGTAACCGTAGAGGCTTCTGTTTCCCGCGCTTTTAATACCTCCATGGAAATTTTCTTGGATGTTTGGATAGAAGATCGCTTTACGGGAGAGCGTACCAAGGCAAATGAGGCCATTTACACCTTTGTTGCGGTGGATGACACCGGCAAACCAACGGAAGTCCCACCGTTGGAGCCGGAAACCGAGCTGGAAAAGCAACGTTTTGCCGCTGCGTTACGACGTAAACAGCTCAGCTTGGTACTTGCCGGTAAAATGAAACCTGCCGATGCTACCGAACTAAAAGCATTGTTTACTACTTCCTAAAGTTTAAAAATCAAAGTTGTCCGGATCGGGGCCAAATCGTTTGCCTTTGTCCAAACTATCGAGGAGCTTTACGTCTTCATCCGAAAGTGTAAAATCGAACAGCTCCGAATTGGCTTTGATCCGTTCTTTTTTGGATGATTTAGGAATGGTGACCACTCCTTTTTGCAGATCCCATCGCAGCACGATCTGGGCAATTGTTTTGTTGTATTTAGCTGCCATGTCCTTCATAATGTCCAAATCAAAGATGTTCCCTTGCATTAAAGGGGACCACGCTTCATATTGGATTTGGTGCGAGCTGCAAAAATCCATCAACTCTTGCTGCACCAAGTAGGGATGAAACTCCATTTGATTGACCATGGGCACAATCTCGGCGGTATCCAAAAGATCTTCTAAATGGTGCTTTAAAAAGTTGCTAACTCCGATGGCTCGCACCCGTTTTTCCCTGTACAGTCTTTCAAGTGCTCGCCAGGTGTCTTTGGACAGGTCCCCTTTGGGCCAATGGATGAGGTACAGGTCCAGATAATCGGTTCCCAAACGATTTAAACTGGCTTCGAATGCCTTCAATGTAGCTTCGTATCCTTGATCGGTATTCCAAACTTTACTTACCAAGAACACATCTTCCCGAGGTACATTGCTTTGCCTTATTCCTTCGCCCACCCCTTCCTCATTTTCGTAAATGGCAGCGGTATCTATATGACGATAACCGTGGTTCAAAGCTTCTTTTACCGCATTGATCACTTCTTCTCCATCTTTGGAAAGGTAAACACCAAGCCCTAAATAGGGCATCTGGACCCCGTTGTGGAGTTCAAAGGAGCCTTGCAAGTCTGATGATTTCTTCATAGTGTTAGAGTTGATATATCCAATCTTCAGGGTTCAATCGGTTGGAATCCCTATACAGATAGAACTTCAATTTTGTTGTGCCATCAAACCGATTGGTATTTATTTCGCCCAGAATATCCTTGGCAGCTACTTTATCCCCTTTTTTTACATAAAGATCGGATAGGTTATAATAGGTGGTGATATAGTTTCCGTGTTTTATTTGAACACCCTTGTTCCCACCTGGAACGGTAAGTATGGCTATTACCTCTCCCTCAAAAATAGCCCTTGCCTTGCTGCCCTTGTCCGTAGTAATGGTAACCCCATTGTTCCTGTGCTTGATTCCAGGATACAATTTATCGGCATAAACCCCGTACCCTTGGCTTTTAACTCCTTTTTCCACCGGCCAAATGAGCCTTCCTTTATTGGAGGTAAAGTTGTCCGCAACCAATTTTGTTTCCGGGGTCATGGCAAAAGTTGGACTGCTGGTCGATTTACCGGAGCTTTTATTTGAGCTTGCGATCGCACTTTTGATCATTCGTTCTATCTCTCGATCAATTTTACGGGCCTCTGCCTGCTTCTTGTTTATTGCTGTAGTATATTTTGCCTCGTTTTGTTTTATGCTCGTTAAAAGGCTCTTTTGGGTCTCTATTTCTTTGGTCAGTTCATCTTTTGCCTTTCTATTCTCCGCAATGAGTTGGTCTTTTTGCTTGCGCTGACGTACCAAATCCTGGTTTAAAAGGGTAAGCTCTTCGGTTTTCTTTACAATATCTTCCCCTTGTTTTTTTCGATGTTTGGCATATTGTTGCATATACTGAAGCCTTTTAAAAGCCTGAAAGAAATTCTCAGCTGAAAGCAAAAACATGAGTCGATTGTTCTGTGATTTATTCTGGTAGGTTTTTTGAATCAAATGGGCATAATCTTCTTTTAGTGCATTTAAGTCTTCTCTTAATTTGCTTATGCTTCTGATGTTTACATTTATCTGCCTATTGAGCAAGTTCGACTGTTGGTTGGTTACTCGAATAAGTTCTTGGCGAACGTTGATCTTGTTTTCCAAGGCTTCCATTTGGTCCAATACGGTGCCCTTTTCTTTACGTTCTGCAAAGAGCAATCTATTGATTTCCTTAATTTCTTTCTGCAGTCGTTCTCGTTTGGCCTCCAGTACTTTTTGCTCGCTGGTCTGGGCAAAACTCCCCGATGAAACAAAGAATATAACTAACGCATAATAAAACAGATATGAAGTTTTATCTTTCATACTACTTTAATATAATTTTATCATATCCTTTGGGGACCTTATAGGGAAAACTCATGGATTTGTTCAATTCCAGGTTCCTAAAACTTAGGTCAATAGTGGTCAGCTCACCTGCTTCTTCGGCGACAATCTTAACTTCGTTCGGCAGCACATTTCCTGAAATATCCTGATAGGTATATTTAGCCATTAGTTGTCTGGAATTTTCCGGCTGGGATATTTCTTGAGACGCTATCTTAAAGTTTTTGGGTTCCAACTGAAACAGTATTTTGAAAAGCTCTTGGGCCTTTTTCGGTTTTAATTGGTAATTCCCATTGTACACTTCGCTATTGAATTTTTCCTTTCGCAGGTCCAACACAGCATTGCCGAGGAGTAGGTTCTGTACTTTTTCAAAATCCAATTGGGTGCCCAAAAGTTCGCTCAAATAACTAAAATCCCCATCGAAATATTCGTTTTGTAACTTGTTGTAGAAGGAAACCTTCTTTGGGGTAATGTGCGCCTTGACCACTCCTAAGGGTGCACTCATCCATATCACCTTGTCCTTTTCCATTCTTAGGCTCACATTAACTCCTTGCGAATCGTCTCCATTGGCGTAATCTATCTTTACCCTTCCCCTCAATGTCTTAAAATTGGATTGATTGGCGTAATGGGCGTTTATAATGTTCTTTGCAGTAAGACGCGAATTGACCTCCCCACCAGTAATGGATTTAGTGCTCTTACAAGCGCCCAATACGAACAACAACATTGGTATTGCGGTGAATCTTATTATATTTTTATGTAGGTTCATTATAATCCCGAATTGATTTTGTTCAAATACTCGTTTGCCTTTTGCGTATTCCCAATTTTGGTGTATCCTTCGGAGAGCTGCTTGTATATTTTATTTTGAAGCTGGTTGTCATCCAACAGATAGTCCAGTCCGCTTAACAACACTTCAACTCCCTTGCTTGCATTTCCCGTGTTATTTAGTGCTGTGCCATAAGCATAATAAAAATAGGGCTGTAAGGGATAAGTGTCCAGAGCCTCTTGCGATTCGCTCAACAGCTTCTTAAAATTGGACGCTGAGATCAATTGTTCCATTGTTGCTTGCAATTGTAGTACCGGATCGTTGCTATTGTTTCTTTCTTCCACTGTCCGAACTTCTTGCATCTGACCTCCTTTTTCCAAAGAATCGTTTATTTTTCGAGTCAGCTCTGTTTTTAAACCTGAATTCTCCATGCTACCCAACACATTGGAAGCTTCCTCATACTTTTTCATCCTAAAGAGCGAAACCGCCATGTTTTGCCGTAACTTTTCATTTTGATAAGGTATGCGTTGCTTAATCCCTTCTATTGGGCTTCCCTGTTTGTCGAGAATGGTCAATAGATTGTCCAAATACCAATAATCTTCTGGTTTTGAAAGAAGCGCTGCAACAGCATAATCTTGAGCCTGTATGTACTTTTTGTCCAAAAGATAGGCTTTGGCCAGTTCGTAGTCCACAACACTGTTATCGGGCTCCAATTGCTTACATTTTAAAAACAGATCAACAGCTCTATCGTAGTTTTGGATACCTTTTTGTTTTAAGGCCTCAAAAAAGTTTTCTTGAAACTCATCGGTATATTCGTCGAGGTAGACCTCGGCGCTTTCTTGTTCTTCTTGGGCATAAGATGTGTCAAGTGTCATTGCCGACACCGATAAAAGCATACAAAGAAAATGTGTTCTTTTCATAATATCCCAAGTCCCCGTCAAACTAAAAATCTATACTAAAGTTATTCCAAAACGGAATAATCTCCAATACTAATGGTCTCAAAATTACCATTATACACCACATGGTTCCCGATCATGGCATTATCCAGATTTGCGTTGCTAATTTTACTGTTGCTCTGGATAAGGCTATTTTTTATGGTAGAATTTTCCAATACCGTGTTTGCACCTACGGATACATATGGGCCGACCGTGGTGTTTTTCAATACCACATGCTCCCCGATAAAGCATGGTTCTATAATGTTTGCATTTTCTTGTTGTACCGTTTCGGCCACCATATTTTCCCCTTCCTGCTCCAAAAAGCCCAACATGCGCTGATTGGTTTCCACGGTTACATTTTTATTACCACAGTCCATCCATTCGTCCACCTTTCCGGGAACAAATTTCATGCCCTTTTCCATCATGCGTTTTATGCCGTCGTTGATTTGGTATTCGCCCCCATGCGTAATATCGCTATCCAACACATGTTGTAGCTCGTTTTTGAGAACTTCCACGTCCTTGAAATAGTAAATTCCGATTACCGCTAGATCGGAAACAAATTCTGCTGGTTTTTCGACCAACTCAACAATTTCATTCTGATCATTTAATTGTACTACTCCATAAGCTTCGGGATGTTCTACTTGTTTTACCCATATTACGCTGTCCGCAGATTTGTCCAAATCAAAATCTGCACGGATCAATGTATCGGCATAAGCTATTACCGCTGGTCCACTAAGGGAGTCTTTTGCGCTCATTATGGCATGTCCGGTTCCAAGTGGCTGATCTTGTCTATATATTGATCCTTTGGCTCCCATTTCGCTGGCCAATTCCATTAAGCTCTCTACAACATCATCGCCAAAAAAGGCGGGATCGCCCAGAATAAAGGCAACCTCATCAATGGGTTCACCCAACACTTTGGCGATATCGGTAACCAATCGGTGTACTATCGGTTTTCCCGCAACAGGTATCAATGGTTTCGGAACTGTTAATGTATGTGGTCTTAATCGGGAACCTCTTCCCGCCATTGGAACGATTATCTTCATAGTTTACGCACCTGTCTGGCCAGGTGTCTCTTTTTAATGGTTAGACTTTTATTAAAAAGGTCTCGACTGTGCTCGACCCTACATTCTTCTTTATTTGGTTCCGGTACTTCCGAACCCACCTTCGCCTCTATCGGTTTCTGAAAGTGCTTCAACTTCTTCCCACTCGGCGCGCTCATGTTTGGCAATTACCATTTGGGCGATACGCTCTCCATTTTCCACAATAAAATCCTTATTGGATAAATTGACCAAGATTACCCCGACATTACCACGATAATCGGCATCGATGGTTCCTGGTGCATTGAGCACTGTAATCCCTTTTTTTGCCGCCAATCCACTACGAGGGCGTACTTGTGCCTCATAACCTACGGGAAGTTCCATAAACAGTCCCGTGGGAACAATTGCTCGTTCCAATGGTTTTAAGGTTATGGGCGAATCGATATCGGCCCTTAGATCCATCCCTGCCGAGGCAAGGGTTTCGTAATGTGGCAACTTGTGGCCGGATGTATTGATTATTTTAATTTTCACGTTTTATAAAAATACTTCTAAGTTTATCTCCTTCCATCTTATATACTAACCCCAAAAATAAGAAAAGTAGTATGCTGCCCACTATTAAATTTCTATTAAAAACATAGAACGATAGTATTGAGAACAAGAGTGATACAGCGAAATAAAAGACAATTTTCCTCATGTTATAGGGGACAGGGTAATATTTTTTTCCAAAGTGATACGATAGGACCATCATGGTCGCGTAGGCCGCCAGAGTTGCCAGGGCCGATGCCATATATCCTATTTTGGGAATCAAGCTTATATTGATTGCCAATGTGATTATAGCTCCCACCGAGGATATATAGGCTCCAAACTTGGTGCGATCCGTTACTTTGTACCAAACGGACAGATTGTGATAAATGCCCAAACAGAAACTTGCCAAAAGTATGATAGGAACCACGTCCAAAGCATCCCAAAAAGCAGAATCCCTGACCAACAATTTTTTTAAAGGGTCTATGAACACCATTACCCCTAAAAAAATGAGGCTGCCCATAATTACAAAGTAATTGGTAATCTGGGCATAGGTTTTTTGAGGGTTCTCCGAGTCTGCGTGGCTAAAAAAAAACGGTTCCACCCCCAACCGAAATGCCGTTCCGAACAGGGTCATAAAAACCGCCAATTTATAGCAGGCCGAATATTTCCCTATCTCTGCCTTGGCAATGTCCTCTGGTAATAATCGATCTAAAAGAATGCGGTCGAACACCTCGTTGACCGTAAATGCAAGTCCGGCCACCATAATGGGCATGGAGTACTTGAGCATTTCCTTCCACAAACCTTTATCAAATTTATATTTGGTGTCAAAATAAATTCCGCTCACCCATAAAAAGGCAGCACCACTGGAAATTACATTGGCAATAAAGACATACTCTATCTGAAAATCTGGTTTATAAAGAGCTACCCAAAATGATTGCCCATTTTCAGCCAATCCGGGCAATAGGGTCAAGAAAAATATATTCAACAATAAATTAATGGCCACACTTGTGACTTTTACTATCGAATACCTTAATGGCCGTTCATTTGCCCTGATCCAAGCGAACGGCACTATGGCCAATGCATCTAGCACCAGAATCAAAATAATATATATGATCAACGATTCCTGTACATCTATAAAGGCGGCAAAGGTTCCTTTGAAAAGAAAGGCTGCACCAAAAAATATAAGGGAAGACATCAGTAAGGATATCAAGGATGTAGAAATTACATTTCCCTTATCCGAGTATTTATTAAAGAATCGGAAAAAGGCTGTTTCCATACCATATGCCAACACTACATTAAAAATGGCAAACCATGAGAAGATCACCGATATTTCCCCATAGGTTTCCGGGTCCATTACAGAAGTGTACAAAGGCACCAATATAAAGGAGAGGACCCGCGGCAATACCGTGGCCAAACCATAGATAAATGTTTGTTTAAAAAGCTTTTTTAGTGGATTCAATAGGTGTTGCTTCTTTGAAAACCTTGCTTAGGCGGCTACAAGTTACGCAAAAGCCAGTATTACCTAAACCTTATTGTCCTAAGAAAAACCAAAAAGGCCACCGAATCGGTGGCCTTTACTATTTTATTGATATACGATTCCATTTATTTAAGTTCTATGAAATTATCTAGCACGTTTAAAAGAAACCCAAATCTCTTTTTCTTGGAAATTGTTGGTGGGATTTGTCCTGTTTTTGATCAAAAGGTCGATTAAAACACAATTATTTTTCTTGATAATATCGTACCACGCCAAACTTTGAATTTCATGGAAGTCTTTTACCTCTGGTTTTGGAATTTGTTCGTAATATTTACCCAAAGAATCCTTTTGCACTTCAACGGGTAATTTAAATCCATGTTTTTCCATATAAAATTTGGATAAGCTGGATGTATTGGGCATACCATATTTGTCTACAACTTTTTGATAAAATTGTTCCACATCCCATACCTTAAGGATTAGAAGAATTTCTTTGAACTTTTTATCCTCTCCCAGTTTTACCTTGGCGGCTATCTTTTCTACAGAAAATTCCAGAAAATGATATTGGCCTGACATCCCATTAACTGTGCAATAGTCATAGGATGTCAGACCAGAATCTATAGAATTGTGCATATTTAATTCTATGTAAGTAGAATCTTTAAACACATCTGAGAACGATTTGCATAAAACACTTTCATCAATAACCATTGTCTGAGCGATTAAGCACGATAAAACTAAATACCACAAAATTGAATTCATACATAAATTTAATAACAATCATCAGTACCCGACCAATCTTCTTTATATTGTCTCGGTGTTCCTAACCAACCAAAAGGGCATTTCTTGTTGCCTTCCCTCCAATTTCTTGGAAATTTTCTTTTATAAACTTACATCATAGGAATCACCTCCATCTGGATAAAATCCAAAAGTACTTGTCATACCATTTTGAGAAATGGAAACGAAAGCATGTCCAACTTTATCTTCGCCGAAAGCTCACAACAAATTAAAGGTGAGAAAAAACCAACCCTGGTCACCTTGATTCAACAAGATCCAAGAAGCCAGTTTACTAGAGTTTTCTTCAAAAAGGAGGTAACCTAATGGATTTTCCGCATCATCCTTTAAATAGTATACTAACACATCCTTTTCAAAACCCTTCAAATTTTTTTCAAACGGCTCATATATTTTATGGGTTTTAAAAAAACGAATGGGTTTTGCATCTAAATTTTCGATGCCGATGGAATCTATCGTGGAAGGAATATGGTGAAATATGGTGTCAAAAGCTCTGATTCTTCTTTTTTTTCTTTCACTATTGGTGTCATCGAGTACATTGTCAAAAAAAATATACTTGTCAAATAAAGTGTCTTTAGAAATTTTGACCGATGTTACGATATAATCACTTAGACCTTTTATGGTTTTGTAATATTCCAACTCCTTTGCGTTCCATTCCTCATCTTTCTGTGAAAAGACAACTACTGGAATTAAAGTAAACGTGATAAACAGAAAAAAACTTCGTTTTATCTTCATATGAAATTAATTGCAGCCATTTGCCTTTGATGACGCAAAACCGCCTTCTGTATTGGCTCCTGGCCTTGTTCTTAAAATTTGTCCTAATTTTCCGGGATTGTCTCTTCCAGACCCAGTTGGATATACTCCCCAAGCATTATCAATATTGAATCCAGCTAGATTCGCCAATTCCAAGGAATAATCAGTACAGTTATAGTTATATACATCATAAATGTCAGGATAATTAATAGCCTTTTGAATTACAAGTGCTAAAGTTGCTCCAGAAATATTTCTTGATAGGCTAACATCGTAGCTGTCACCCCCATTATTGCCAATAATACTTGACCCATGTGCAGATTTGATGCCTTCCCCGCTAGGATAAAACCCGAAAGAACTTGTTTTACCACTCTGAGCAATGGAAATGAAGGCGTGACCAACATCCAAATCTGAATTGAAAGAAGCACTTGAGCCTTTTATTGGTTGGTCAGCATATATTGTGATTACCGCGGGCTGCGAAGTATCATAACACGACAAAAAATCTTCAATATCTTCTATTGGCGTGTCAGGAGTCAATTCATCCAAAACGTCTTCCTCCTCAAAACTCGGGTTGCTTCCGCCTCCCCCAGCGCCGCCATAGCCCCAGGTACTGCCCCCGGATGGGCCCTCCACGTATCCACTGCCCCCGTAAAGCCCATTTATGGGGACATGGGTGATCGATTGATTGCTGGGAGCTGTGACGGTCACACCATCCAAGTGCTGTGTGTTGCAGATGCACACGGGGTCGCTGGAACCGTGCCCGCACCACTGCCTGCACTCGGCATTGTCAAACTTGGACCCTTGGCTTCCCCAGCTTTGCCGTGCAGGTCATATGCCACTGTAATCAAGCCTTCCTCCACTTTAAATCCCTTCAATAGGTTTCCTTGAAGGGTGGCCAGGGTGATTTCACCATTAAAGGCAGTGCTGTCAGGGCTCTCAAGGTCAGGGTACATGTTGAAGACCACCGTTTTCAAGGTGCCATTGACCTCAAGGGCCAATATTCTACTGTGTTGTCCCTTAAATGGAGTTTTGGCCGGAACGACCATGAGCTTGGCATCGGACTCGGTTATGTTCTCTAGGGAAATCCGGTCGGTATCGAACTCGACATACGGGCTTTCTCCATTCTTGTCGGACATCTTTTTTTGGGCCGACAGCATATCAAAAACTTCATTTTGGTCGGCAGTGGCATAGGTTTGTTGGGGATGAGGGTCTTCTTCATAAAAAGCTGCTTCCTCCTTTTGGCAGTTCCAGGCCAACATGGCCAAAAGCAACAAGAAGAGTAGGTTTTTCAGTTGTTTCATTTTGTCAAGTTTTAATAATTAATAAGATTGGGGAACCTTAAAAAATCACCGCAACACACGGTATACGAATGTTGTGTTCGAATACACTTTTGCTGCGCTCAACAAGTAATGAGGATTGTGTTGGGACTAAACTAAGAACTTTAATTTAAACCGCATTGGACAAAAACCTTAAAAAAACTAGGGGTTTTCCGTAATTGCTTTGTCCAACTTAAGAAGTTACTAAAACCAAAAAGGCCACCGATTCGGTGGCCTTTGTATATATTAAATTATGTATATCCTAATTGTTCAACGCTTCTGCTATTGAATATTTAGCCTCGCTTTGGTTCGGCTTAATTGTTCAACGCTTCCGCTCCACCAACAATTTCGAGGATTTCGTTGGTAATGGCCGCTTGACGGGCTTTGTTGTACGTTAATTTAAGCTCGTCCCTAAGCTCCGCGGCATTGTCCGTTGCTTTGTGCATGGCCGTCATACGGGCACCGTGCTCACTCGCAAAAGAATCTCTAATGGCCTTGAACAATTGTGTCTTCAAGGATTTAGGTATCAACTCTTTTACGATTTCCACTTTTGAAGGTTCAAAAATGTAATCGGCAGCAATGGCTTCGTCACCTTCTGCACCAACGATGGGCAGGAACTGTTCTGTCATCACAATCTGTGTCGCGGCATTTTTGAACTTGTTGTACACCAACTCGATTTTATCATAATCACCTTTGGTGAACAAACGCATTAAAAGTTCGGCAATTTCGGCAACGTTCTCAAAGGTCAAATCATCATACACCTTGCTCTGGTCGCCCAAAATGGTATGTCTTTTTCTAAGGATATCGTTTCCTTTCTTACCAATGGTATAGAAATCGACCTGTTTGCCCGGATACTTATTGGACACCAAATTGTTGCTCTGCTTGATGATGTTGGAATTGAATCCACCACAAAGACCTCTATTGGAAGTAATGGCTACCACCAAAACTTTGTTCACTGGCCTTTTGTCGGCGTACTCGCTTCCTCCATCTCCTTCCAAACTGGCGCTAAGCCCTTGTAGGAGCTCGGTCAGTTTATCGGAATAGGGACGCATTGCCGTAATAGCATCCTGTGCCTTCTTCAACTTGGCAGCAGAAACCATTTTCATGGCACTGGTAATCTGCATCGTTGATGAGATGGATGATATCCTGTTACGTATTTCCTTTAGATTTGCCATATTCTTCTTTGTCATTCCGCACTTGATGCGGAATCTTTTTGGTTATGGATTCCTGCAGTGCCCTTCGACTACGCTCAGGGCCCCTCAGAAATGACAATTGTTATGCTTTGTACTTGCTTGAAAGGTCCTTGCAAACAGCAGTCAATGTATCGGTAACCTCGTCGGTCAATTTACCGGCTTTAAGCGTATCCAAAACATCTCTGTGCTTGGCGTTCAAGAACTCCAAGTAATCTTTTTCAAACTCTTTTACCTTGTCCACAGGAACATCTCTCAACAAGTTCTTGGAACCTGCAAAGATGATGGCCACCTGATCTTCAACGGTAAATGGATCGTTCTGACCTTGTTTCAAGATCTCCACGTTTCTTCGTCCTTTTTCGATTACGTTCAAGGTAGCGGCATCCAAGTCGGAACCGAACTTGGCAAAAGCTTCCAATTCACGGAACTGGGCCTGGTCAAGTTTCAAGGTACCTGCTACTTTCTTCATGGACTTGATCTGCGCGGAACCACCCACACGTGATACGGAGATACCTACATTGATCGCAGGACGAACCCCTTGGTTGAACAAATCTTGCTCCAAGAATATCTGACCATCGGTAATGGAAATTACGTTGGTTGGGATATAAGCGGATACGTCACCTGCCTGTGTTTCGATAATTGGAAGTGCTGTTAAAGAACCTCCACCTTTTACTTTAGACTTCAACGATTCAGGAAGGTCGTTCATATTCTTTGCAATAGCATCGTCACCGATTACTTTCGCAGCACGCTCCAATAGTCTGGAGTGAAGGTAGAAAACATCTCCAGGGTAAGCCTCACGTCCAGGCGGTCTTCTCAACAACAAGGAAACCTCACGGTAAGCTACTGCCTGTTTTGACAAGTCATCATAAATAATCAATGCCGGACGACCTGTATCCCTGAAGTACTCACCAATGGCAGCACCCGCGAACGGGGCATATACCTGCATAGGAGCAGGGTCGGAAGCATTTGCGGCAACAATGGTCGTATAGGCCAATGCCCCTTTTTCTTCCAACGTTTTGGCAATGGCGGCTACTGTTGATGCTTTCTGGCCTACGGCAACGTAGATACAGTAAACCGGCTCACCTGCATCGTAAAATTCTTTTTGGTTTAGGATGGTATCGATACAAACCGTGGTCTTACCTGTTTGCTTGTCACCGATCACCAACTCCCTTTGTCCACGACCAACCGGAATCATGGCATCGATAGCCTTGATACCTGTTTGCATTGGTTCGTCAACGGGTTGTCTAAAAATTACACCAGGAGCCTTACGTTCCAAAGGCATCTCGTAGGTTTCACCAGCAACAGGTCCTTTACCGTCGATAGGTTTACCCAAGGTATCCACCACACGGCCAACAATTCCTTCACCAACATTGATGGAAGCAATACGCTCGGTTCTCTTAACAGTAGCGCCTTCCACAATCTCTTTGGATGGGCCCAACAATACAACACCTACGTTGTCTTCTTCCAAGTTAAGAACGATACCTTGCATACCACCCTCGAACTCTACCAACTCCCCGTACTGGGCATTGGAAAGTCCATATACACGGGCAATACCATCACCTACTTGTAATACGGTACCTACTTCATCCAAAGAAGCGGATGCTTCGAAACCTGATAACTGTTTTTTCAAAATTGCTGATACCTCAGCGGCTTTTACTCCTGCCATTTTTATAGACTATTTGTAAATTCTCTTTTTAATCCGTTCAATTTGTTTGCGATGCTTGCATCGTATTGGGTGTCGCCCACCCTAAGTACAAATCCTCCGATGATGCTCTCATCGATTTTATTCTCCAAAGTCACCTTGTTGCCGGTAGCTTTGGTAACCGTGTCCAAAATCTTTTTCTCTAACTCGGAAGTCAAAGGAACAGCAGTTGTTACATAAGCTACTTCTTCCCCCTTCAATTTTTCGTGAAGGATGATGTACTTGTAGGCCACTTCCTGTAACATATCTATTCGCTTGTTGCTGATCAAAGTTTGAAGAAGACCTTTGGTGATTTCGTTGGCACCTTTGAAGATTTCGAGCAAACTGTTCTTCTTTACTTCTGATTTTATGATCGGGCTCTCCAATACATTTTGAAGCTCCACGTTTTCAGAAATCGTCGCAGCTATCTCCCGCATGTCTTTTTCAACGGCATCGGCCGCTTTCTTTTCGACTGCGAAATCCAAGGTTGCTTTTGCGTAGCGTATGGCTGCCCTGTTTTGGTTCATGGTCTGTTAGTTCAGTTTAATATCGCCCAACATGTCCTCTACCAACTTTTGTTGTTTGGTTTTATCGGACAATTCTTCTTTGATTACTTTTTCCGCAATCTCCACGGATAGGTTGGCCACTTGCGCTTTGATGTCGGCAACCGCAGCTTTCTTCTCAGCTTCAATAGTAGCTTGAGCTTGCTTAATCACCTTATCGCCTTCAACTTGGGCTTGTTCCTTGGCTTCAGCAATAATGCTTTCTTTGATTTCCCTGGCCTCTTTCAACAACGCGTCCCTTTCAACTTTTGCCTCTCTCAAAAGCTTTTCGCTGTCGGCAGTAACGTTCTGCATTTCCTTTTTTGCCGCCTCAGCTGCCTCAAGTGCATCTTTTATACCCTCTTCACGTTTTTCAACCGCACCAAGAATGGGTTTCCATGCATACTTTCTAAGCAATAATAAAAGAGCGATAAAAAGCAACATCTGCCAAAAAAACAACCCGAAGGAAAACTGCTCGATTAACTTTTCCATTTATCTTATTCTATTAATTCTTTTAAACTATATCATTTAAATCAATGAAGGGCCACAGCCAACCGCTATGGCCTTCATCAATGTTTTTACGGTTATTAAGCTGCAAAAAGAGCGGCGAAACCGATACCTTCAATAAGGGCTGCTGCAATCAACATTGCTGTTTGGATCTTACCAGAAGCTTCAGGTTGACGTGCAATGGCTTCCATTGCTTGTCCACCGATTCTACCGATACCCAATCCTGCTCCGATTACGATCAAACCAGCACCTACGATGTTTGGAATTGTCATGATATATGAATTTAAATATTAAACGTTCTAATTAATGATGATCTTCTTCTACCGCCATACCAAAGTATAGAGCGGACAACATGGTGAAAATATACGCCTGTAATGCCGCCACCAACAATTCCAATAAGGAAAGTGCGAATGCCAACAAGAAAGACAATGGGCTACCTATCCAGTTCTTGAATATGAACATAAGCCCGATAATACTCATCAATACCACGTGACCTGCGGTAATGTTGGCGTATAAACGAATCATCAACGAAAATGGCTTGATGAAGGTTCCCAACAATTCGATGGGCGCCAATATAATTTTCATTGGAACAGGTACTCCCGGCATCCAAAAAATGTGTTTCCAGTAGTTTTTGTTCCCCGTAAATGTTGTAATAAAGTAGGTAATGATCGCCAATGCGAAAGTAACGGCAATATTGTTGGTTACGTTAACCCCAAGTGGTGTCAATCCTAAAAGGTTGATAATCCACACAAAGAAGAATACCGTTAACAAATAGCTCATGTACCTCTTATACTTGTGCTCACCAATATTAGGGATAGCTATTTCGTCGCGAACAAAAAGAACAAGGGGCTCCAAGAATCTTCCCAATCCTTTTGGCATTGTACTCTTCTGATATCTTTTGGCCATGGAGCGGAACACCAAAAACATAAGAAGCGCCACTGCAATTATGAACACAACATTCTTTGTTATGGAAAAATCCAAAGGCTTTTCGTTGGTAGGATGGGAATCGTCCACCACCAAGTTCTCACCAAAAGCATCCTCGGTATGTGTTTCCTCACCATGGTGCCCTCCGTAATTAATGGTACCCTCGGCGTCGGTCTTATAAATTTTATTATGGTATAGCTTGTAGTAGTTCCCATCAACCTCAGCCACGCCTTCTCCGTGCTTTAATTTAGATGAAGAAAAAACCTTAAGGCCGTTGTCCCAAAGAATTACAGGAAGCGGAAAGCCAACGTATTTATGTTCCCCTGTATCCGTAGTGTAGGAATAAAGGTTGAAATCATGCGAATCCAAAAGGTGATGGTCGATGTATTCCTTAATCTCTGTTTTTAAATCATGGCCGCCGGTTTCAACTTCTTCTCCCTCATGGTTTTGGGCCGACACAAATCCCGCAATCAAAAAGATTACGGCAACTATTTTTTTACTGAAAAAAGAATTTCGCATATGATCCAACTAATGGGTCCTCAAAAATTGGTGCAAAAATACATTCCCCAATCAAAAGAAAAAAGCTTTTTACAGTATTATTTTTTTTATTGTTTTTTTAGGTGATTTTCAGGGCTTTGCTACACAGTATTAAGCAGTTTCACCAAAAAGAATGTTTCGAGCACCGATGCAAATCCGTAGGGCACAAAAAACACAAGGAACTCCAAACGTTCCATATTGCCGTCTTGATTAAATCCTGGATATAAAAAAATGAAGAATAGGGTAAATTTTATAAGACTTCCCCCCAAGAAAAAAAAGCCCAGCAGATCACGATGTTTATTTCGAAAAATATAAATGGCAAAAAACACGATCAATGCCATTATGCCGTTCAGTACATAGCTTTTCACAATTTGAAGGCCGGAAAGTTGATGCCCTTTATTTTCAAGCAGCCAAATCTGGGCAAAAAACAGCACAACTAGACCCAATAACAAGGAGGAAACAAAAAGGGCCGGGTAATACCTAAATTTCAATCGTTGATTTTTTTTAGTTGTTGAATCACCAAATATATGGAAATGGCAACCGCTAGCAGGGTACAAATGGGAAGGAATATTTTTTCGGTACCGTAATGGGCGTCCAGCCACTTGCCTCCCCATACGCCCAAATAAATAACAATGCCCATTTGAATGGCAGAACCAGACAAACGGGCAGCTGTATTAATTGCTTTGTTATACTTTTTCTTAGGAGGCTTTTGCTGGCTCATCTTTTTTGGATGACTGCATTTTAGTGGCCGTTGCAACAGCTCCTTTGCCCATGGTACAGGCGGCGTTAAAGGTAGCTCCGGGTTCTACGGCCAATTTGGCCACGCTCACGGTTCCTTCTATCGTTGCAGAAGATTTTAAAGAGAGTAGATCTTTTACCATAAGTTCTCCATTGAACTTCCCTTCTATATCCGCGTTTACACACTCTACCTTTCCGTTGATGTAACCATCTTTCCCAATGACTACCTTGCCGGAAGTGGTTACATTTCCTTCCAGTTTACCGTCTATCCTAAAGTCGGCCTCGGAAGTAATGTCGCCTTTTATTGTCGTGTTCTTTTCAATTCTATTGGGCTGGCCGCCAAATTCATTCATAGGTCGTGGTTTTTTGTTGTCGGAAAACATGGTGTTCTGGGGTTTTGGGGTTTAAAATTGTGCTTTGTACGATTCTAGGTTTTTGTGGACTTGTATTATTTTGTAATTCTCTGATAAAACTACAAAATTCTCATCTTTAATAAGGTAGTCCCTGTTGTTTTTTATAAGTTCTGCAAAGCCCAAGGCAAAGTCTTTGGAACGGAAACCATGTACCACCACAAACTGATCTTCCAAATTATAGATGTCCTTGGATATCCGGTTGTTGTACCGCAGTTCTTTTATTACCTCCTCGAGTCTCTTTTTCAGTTCGTTCGCCTTTTCGTCGTTCCTGATCTTAAACTGGAATACTACCTTCCAATTACCGGCTCCTGTTGAGCCCGTTTCTGGAGAAAACTCTTTGTTCTCCAATTTTGGCAATTGTTCCTCCACGATCTGTTCCGCTTTTTTACCTTCTGGATTATTGGGGTAAGTCAGCGCCACATAGTTCAAAGCTTCTTTAAAAGGTTCAAATCCCTGTAGGCGGCCAATGGCATTGGCCTTCAGCATTTCGAACTTGGGCACAATGGGATCTCCCGTAAACTTGCTTATATATTCTTCGGATCGGGTAATTACATTTAAAAATTCCTGTTGTTGGTATTGTTTAAACAATGCTGCGTACCTGGCATCTGGGCTATCGGTATTGCCATCCAATACCGCCTGTGGGTTTAGCAAGATCTCCGCATATCGTGTATCGGGGTGATTGGAAATAATGTCCTGCCTTATATTGTTCGCCAATGGACTTCCTGATTCTTCGTAGATTTTGTAAAGGTTATATTTTGATGGCAATATTAATCGCTCCTCGGGATTAGAAGATAGTACGCGCTCCAATTTGGCGGCAGCCAGCATATTGTCCTTGAATTTTTCTTTATAAATAAGGCCTAACTGATAATTGGCAAAGTTGCGCTCGCCCTTTAAACTATCGATCACGGCCACATCGGTAGGTATCTGGGCCAAATAGTACTCCGTGGAATACTTTTGGTCCTCTGTTAAATTATCCTCTTTGTTGGCGATAATTTCACCTGTAGCTTCGGAAACGGAGACCCTGGCCTTGTTGCTCCATCTCCAATCGTCTTCGAGCGCTCTGTTGCCCCATCGGGTCTTAAAATCGTTTTTTCCGTAGCCCAAACTGGTAATATTGTAAAAATAGAACTTGCCTTTGTTCTCCTTTCCGCCTTTACTGTCCGCAAAAGTGGCGAATCCGGCCACTGTTTTTTGCAGTTGCTTTTCTGCCTCTGCCTCCTCTTTTCGTTTTAATTCGGCAATATAGTCATCAAAATAGGCCTTACGCTCGGCAACGGGCATTTGATATAGGGTAATAACACTGTCGGCATGCTGAACAATATCCTCGTATTTGATTACATCTTCAAGGTTGTCCAACTTCTTTGTAATATCGCGGTGTTTTCTGGTATTTTCATTCAGGTTGGTCAAAGTACTATCATAGTATGACCCCGCAATCCTATACTGGTCTTCATCAAAATAATAATCGGCCAAGCTCTGATAATTGAGCGCATTTAACTTTCGTTCTCCCTGTGTGGCTTGGATGGATTTGTTGTAATAGGCCAATGCCAAACTATCGGATTCAAATGCCATGTGGTATTCGGCCACTTGTCGATAAATTTTATCCAAGAAAGGTCGGTTTTCCCTGTTTTCTTCCAGTTTGGTAAGGTACTCCAACATTTCTTCCCTGTTGTCCTCGGTAAGTTGGGTATTTTGGATTTTTTTCAGATGCGCGTTGATCATATACACTCTCGGCGATTTGCGGTTGAGTGCTATTACCTTATCGTAGGCAAAATTGGCACTGTCCTTATGCCCCAATTGATCGTACAACTGCCCAATTATGAACAGGTATCTACCTTTTTCCGGATTCTTTTTGGTATAGGCCTGCGATATTTTAAGTTTTTGGATAGCTGTATCCGGGGCATTAAGGTTGATGTAGCATTGGGCCAAAACGGCATTGGCGTCGGCATATTCCTGATCCTTGAGCCTTTCGTACTTAAAAAGGCGTTTTAGATTTTTTATGGCCACCTCGGGGTTGTCCAATCGCATATTGGTTTTTTCTCGCCAGATGGTTGCCTCGTTGAGTTTATCGCTGGAACTATATTTTCTCAGGATGTAGTTGAAAGATTCCAAGGCAGGGATATAGCGTTGATCGAAGTATCGGGACTTCCCCAGTAAAAGAAAGGCTTCGTCTGTTTGTGGGTTTCTTTCTTCATCCTTAATGTCCATGCTGTGCTTTTGGATGGCCTTGGTGGCCTTTTCCTCAGCAATAATAAAATTGGGATTGTTATCTTCTGAGTCGAGTTTTACCTCGTCGGTGACCTTAAGGCGTTCCACGGGCAAAATTTCCCAATAGTCGTCCCGATAATTGGCGTTGATTTCTTCCAGCCCTTGTTGAAAGGCCAAATTTCCGTTGTACAAGGTGTTGTACTTTGTGTTGAGTGCATGCCAATTTCGGTTGACGAATTTGTCCTTTTTGGTGGAACAGGCATTAAAAACCAGTCCTCCCAAAACCATGGCGCCTATAAATGTGTGATGAAGCTTCAAAATTATCGATAATCTTGTGTAACCATTAACTCAAAAATGAGCGGATTATTATAAGCCTTATCGATAAAGTGCAAGAATTTCTTCAGGTCGTTTTAAAACATCAACCCGCAAAGAAAGCTTCAAGCTCTTTCATGGTTTCTGCCGAGGTGTGGATGTCCTTTACAATTTCGCCTTTGTTGAGCACCACGATACGCTCGCAGACTTCGGTTACATGAATCAGATCATGACTGGACACCAAAACGGTAACTCCCTCTTTTGCGGCCAGATCTTTTATAATTCCTTTTAATCGAATTTGCGTGGTGGGGTCCAAATTGGCAAATGGCTCGTCCAAAATAACCACTTCGGGGTTACCAATAAAGCTGGCCACTATACCTACCTTCTTTTGGTTTCCTTTGGAAAGGTCCCGCAGATACTTTTTTTGACCCAAGATCTCCCCATGAAAAAAATCTTCAAAATTGGACAAGAGAGCATCTACATCTGCCTTGTTCCTGCCACGCAGTTCGCCGATAAAGTAAAAATACTCTTCCGGGGTCAGGTAGCCGATCAAAAAAGTCTCATCAATAAATGCGGAGGTAAAGGGTTTCCATGCTTCGCTTTGGTCCACTTGTACCTCGTTGTTTATAATATGGCCTGTGGAAGGTTGAATCAAATCCAACAACAAACTAAATAGAGTGGTTTTTCCTGCTCCGTTGTTCCCAACAAGGCCAAAGCTCTGTCCTTTTGGTATTTCCAATTGATCAATGTTCAAAACGGTGTTCTGTCCGTAGGTCTTGGTTAAATTATGAACTGTTATCATCTGTGTTTTTTATGTTGGTTATTTCTGTTTGTATGCTTGTAATGTTTTGTACTTCTCCTTTTTATAGATGCCCTCAATCATGGTAAACACTTTGTTTTTAAAAACAAATCCGAGCAATCCAAAAACTGCCACAAAAATGTATCCGGCCATAGGAGAAATTAAAAAGTGTCCAATGGCGTAAATACCCATGGGCAAGGCCAACTTTGGCAGCGTGAGCAATAGTGTTTTGGCATTAAATGCCTGTTTATCGCCAAAGGCCTTTTTGTTAGAGGTTAAATCTATCGGTGTTTTTACATAGGCCCCTCCCCAAAGCACAAGGTAACTGTTAATACCGATATTATAGATGGCGCCTACCAATACTGCGGCATAGGCCTCCCAACCAAAATAGATATAAAATGAAGCCAAAATGGTGGAAATAATGGTTGCAATGATCACCAAGTACCATTTTGAGGAAAGGTACTCACGATATTTAATATTCTGGCTCATCATTAAAGGATAATAGCTACTGTCCCAGCTGGGCACATACTGCCCAAAACTGAAGAGAAAACCTCCGGTAACAAATATGCCTGCGAATACTTTCCAGAAAGGGCCTTCATAAACTTCCAAAGCTCCGGTAAAAAATAGAAGTCCGTAAAAAATAAAGAAGGCTCCTGCTATTACGGCCGAACGTGATCTCTTGTTCCTTTTTATCAGTTTGATGTCGTTCTTAAGGAATGTTCCCAAATTGCCAAAGCGGTCCAACCACTCCAAATTTTCTGTTTTGGCCACCGATTGCTTTTTGGCCAGACCACCATCTAAATACATATGTTTTTTAAAATAAGCATAGGCTCCATAATACATGCCAGCTAAAGCTGCCCATGGTATTATGGCCGACCAGGGCATATCATAAAATAGGTCGAAAACAGGTTGGGTGTAAACGGTAATATCAAACCATTGGTAATACTGCGATGCCCCGGCCAATATAAATATGGCCGCAAATACATAGAAGACCCCATTTTGATTGTTCACCATAACATTGATAAAGTTGTTACAGTAAAACAGGGCCATCAATGCCAAGTGCCATCCAATAACCTGCACGGGAGGATAGCCCTCTATCAGTAAAACAATACTGAACGGCACAAAAAAGAAGGCATGGGCAATATTAAAAAAAGAGATTACCGTTTTCCCCAATGAAAAGTTTACCACCTTGCTCTTATTTATGGGCAAATAGAGCAATGGTTTTATATTGGTCACCGGCATTTTTTGAAGCATGTACCTAAAAACAAGATCAAGGGCCATGTAATAGACCATAAACTGGTTGACAACGCGCAAGGGGTCGCCTATCTCCATTTTCTCGATCAAATAAAAGGCCCCGACCCCCATTCCCAAGAAAACAATAATAAAGTAAAGGGCACCCAAGGCCATCAATATTTTAAACCAAATCTCTGTTTTAAAACTGGCAGACCTAAAAAATGACTTCCATTGAAGTCCCATAAAATGTTTGAGCATGGCTGGCTTTTTTTTGTTGGTGTCTAATTTATCGGTTTTGTTACAAAACCCATGCTTTTTCTTAAAATGACTGTTCAAAACAAGCGTAATGCTTAATTTTGTAACAAAATTTTGTACATGAGCGCATCCCATGCTTTAAAAATAGCTGCAGTGGACCAACTAACTCCAAACGCTGTGGCCCTTACTTTTAACATTCCTGAAAACCTTACAAACGCTTTTGCCTTTAAAGCAGGACAATACATCACTATAAAACACGAGATGGACGGAAAAGAACTCCGGAGAGCCTATTCCATTTCATCGCCCCCTTCATCCGGTAAACTTACAGTGGGCATTAAAAAGGTGGAAAATGGTACTTTTTCCGTTTTTGCCAATGAACATATCAAAGTTGGCGACACCTTTGAAATTATGCCCCCCGAAGGCCGGTTTATTTTTGAAGACGATTCGCCCAAAAACATTGCTGCTTTTGCGGCAGGTAGTGGTATTACCCCGATAATGAGCATTGCCCAAACCGTATTGGAAAGCAATCCCGAGAATGTTTTTGTTTTGGTATTTGGCAATCAATCGCCAGAAGAGACCATGTATTTTAAGGAAATACAGGCTATTAAAGAACAATATGGTGATCGTTTTTTTGTACAATATGTGTATAGCAGATCTACAGAAAAGGACGCTCTTTTTGGGAGGATAGAAAAATCCACCGTAAACTTTGTACTAAAAAACAAATTCAAGGAAACTGCTTTTGATGGATTTTATCTTTGTGGACCAGAGGACATGATCCACTTGGTAACGGACACTTTAAAAGATAACGGTGTTGATGAGGGTACAATTCATTTTGAACTTTTCACAAGTGGGGATGCCGAGGATTCCTTGGCCGAAGATTTGGACGGGAAAACCCAAGTAACCGTAATTTTGGACGATGAGAGCTACAATTTTGTAATGGATAAAAAAGAAATTGTCCTAGATGCTGTTCTAAAACAAAATATAGACGCGCCATATTCCTGTCAGGGTGGGGTCTGCAGTAGTTGTATAGCTCGGCTAACCGAAGGCAAGGCGGAAATGGTGAAAAACCAAATTCTAACCGATGGCGAAATCAATGATGGTTTTGTCCTGACTTGCCAATCACACCCAATTACATCAAAAATTACCGTGGATTTCGATAATGTATAAACTGGGTCAGGCCTTGTAAAGTATATTGTCCAAGGCCTTGCGCCCATGTTCGTAGCCGATGTTATAAGCATTTTCAATGCCTTTCTTGTCCAACACGCCTATTTTTTCCAGTCCTTGGGGCTCAATAAAAAGGTCGCACCTCTGCAATTTTTCGTCGTTGGAAGCATGTATCATCAAACTGGTGACTCTCCCGGTCAATTGAAATGAATTTCGAAGGTCCTTTTTTTGCAGTGGCACGGTGACGGACACATTGCTCCCGATCATAAAATCGGTTTTATCCTCCACATATTCCGTTGGAAAGTTGTTCATAATTCCCCCATCGGCATACAGGACATCATTGATTTCAACAGGACTAAAAACTGGGGGAAGCGCGGCGGAAGCCAATAAGGGCTTTATAAGTTCGCCTGTGTTAAAAACAGTTTCCTTGCCCCTCATTAAATCGGTGGCAACAATATAAAGTGGCCTGCCCAAACTTTCAAAGGAGTTGGATGGGAAAAAGTGCTCAAATACATTGGCATACCGTTCAGTATCTATAAAACCGGGTTTGTTTATGGTAAAAAAACTATACTGGAACAATGGTGTTTCTTTAAAAAAAGAGAGCATTTCTTCAGCGGAATTTCCATTGGCATAAAGTGCGCCCACCAATGCCCCGATACTGGTCCCGGAAACAACATTGGCCTCTATCCCGTGTTCGCGCATGGCTTTGATCAAACCTATGTGAGCCATTCCCCGTATACCCCCACCGGATAGCACAAGCCCTATTCTTTTATTCTTAAACATCTATTCCTTTTAGAACAAATGTACATTTTTGGATGGTTCCATAGTGTAAATATATCAACCGAATCGTCATCTTAATATTAAGTTGATAAACAGGCTACATTACTAGTCTATTGCAGATAGAAATGGATTTTTGAAGGTTACAGCAAAATACAATCGTGATATTTGTCGTAAGTTTAGGTGTAACATAAAAATTTGAAGCATGTCCAAATCCTATTACGACCCGGCAGACCTGAGAAAATTTGGTAATATTACAGAGTGGAACGAAGAGCTTGGCAATAAATTTTTTGATTATTACGGCAAAGTGTTCGAGGAAGGTGCTTTGAGCGCTCGAGAAAAATCATTGATCGCCCTGGCTGTTGCGCATGTAGTAAAGTGTCCTTATTGTATTGATGCCTATACCAAAGATGGTTTGCAAAGAGGCATCACCAAAGAGGAAATGATGGAGGCCGTGCACGCAGGTGCAGCGATCGAAAGTGGTGCCACTTTGGTTCATGGTGTTCAGATGATGAACAAGTACGAGAAACTTTCCATGTAGTTTCTAAAGCGCCTTGCCCATAGAAACAAGACCGCTACCCTTTTAGATGTTAGCAATAACCTCGATTGAACTGGATTGCTCTAAATCCTATAAAAGCATTAAATGGAACAAAGCATATTGACAGACCTAAAAAAAGCAGCTAAAAAATCCTTAAAAGCCAACCAAAACGCACTTGCCAGTACGCAAAAGCAACTGGAAATATTGAACGGGGAACTTTTTGAGAGTGGCGACCTACCTTACTTTAAGGATAAAATTGCCGAAACGGGTCAGTCTCCCTTAAGACCAAAAAAATTAGAGGTGCTTCAAATCAACGTCGGATATATGTGCAACCAAGTTTGCGGACATTGCCATGTAGATGCGGGCCCCGACCGAAAGGAAATTATGACCCGAGAGACCATGGAACAGTGTTTATCCGTAATCCGGAATACCGGCGCCCATACGTTGGACCTTACTGGTGGTGCCCCCGAAATGAACCCTGATTTTCGGTGGTTTGTGGAAGAGGCTTCCAAGGCCGGTATCAAGGATTTTATCGTACGGTCCAACTTGACCATTATATTGGCCAACAAGAAATACCACAATCTTCCGGAATTCTTTAAAAAGCACAATGTTCATGTAGTTTCATCCATGCCCCACTATACCCGTGGCAAAACGGACAAACAACGTGGCGATGGGGTTTTTGATAAATCCATAAAGGCTTTGCAAATGCTCAACCAAGTGGGTTATGGTAGGCCAGATAGCGATTTACGTTTAGATCTGGTGTACAATCCTTCCGGAGCATTTTTGCCCACTGATCAAGCTGCCATGGAGCATGACTTTAAAAAAGCGTTGAAAGCTGATTTTGATATCGATTTTCATAATCTTTTTGCAATTACCAACTTGCCTATTTCACGGTTTTTGGACTACCTCATCGCTTCTGACAATTACGAGGATTATATGTATTCTTTGGTAGATGCCTACAACCCTGCTGCGGTAGAAAATGTAATGTGCACCAACACCATCTCAGTAAGCTGGGATGGATGGTTGTACGATTGCGATTTTAACCAAATGTTGGACCTTAAAGTGGCAAGTAAAGTAAAACACATAAAGGATTATAATGATGATGTGCTGAGCAATCGGGATATAATTATCTCACAACATTGCTATGGGTGCACTGCAGGGGCGGGCAGCAGTTGCCAAGGAACGGTGGCTTAATAGTCCAATATTTCCACTAGCTTATCCAGCACTTCTTGAGGTTTGATGGTGCTCATAACATTTTCATATCCCTCTGGCACTTTGTTGCCATACACAGAGGTCGGAATCAAAGGATATTTTTTTCTATCCGCCAATAGGGCATTGTCCATGGACTGCCCAAACGGATAAAACCCAGCATATGGGTGGGTAACCCCCCAGAGTGTCACCACCGGGATACCATAGTTTGCTGCTAAATGTGCATTTCCACTATCCATGGACAACATGGCATCCAAATTTGAAATTAATTGTAGTTCTTCGGAAAGATCGAGCTTGCCCGCCATGCACAAGGCGTTTTCATACGTTCCTGCTACCTTTTCCAACACATCAACCTCTTTGGCCCCACCTCCGAACAATAAAATTTTATACTTATTGGTATTGTTTAACTGCTTAATAACTTCCTCGGTAGAATCCAAAGGATACATTTTTCCATCATGAGCTGCAAAAGGTGCAATTCCAATCCATTTCTTGGTATCTTGTTGCACCAGACCCAGCACTTTTTCAGATAGCTGGATCCTTTCCAGTGGTTTTGCTTTGGTTAAGTCGATGGGGAAACCAAGTCCGGCAAACACATCGGCATAGCGTTGGTGGGTTGTCTTTAGTTGTTCAAAAACTTTGTTTTTGGGCCGGGTGAGTGCTTTTTTGTCCCTTCGTCCCTTGTCCAATTGTACAACGGGCACCCGTTCCAAAGTAAAATATTTTTTAAGAACCCTGCTACGCAGTACATTGTGAAGATCGGCCACTGCATCAACCTTTAATGGTCTAAGTTCTTTAAATAACCGCCAAAGCCCAATAAGTCCCTTGTGTTGTTTTTTTACCTCCGCTGCTACAACTTCCACATTGCCCATCCCATTAAAAATAGGCGCAAACGATTTTTTGGTGAGCACCGTAATCCGCATTTGGGGGTATTTTTCTGTAAAAGTTCGTAGTACGGGCACAATCATGGCCACGTCACCCATTGCAGACAAGCGGATAACCAATATATGGGTATGTTCACCCTTTTTGTCCACGTAAAACCGGGTTTAGTTCATCATCGTTGTACATTTTCATTTGCTTATACACTTTCATGTACTTATCCCCGGATTCAATATCCATTAATAATTGATCTATGGCGGTGGACAGGTCTTTCTTTTGCTCGAGCAATACGGCGAGTTTATCGCTACATTTTTTAATATGCTCGGAAGAAGCATCCGTTCGGTTTACCTCTTCTTGCATATGATAGATCTTCAGGGCCAAAATAGAAAGCCTGTCAATGGCCCATGCCGGGCTCTCCGTATTGATCTTGGCATTTTGCTTTACCTGTACCGATTGGTATTTATTTAAAAAGTAACTGTCTATATATTCCACCAAATCGGTACGGTCTTGGTTACTTGCATCAATTTTACGTTTAAGGTCCAAGGCTGCAACAGGATCAATTTCCGGGTCACGTATAATATCTTCATAATGCCATTGAACAGTGTCTATCCAATTTTTTCTATACAGCAGGTGCTCCACTTTATCCTTTGGATAAGGGTTGGAAAATTCTTGATAGACATCATCCTTGATATGGTACTTTTCTATACTTTCCTCAAATATGTTGAAGGCAAAATCGCTGAACATAATAGTAGTTTTGTTCAAAGATATTGCTTTATGGCGTACTTAGTTTAAATGGACCACAAAAAGAGTGGAGGCCAATACCAAACAACCGATCAAAACCACTTCTCGAAGGTTTTGTTTTTTTATTTCTTCAAAATAATTGGTAAGGAAAATTGATGCGGGAAAAACCGTGATCATTACCGGCGAACGATCCACAGGGTTAAACAGAATCAATACCGTGGCCAGCAAAAAGGTAAAAAACACAATTCGTAGGAGCAACAATTTTCCCCCGCTCACATTTCGCAGGCGCACAAATACCGTGATGGAAACAATGGTGATCAAAATTAGATAAATCAATATTTTGAAATCCAACACTTGAAAAAAGGATTTATCGGTAAACAATCCTAAAGAAAATTGATAGTGTTCCGCAAAAAAATGAAGAGATCCCTTTAGCTTGAGCACGGTAAACGTTAAAACAAAAACAGTGGCCGTTCCCAAAACGGGCACCAGCCAATTTTTAAAGGTTTTACGGTCGTAAACCCCTATCACATAAAAGATCAAGAGCATAAACGCCAAAGACCAATCGTAGAATAAGCTTGCGGTGGCTATTAACATGGAAGCATCAAAAATCTTGTGTTTTACGTTCCTAATGGATTTAATGGACAACACCCTCCAAAATGCCAAAAGCAGAAAAAAATTGGCAAAAATAATGTTCTGGTGCCCCAAATGGTCGGAAAAGGAGATGGCCAAAAGCACAAAAAACACCATGGTATAGGAATTGGACTCGGTCGCCTTTTCCTTTCTCACGATCTGATTTGTGATAAAAACGGAGAGTAGCAATGCGGTGAACATCAGCAATTCAAAAGGGATGATCTGGCTAAATTTTTGCCCGCTAGGCCCAAAAAAAATATTGGCAAAATAAAAAAGGAACAAGAACACTCCCAGCACAATATAGTTTATGGGCTTTGTTTTTCCGAAAAAGCTTGAAATCATCCTATCTTTTGCTACTTTTGTAAAGTAAATATAGCCAACATGAGCAAGTTTTTTTACGGTATAGAGGACTTATTTGTAAATTACCTATTCGCACCTTTGGATTTTCTACGCTTTATGCACAGCTGGTGGGGTGCCAACACGATCAACTGGATCTTTATGATCATTGGTTTTATCGCAATGGTCTATTGGATGAAACAATTAAAGATCTTTAATGACAATAACGAAGAGAACAAGGAGATCAGCTCCCATTCTTATCTATAGGTCAAAACCAAGATCTTTTCTGTAGTACATTCCATCAAAATGGAGCTTTTCCATATTTTGATAGGATTGCTGTAACGCTTCCTTAAAATCTTTTCCGAAAGAAGTGATGGTGATTACGCGCCCTCCATTGGTAACTACTTGCCCGTTCGACACTTTGGTTCCGGCGTGGAACACAATGGAATCCCTAATATTTTCCGTACCCGTAATTTCCTTGCCTTTTTCATAAGCTTCGGGATAGCCACCAGAAACTGCCATTACCGTAGTGGCCGCTCTATTGTCAATATCCAGTTCTACTTGATCTAATGTCCCCTTGGCCATGGCCATAAGCACCTCTACCAAATCACTTTTAAGCCTTGGAATCACCACCTCGGTCTCAGGATCGCCCATTCGAACATTGTATTCGATCACTTTAGGCTCGTTGCCAACTTTGATCAGGCCGATGAAGATAAAACCTATGTAAGGCAAATTGTCTTTTTTAAGGCCATCCACGGTCGGTTTTACAATCTGGCGCTCTATCTTGTCCATAAATTCGGAATCGGCAAATGGGACAGGGGAAATAGCCCCCATTCCTCCTGTGTTGAGCCCAGTGTCTCCCTCTCCTATTCGTTTATAATCTTTTGCTGTAGGGAGTATTTTATAATTAGCGCCATCGGTAAGAACAAAGCAGCTCAGTTCTATGCCGTCCAGAAACTCTTCGATAACGACAGTTGCACTTGCGTTTCCGAATTTGGAATCGAGCAACATGGATTTTAGCTCATCCTTGGCTTCTTGAATGTTTTGAAGAATAAGTACTCCTTTACCTGCCGCCAGGCCATCTGCCTTTAAAACAAATGGGGGGGTCAGGGTTTCCAAGAAGGCATAGCCCTCTTCTAACGTATCTGCCGTAAAACTCTGATATGCTGCAGTGGGAATATTGTGCCTCATCATAAACTCTTTGGCGAATTCCTTGCTCCCTTCCAGCTCTGCGGCTGCTTTTTCCGGCCCAATTACAGAAACTGCCTTTAGCTCGGTATCATTTAAGAAAAAATCGTGCACCCCTTTTACCAAAGGGTCTTCCGGCCCCACTACCACCAAATCAATGCTTTCTTTCAACACCAATTGTTTAATGGCTTCAAAATCGTTTACGCCCACTTCGACATTTGTCGCTATTTGAGAAGTGCCTGCGTTACCGGGCGCAACAAAAAGTTTAGAAGTTTTAGGGCTTTGGGATATTTTAAGGGAAATGGCGTGCTCTCGACCACCTGAACCTAGGACCAGAATGTTCATGTATTAAAGTTTTGGCAAAAATAACTCAATTGTATTTTAATTTAAGAGTTATTTGCGAATGATCTATTGTGAAAATTCTCTGTGGGCCTCCCACAACTGATCATGTGATAACGATTTGAAATACTCGAACACTTTTTTGAGCCCATCGGAGCGGTGCACCTTGGGTTCCCAGTCGAGTATTTCTTTTGCCCTCGAAATGTCGGGCTGGCGTTGCATAGGATCGTCTTGCGGCAATGGTTTAAATACGATTTTCTGATCGGTTCCTGTAAGTTTTATTATTTCTTCCGCAAATTCCAGAATGGTAGTCTCATCGGGATTACCAATATTGATGGGCTCTACATAATCGCTCATCAATAAACGGTAGATTCCTTCGATTTGATCATCGATGTAGGTAAAGGAGCGTGATTGCGAGCCATCCCCAAAAACCGTTAAGTCTTCGCCACGAAGTGCCTGCCCCATAAAAGCAGGGACTACACGGCCATCGTTCAATCGCATTCGAGAACCGTAAGTGTTGAATATTCTAACTATTCGGGTGTCCAATCCATGATGCCTATGGTAGGCCATGGTGATGGATTCCATAAAGCGCTTGGCCTCATCATACACCCCTCTTGGACCAATAGGGCTAACATTGCCGAAATAATCCTCATTTTGTGGGTGCACCAAGGGGTCGCCATATACTTCGGATGTGGATGCCACAAGAATTCTTGCTCCATGGTCACGGGCCAAGCCCAATAAGTTCAAGGTTCCCAAGGAGCCCACTTTAAGGGTATCTATCGGAATTTTAAGATAGTCGATAGGGCTTGCCGGTGAGGCAAAGTGGAGGATATAGTCCATTTTTCCGGGTACATGGACAAATTTGGTGACATCGTGGTGAAAGAACTCGAAACGTTTTAAGTGAAATAGATGCTCTATGTTTTTGATATCGCCTGTGATCAGGTTGTCCATTCCGATAACATGATGGCCCTCGGCAATGAACCTATCGCAAAGGTGCGAGCCTAAAAATCCGGCTGCCCCGGTGATGAGTGTTTTTTTCATTTGATTTTAATATGCTTTCGCCTCTCCCTTGATTGCGTTGAGTACTGTCTGAACTATAATTTTTAAATCGAGAAACAACGACCAGTTTTCTATGTAAAAAATATCGAATTTAATTCTATTCTGTATGTCTGCCTCTTGTTCTATTTCACCTCTATACCCCCGTACTTGTGCCAATCCCGTAATTCCGGGTTTAACGAAATGGCGCACCATATATTTGTCCACACTTGTTGCATACTCGTTGGTATGCTTTACCATATGAGGCCGTGGCCCTACTACGGACATGGTTCCAAATAGCACGTTGTAAAACTGTGGGAGCTCATCTATACTGGTTTTCCTTATAAATTTTCCGATTTTGGTTATTCGCATATCGTTTTTTGTGGCCTGGATATGGTCGGCATTATTATTCGGGGCCATTGATCGGAACTTATAACAATAAAACTCTCTATTATCAATTCCATTTCTCGTTTGTCTAAAGAACACTGGGCCTTTAGATTCGAGCGTAATCAACAGGGCCAAAATGGGTGTCAACCAAGAGAGCAATCCAATTATAATAAAGAGAGAGAATGCAACATCGAAAGTTCTTTTAATAAAGGCATTGATAGGATTATCTAAAGGAATATCCCTTAGAGAAAGCACCGGTATGTAATCGTAATACTCAAACTTTAACTTTTTGGAAAAAATGTTTTTATTGTCCGGTATAAATTTTAGTGTTTTTAGATTGTTGTCGGCAAAATTGATGAACTTACCTATCTCCTCGTTTTTGAGCTCCGATACGGAACAATAAATTTCGTCAATACTATTTTCTTGTATGTAACTGAAACAATCATGTAACTTAAAACCCTCTGCCTTTGGTGTAAATTGCTTTTTAAAGTTGTACCCAAATTCGGTTCTTTCTTTAAAAACATTACGTAGTTGGTCCGTTTTTTTACTTTTTCCAATAATAACTACATTTCTTAGATTACCCTTTACTTTTTCCCTGTACTCCATAAGCATGAAGTAACTCAAGAATTTAACGGTTGAGATAATTATAAGGACAATAACAAAGTATTCGCCTAAAGCAAGTCTGCTTATGACGGGTTGCTTAAAAAATCCGATGAACGCATATAAAATCAGGAAAAAGAAAACAAACTGTGTGAATAGTAATCGTAACAGATATGTAATTTTTGTGTACCGATATACTTTATAGAACTCATTTTTGATCGATAGTACTATCCAGCAAACCGATATGTAGGCATGAATCAAAATTGGTGTTTGAAAATTTATCGGGAGTATTTGGAGAAATATGTTAACAATTAGCAAGTCTATTCCTATCGAGATAGTGGAAATCAAGTTGGAATATCTATGTTGTCTAAAAAACATGTGGATTACCGTTGTAACTAATATAAAACTACAAAGGTATCAAATTTTAAATCGCTCTTTTAACACTAAAAAAATAAACTTGCTGTTTCCTATCAAATATCTTTTCCACATCCTTTTAGGTTCCTGCATAAATCTATAAAACCATTCAAGTCCCGCATTTTGCATCCATATTGGTGCGCGTTTTACCTTTCCCGCAACCACATCAAAACTTCCGCCAACACCCATTATAAAATTCACCTTTCGCAACAATGTTCTATTCTCGTAAAGGAAGTTTTCCTTAGTTGGTGAACTTATGGCAACAAACAAAATATGTGCTCCGCTTTCCCCGATTTCTTTAGCGATGGATTGCTCTTCTTCCTTTTTAAAATATCCATTTCTATAACCAGCAATTATTTCAGAAGAATATTCATTTGAATACCTATCCACAACCTTTTTGACTACTTCCTCTTTAGCCCCAAAGAAAAATATTTTGTGCTTCTTTTTATGTGCCAACTCAACCAGGTTTACCATCAAATCTATACCCGCCACACGTTCTTTTAAAGGCTTCCCTAAAACTTTTGAGGCCCATACCACTGCTTGGCCATCTGCATTGATCAAATCGCTTTCATTCACGCTCTGTCGTAACTGCAAATCCTTTTGCATGGCCACGATTTTTCCTGCATTAACCACCACATGGTGTAGTTGTTTATCCATATATATAGTGTGCTCAATCATTGCAATGGTTTCCACCATACTAAGATTGTCTATATGACAATTTAAAAGATGATATCTCAATTTTCTTAATTAAAATGTAACGTAAGTATGTATGTTATGTGACGAGTCCAAAAAATCCCTTAGTTTATTTAGAGAATAATGTGTAAAGGCCTTAGGGTGACCTATCAAAACAAAGTTTCCCTCTCCTACTGTTTTTTTATTGTATTCCCTTAATGATCTTTTCATCAGTTTTGATTTATATCCATCCATTGAAACAACACTATACGATGGAAAAAGCATTAATTTGAACATTTCTGTTTTGTCCATTGGAATCGCAGCTCCATTTCCGAAGGCCTTATGCTCTTTATTTCCAAAAAGTTTAGCTTTTGCGAATTTCCAATAAAATAACGGCGAAACCAATGTTGAACTTATAGGAATTTCCTTAAAGCTTCCATTAATCACTTCTTTGGTAAGGTCGTCCTCGAAATAATATTCTGTTTTATATTGAGGTACTCCCCTAAAATCAAATACCTGATTTTGTGATTTATAGCGCCCATTGGGAAAAACTGTTGAGTCTACAAGCACATCGTTCTGTTTTAGAGCATCTTTTATGTGCTCAAAAGGTTGAGCGGACCAACCTCCCGCTCTATATGCAACAGGTTTTTTAGTTGATATTCTATAAAGAATCTCAGTATATCTATAAACTATATCCATAACATCATTCTTATTAAAATTTGCCAACCTATACCTTTCGGTATTAAAAACCCACTGCTTTCCATCATAAAACGAATCCTCCCAATGCGGGTGGATATGCAGCTCAATGCCATGTCCCTTTGATGCCAGGTATCCAATCTGTTCTGTAATCTTATCATAATCTTCCTGTAACTCCAAGTATTCTACTTTTTGCCTTTCTAGGGCAACCAAATATCCAGAGTCAACAAAAAAATTCGCCTTTATGCCATAGGGGTCCAATAATTCCAATAAAGCTTTGGTCGGTTTTATGATGCATTTATCCACAGATCCACTTTGGGGTCCAAAAAAAAGTTCATAATCCAGTGTTATGTATATATTCATCAAATCTTGTATTTATTGAGGAGCATCAACGGAAATACTAGTAAATAGTACATAATCTGTTTACTTCTCGAGATGTTTTCTTTCCACTTTTCGTCTTTTCTTATGGATATTTTTTTATTGGCCTTCATTCTATTTCCGCCGATAATATGTGGCATTTCGTAAAATTCCGGCAACCCTGAAATGTTATTAATGCCATCCGTAGTGGCAAAAACATGTGAGTAAATCTTATTTAGGCTTTGTTCAGGTTTTTCAACAAAATCTTCATACTTAACCTTTATAATTTTGGGATCCAACGCAAACACTATCTGACCAAAAAAATTGATTGCCAAATAGTAGACAATAGTTGACAATGGTTTTTTGGGTGTCTGTACTTGCTTTCCAAATGAATTAATTACCCCACGAACGTCCCGGACTACATAAATTCCTTTAATATTAATGTTCACGCTTTTTTCTAAAAGCAAATACCGCGCAATATATTTAGAGGAATCCAAGATCCAATCTGCTTCAACATGCTCTTTTATTTCCGAAAAAACCTTTTCGTTGAATTCTAGATAGTCCTTGTCTTGTTTGTATTTAAGAATAAGTTTAGCTAAGTTTTTATGGGCTTCCTTTTTCTCAAATTGGATTTGCTTACATGGCAAGTCATCCAAAGACATTTTAAGATTTTCGACTATTTTTGACCAAAACACACAATTGTTTAAATTTTCTCCACAAGAACATTCTTTGTCCTGGTTTATATGGTCAATGAATTGATGCATTTCCCCAATAGTCTGAACTTGCTTGTGGGCATTTAAAATGGTTGCCATCAATGTTGTGCCGCTTCGGCCAGCTCCAAGCAAGTAAATAAGGTTTATTTTCTTCAACTTAAACATTTTTGTTTGAGCTTTGCAATGTAATAAAAAGCAAAAACGATTGTTAACTATCCCATCTTAAAACTCTAAGGAATTATTTTTATTTCTTAGATATGATACGATTACCAAGGATGCAATTATGGAGAAGAAAACTACACCCCAGGATCTTCGAAACATCGATTCTGTAGAGGAACATATAAAAATTCCGACAACCGTATAAAACAAAAAGTATTCCTTAGTGCTGAAGGCCAAATAAATTATATATCCAAAACAAAATATGAACAATATCCCCCCAATTATTCCTTGAGCGCTCAAAAACTCAAAGAATTGATTATGTGCATTATATTTTAACTTATATGCTTCTAGGTCTCCTGCTTCTCTGTAGGCAATCACTCTCATAACATCTACATCTCCGGCACCAACCCCTATAATAGGTGATTTTTTGAAAAGATCCCACGAATATTGCCATCTTTCGAACCTAGGGTCCAAACCATCGGTTCCACTAAGTCCCATTTCCTTGTACAGCAGTCTTTCAAAAAATCCCCTATTATCATTGGAATCATGTACTAAAAGATTGAAAAAAGTGAATGAAACCAGTAAAAGCGCTACTAACACAAATATTTTTCTTTTAATTAAAAGAAAGATTATTGCAGCAACAAAAAAATATAATATGGCCGTTCTCGAGAGCAAATGTAAAAGGAATAAAATTTGAATTATAACTATAATATTTAGTATTCGTTTGATTTTCTTCCTCTTAATAAGCTCTAGCCTAGATACTATAAATCCAACCGAAGTAAACAAAAACATAGCTAAATATGGCGTATGTTGATCAAGTTTTGAAATAAGGTTTCCTTTACTATACTTCCAAGTGATTGCTTTGCTAATATCTTCCTCCAACCATAATTGGTATGCCAACCAGCCCCAACTTGTTATCGCCGCAACCAGGCACCCTGCCACCAAACCATATAAAAATTTGTTCCTGTTTTCAACAAACATCTTTGGATCAGAGATAAATACCAGAGGCACAAGTAAAAGAGGAATGCTTTTTAATATTTGATCAAGCGCCGTTTGGGTGTAAAAAGAATAGGAATAACTAAACACAATCGAAAAAAACAATAAAACAATCGGCAGCGCTTTTTTATAGTTTGACGAAAGCGATGATATTTTTTCCCTGATGTTCCATTCAAATATGAAAGCAATCAAAAAAAGAACCAAGAAGATATTGTTCATTTGTAAGCTGAGAGGCAAAAAGAACATCGAAATAGTAAGGCAGTATTGGGATACACCAAATCTCTTCAAAGCTTTAGATAATAAGGACGTTGTCTTAGTCATACAAAATGGTGGTTTCTATTTCACATTTACCCTGCCCATGGATAAAAAATTTTAAGCTGTTCGTTTCCTCTTTCCTGTTAAACTCTTTTGAAAACCATCCTAATGGCGGAAATTCCTGTCCAGAAATGAGACGAGCATTCTCAAAGTGGTTATTGGTGATTCTGATTTGTCTGTTCTCCCTTTCCAAATTGATCAACGTACCCTTTTTGTCGATTAATGTATTCGGGTGGAAATGAAGATAAAAAAACAATTCGTAAGTACAAGTGCTTTCAGTGTCCACAAAATCTTTGACTAATATCTTGTTTTGATCCTTATTGAATATAATTTCCCTTGTCAATACAACCTTGTCAGCTTCAAAAGCGTTTGTAGTTGCCCGACAAATTGATTCAGTTTTGTTCAACGATATGTCTATCACCTTTGTTTTTGGCCGATTTATCCAACTCATCCTACCATTGTTGAGTGCGTGATTTTTATTGTTTATAGAAATAGTGTTATGTGCGGTTACACCTTTAAAGTAATCTCTCCAGTGTTCGTGCTTTGAGTGGTACTGATAGGTTCCAGAATCGACCAAAAAAGGTATGCCCCCAACCTCAAGATTGAAATGAAAAATATCGGAATGTCCATGGGCTGCGGAAACATCGTCACCTATTGGGCCACAATCAAAAGAAAGTTTGGCTCTGGAATTATGGTCATATAAAAAGCAATACCCGGAATATTTGAACAATTTGTCCTTTTCCGGAAGGTCATGGGGTTCAACACTAAATTCTGAGCCAAAAATTAAATAGTTTCTAAAATCGACCTGTTCATTAGACTTATATTTTGTTTGAAATAAAAAATTACTTGTTTGAAGTTGTGACTTATATAACGAAAAATGGTCGTGGAAGAAAGGATTAATTACCGAACCTTCGTCATTATCCCCAAAAATGGCCTCGTTTCCAAAATAATCCACATGCTGGGTAAATTGAAAAGTGCTTTCCAGTTTTTGCCAAATTTGCTCTGGAATGGTGTGGTGCGCATTCTTTAAAAATGTTAATCCAATCAAAATTTGATCACACACCTCTGCATGATATCTTGTGCAAAGCTCCATGTTCACCCCATCATCGTTGATTTGTTCTTCGATTTGCTCAAAAAACATATTTTTCCATTTGGCAAATTCTTTCTCACTTAATTTAAAATAAGATCCAATTACTATAAGACCCATGAGTTCGGCCATTAAGTGATTGTTTGCTGATGAAAATAACGATAGATGATTCTTTAAAAAGCGATATGACTCACTTACAATTTCTACTATTAACCGATTGGTCTCGGTTGATAATACTTGAAAATGATTTAAAATATGGTGGGTATATATTAGGTTGACCGTCCGTATACCAACCTCTATTCCAGAGGTCCAGTTTATAGAATATAAATAAGGGTTTTGTTTGCTCCAATCCTTTAATATTTCTTCTATTCTGGCCAAATAGAGTTCTTCTTCACATTCAACATATTTAAAAGCCAAAAACGGTAGAAATTCCATCCTTGAAATTTCGGATACGAACTTTACGTCCCCGTTCTTTTCATAGTCCTGTTTTGTGATGCGACCATAATAGGCTATAGGGGAAATGATTCCAGTAGAGACATCTTTTCTCCAATCATTGAAGTTTAATACATCTATTTCCTCCGTAAAAACTTTAAATGTGCCATGAAACGGAAATGTGAGGAAAAGATGTTGGACTTCCTCGGAATTATAGAGTGGCCCTCTAAAGGATTCATTTAGCGCCAGTGGAGCTCTTCTGACCCTTTGTTGAAAATGACCTTTAATGCTCGTTTGGACAAATTGCGGTATTCTAAAGAAAAGAACCTCTTTTAAGTTCATCAATTTTAATCTTCTGTAATACCACCTTAGTTTTTTCAATCTTCTTTCACTGGTTTAAATAAAAAATAGAGCTAAGGTACACATAAGAATAACACCCATCCCTACCATGTCTAATGGAAGCTTTCCATTGAATTAATTATAAGTTTAAATTTATTTGCTTTGGTCTTTTTTATTTCGCTTCTGGTTACTTCTCTTATCTCAATTATCATTTCCTCACCTATTCTTTTCTTTAATTCCTTTTCAAGAAGTTTAATGTCCTCCAAAGAAAAGCTCTGTGCCGGAACTATATTCACAATTATTTTATCCTTAAAATTCTGCTCTATTTGGGACATTTGTATGTTTGGAACCTTTTTAAACGCTAAAGACATGGCGGCACTGCCTATTCTCCGTTGGTCTGGTGTAATTAGACAATCATCTATCCTGCCTCCAATTCTTTTAACTGTATTGTTTTCTGAGACAATAATTTCATCCTCAACTTGATATCTTATGAGTGGAAATTGAGGGTTTATTAAATTCGTAGTGAAAATTTCATTATTTCCTTTGAATTCGTTTATGGAATAGAGATTTGGAAAGGAATATTCTCCATTATGTTTTTCTTGTACAAGTGAAATTGTTCTCTCGGCATTTCCATATCTGTCATAAATTTTGCACCCCAAACTTTTCTCTATTAATTCTTGTTGATGCGGGTAAAGCGTTTCAGAAGAAGTAAAAGCAATTGGTATTTTGATTTTGTATTCAGATAAAATTATGGACAGAGCCTCCAAAGAACTTGGATAGCCCAAAATTGTCTTTGGTTTGAACTCATTTATTTTTTTGCTGTACCACTCAGCATTATCTGGTGTGATATGGTAACTTGACAAGAATAGTGTTTTATTAAATCTGTCATAGTGCTCTTTTTTTGTGCCATCCAATGCCCCTCGTAAAGAAATGACCTTATCTCCAAAATAATGCCCTACATTATTTCTAAAGATCTCGTTATATGATGCCTCATTAAGCACACAATCCCAACTGTAATAAACCTTTAAAGGGGTGCCCGATGTGCCGCTTGTATGTGCTGTATGTTTAAACCTTTTGCCAATGTATATGTCATCTACTCTTTTCCTAATCAATTCTTTGGTGACCACAGGTAGTTTTGATAAGTCTTCCTTAGATTGTAACTGACCAAGGTTTACACCATGTGAATCGTATAGTTCTTTGTAAAAAGGAGAATTATTGTATGCCTTTCTTATATGCTCGACCAGCATACTATTTTCCTTTATCAAAAGCTCACTCTCGGAAAGTCTTTGAAATGACTTTATTAGTCTAAGCCTTTTTCTAAATCCCGAACCATACTTTAGTTTATGAAATATAAAATCTCTTAAAAGATTTTTCATCTGGTAACTGTTGTTTTTTATTGCTATTGGCTTAATGCCCATTTAGGTTTTTTTATTTAGCATACATTCCCTCCTCAAAATATATTTTAATAAAAAACTCTATTTTATTCTCCCAGTCATATTTTTCCTTTACTCTTTTTCTCATAAGCTCTCTGTCATAGGTTTTAGAAACAACATTCTCAATTTTAAAAGAAAGGTCTTCTGCTGTTTCCCTATCATTGTCAAAAGTATCTCCTATTTCAATTTGTAAAACGTTTTGAAACTCATCAATCGTTTTGTGAAAACCAATAACAGGTGTTCCAACTGCCAGGGCTTCCATATAAACCAATCCAAAGCTTTCACTCTTACTCGGAACTACCAAAATCTTGCTTTTGTTATACAAATCAACCAACTTTTCCCAAGTTTGAGATCCCAATAGTTCCATTTCAAATGGGGTCTTTTGTTTTTCTACCAACTCTTTTGCTTTGTTATTTACTATTGCAATCAGTTTAAAATCCTTTCGCAAAAGTTCACTCTTGCTAATTGCTTGTATTAGAACTGGCAAGTTTTTTATGTCAATACTCTTATTATAGCCATTAAACAATATAATATTCTCTTTTTTGGCTTTAGCGTCTATCGGAATATTTGAAATATAGATAGGGTTGGATATCTTTTGGGTCTTGAACAACGGCAAACTATATTCTTTGAACTTATCGATAGAAAAATCTGAAATGACAATAACAACATTGGATGCTTCAATATTCTCTAAAATCTTTCCAAGTATTCGCTTCTTTTTTGTTCTTTTTGCCCCATCGGTCTTCTGCCAAAACCCATGGTCTGTAACAACCAAATTGATGTTAGGAAAGCTTTTGCGAAGCAAATTTATTATTGGCCTATTAAGGGAGTGGGCGTGGATTGTCCTGAAGTCATGCTTCTGTACAATTTTTTTAATTTGATAGCTTTGTATCCCTACAATAAATTTATCCCTTAGAGATAGGTTTTTATAAGTTTTGGAAAGCCAAATGTTTTCCGAGAAGAAACTATATAACAATCCCAGTGCCTTATTAAGATAAGAAACTCCAAAAATCGTAACTGATTTCTTGTCTAGTGTTTTTTGAAGTGTGAAATCCCAAATAAAAGGCCTTATGCCCCTTTTACTTAAATTTAGGGACAAATCCTCGATATGTTTGGCAATTCCACCTGTAGCTTTGCCTCCAATATTTTTAGAGGCTCTACCTATAAGCAAAACTTTATTTGGCATATTGGTATACATGCGTATAATCCATTAAATTATAGATTTCCTCTTCGCTCAACGCTTTATTATATATATATAAATCATCCATACACCCGTTAAAATGATATTTGCTACCTTGATTGTTCCAAGATGCCCCAAGTGTTGTATAATTTACATCATGCAAATTTGGTACATGGTCAAATATCGCATATTCTTTACCGTCAATGTATATTCTCACCTTGTTTTCGGAGAATATATAAGCCAAAAAATAAATGTCTCCCGGTTTAAGCTCTGCGAGGGACATAAAATATTTTGTGAACCCTCTCTGGTTTATATAGCTCTCTTTCCTTAAGTCTTTTCCTTGTTGCATTACGCCAACTCTGTTTTTGTTCATGAACAAGGAAAGTATCGATTTGATTGGAAAGTCTTTTTCTTCTTTCGATAGGTTTATAATGGTACCATTCCGTCCATAGAAATCTGGTTGAAACCACATTGCCATTGACATCTCTGAAAAAACTTCCAGCTTTTTATTGAATACAGCCAATGTTGAATCCTTACTGCTAAAACAAATACTTTTTTTGTGTATTCCCGATTCAGATTTTTTATTGAGAGAAGCTTCTAAGGAGTCAAAATGGTTGCCATATATTAACCCACCAATACTTTTTGGGGTTTTCACATTCACCTTTTCAACTCTGTTACAAGTTATAAAAATGGGCACTGCCACTAGAATAAGGAATACGTTCTTTAGCCTCATGTTTCTTCTCCCTTTCTTGATTGGTGCATAATCAATGTTATCACAATTGCCATAATTCCCATAACCGTAGGGCTATAAAATACATGGCCTGCCAAATATCCATGGCCCATGGCCATTAAAAAAATCAGAAACAAAGAAAAACTATAAATGGTTTTTTTGTTGAAAAAGTGAATTCCAGAAAGGGTTAACCAATAAAAATAAAAGCTATAAAAAAAAAGGGTTAATAGTATTCCAAAAGCCCCGATAAAATCATAGTAATCTGTTTCAACCAACAACCATTCCTTGTAATTACTTTTGGAATGTTTTATCTCAGGTGCATCGTTCCCCAAGTTTGTAGTATAACTAGAAAAGCCCTCGCCAAAGGTATTGATGAAAAACCCTCTTTTTTCAAAATAGGCATCCCCCGCATTGGTCAACCTTGACCTAACACCCTCCTTCAAGACATTTGAATATTTTTTAGAATAGTATTCAGAGCTTTTAATATAATTAATTAAAAAAACAGATGACACCGCTATTGTTGTCCCTAAAATGATAATGGCAAAGACTCTTAAAAACAAGCTTAGGGCAGAGGTCAGTTTAGACAAAACTAGCTTAACAAAAATATATACGGCCAAAACAGCTATTGATCCGAACATACCTGTCGTGGTTCCTAGTAAGATTAAAGAGGAAAAAATCATAATCAACCATACCCATCCAATATCAACTGTTTTTTTGTTAAACAATAAAAAAGCAAAAACCAATAATTGTGAAACTCCTATATCATTTTGGGCAACAAAAAATGAAGTTGTTCCAAAAACCCATTTGCCATATGTTTCCAATCCAATACCCGTGAAAAAAGAAAAAAGAATACAGCTTGCAACAACTTGGCCATACCTCTTTAAAATAAGGTGTAAATAAAACATTTTGGTTTTAGACCCAATTTTAACTCCTTTTATTAACTCCAAAACAGCAAAAACATAAGTGGCTTTGAAAAAGAAAGTTATTTCCCTTGAAAATGAAAAGTTGTCGCTGTTTATAATCCAAGTTAAAAAAAAAGCAACCCATATGATATTGAAAATGGCCCAAAAATTCACACTCTTATTTTTAATAAAGAAAATGAACCCCACTAGATATAACAATCCACGATATACCTTTCCAACTGAGAAATTGATTTCCAATACCATACTGACTCCTATCAACAAATCTATAATGACAGGGATAAGTAAAAAAAGATACAGTAGACTTTTGGATTTATTAATATTTAAAATTGCCTTCATTCGTTTCTAATGGTTGGCCAAGTTCTTATCCTATCATTCCTCCAAATATACCATGCCCCCAAAATATTCCAAAAAATCATGCCTAAAGCACTTCCAAAAGCAACACCTTCAGCGCCAAAATAGCGAACCAAAACAATACTAAGCAAAATATTCAAAAGCAATGCCAATGCAATTAAATTTTGAAGCAATTTCTGCCTTCCCGTCATTTGAAACATGGGGCCTACGGGACCGGTCACAACATTCATTAATTGAGCCAATAATAATATTCGTAAAACGATTTTACCAGAAACATATTCACCACCAAAAAGATTTAGTACAAATTCTGGAAATAAGAAGATAATTAAAAATATAGGGAACCCACACAAAAACATTATCCTTGCTGAGAAAGAGACCGTCTCAATCAGCTTTTCTTTATATCCATTATGAAAAAAAGATGCGATTTTTGGTGTCGCAATGGTTGCGACCGCATTATAAATGAATGAAACCGTTGTTGCTATTTTTATTGCAGTACTATAAATACCTATTGTGTCCTCTTTAACATAAAAGCCCAAAATAAAAACATCGCTCCACCCCATAATCATAACAATAGCAGACGATATCATCATCGGATATGATTCTAATAACATACCCGTTTTTGTGAGACTATTTTTTAATGGTTTACTTACAAGCCCTTTAAATTGATAGGTAATGTGCATCCAAATGATAATCGAAGCCGCTAAAAGCCCTATTAGATAGGACATTATTGGAGCTTCAAAAATCATAATCGATGAAAAGTAAAAAATCAATATTATCAGTAATGGTAAAAGGAATTTAATCAAATGGAAATAAAACCCATAAATGTTAATCGACCTCATTCCTTTAAAATAGGAGCCTGAAACATCTAGAATTGATAAAAATGGAATTGCAAAAGCAGCCAACCTTAGACTTTCTTTTATGTCAGGTTTATTATACATTATAGATATAGTAGGGGCTAAAAAGAACAACAAAGTTGCAATTAACAGGGAGCTGATTACTACTAGACCCAACGCCCTAAAATAAATTGACTTTCTTTCAAGAGTACTTGTCGAGTTAGCAATCCATTTAACCAATGCCGTTTCAATTCCAAGCTTAGCAATCATTGCTCCAATAGAAAGAAATAAAAAGCTTATAGAAAAGATTCCTTGTATTTTGGCTCCATATTTATTAGCAATAATCCATGTAAACAAAAATCCAAATCCATACCCTAATACTCGAATCAAAAATACCTTTATCCCTTTCTCTATTATTTCTCTTTTATCAGTATTAAACTGGTTAGCCATTACTCATAATTTAGATTTTTGAAAAAATTCTTCTACTATAGGCTTGACCTGCTGATTGATAGAGATTGGTGGCTAATAATTTGAAAAATGATTTATATTCCATACGCCACCATTTAGATTTTAAAAGAAAAAATACGCTATCTCAAAATAACAGTAAGACATTATTATAATTGTTAAACCACCATCCCCGCAGCTACCGTCTCATTAGTCGCATCATCGATCAAAATGATACTTCCTGTAGTCCTATTTTCCCGATAAGAATCTATCATCAAAGGTTTGGTGGTTCTTATTTTTACCTTGCAAATGTCGTTCATGGACATCTCAGTATCGTCGGAACTGCGGTTCAACGTATTGATGTCAATTTTATACAATACTTCTTTTACCATGGCTTTTTGCTCGTTGGAGGTGTGTTTAATGGTGTATTTTGCCCTAGGTTTGGCCGGGGAATTGTTCAGCCAACATAACATCACTTCCAGGTCTTGTTGGGCTTCAGGTTTGTTATTGGAGCGGACAATCATGTCCCCTCGGCTAATATCAATATCATCCTCCAGTGTAATGGATACCGACATTGGGGCGAAGGCTTCTTCAACCTCACCAGAGAATGTGTCTATGCTCTTGATTTTTGAGTTAAACCCAGATGGCATCACAGTGACCTCATCGCCTTTTCTCAACACACCGCTAGCCATTCTGCCAGCATAACCGCGATAGTCTCTAAATTCCTCACTCTGTGGCCTTAAAACGGTCTGCACGGGAAACCTAGCATCTACCTTGTTGATATCACTACTGATATGCATGGTTTCCAATGTGTGCAACAATGGTGCTCCCTGGTACCATTCCATGTTTTTAGATCGGTTTACCACATTATCACCCAACAATGCACTGATGGGAATAAAGCGTACATCCTTTACCAATAGTTTGGATGAAAATTCCTCGAATTGGGAAATTACTTTGTTATAGGCCTCTTCGGAAAAGTCGACCAGATCCATCTTGTTGATACAAACGATTACGTGTGGTATTTGCAACAAGGAAGCAATAAATGCATGTCTTTTGGTCTGTTCAATAACACCGTGTCTTGCATCGACCAAAATTATGGCCGCGTTGGCCGTTGAGGCTCCCGTAACCATATTTCGGGTGTATTGAATATGCCCTGGGGTGTCCGCAATAATGAATTTTCGCTTTGGTGTGGTGAAGTAGCGATACGCTACATCGATAGTAATACCTTGTTCCCTTTCATCGCGAAGGCCATCGGTGAAAAGTGCAAGGTCGACGCCGTCGTGCCCTTTCTTTTTACTTGTACTTTCAATGGCTTCCAATTGGTCTTCAAAAATGGATTTTGAATCGTATAATAGGCGCCCTATCAGCGTACTTTTTCCATCATCCACACTTCCTGCCGTAGTAAATCGTAAAAGTTGATTGTTGTCCAACATATCTTTGTCTAAAAATATCCTTGTTTCTTTCTGTCTTCCATTGCTGTTTCCGAGCGCTTGTCATCACTTCTGTTTCCACGCTCCGTTTGTCTCATTGCCGATACTTCTTGAGCTATTTTCTCCACAGTATCTGCATCGGACTCTATACCGCCAGTGATGGTGATATCCCCTAAAGTCCTAAAACGTATTTTCTTGGTGACCACTTCCTCTCCTTCATCCAACTTTAAGAATTCAGAGTTGGGAATCCATGAGTTGCTTCTCCAAACCACTTCTCTTTCGTGAGCAAAGTAAAGGGATGGAATTTGTATGTTTTCACGTTTGATATAGTTCCAAACATCCATTTCGGTCCAATTACTTATTGGAAAAACCCGGAAATGTTCTCCTTCAAATTGTTTTCCATTGAACAGGTTCCATAACTCAGGTCTTTGGTTTTTGGGGTCCCATTGCCCGAAATCATCCCTATGCGAAAAGAAACGTTCCTTGGCACGTGCCTTTTCTTCGTCCCTTCTACCACCGCCAATTGCACAATCCACTTTATTGGATTCAATAGCATCCAATAATGTTGTTATTTGAAGAGCATTTCTAGTGGCGTTCTTCCCTTTTTCCTCGGCAACCCTGCCTTGGTCAATGGACTCTTGTACAGAGCCTACAATGAGTCGTACTCCCAAACTATCGATAAGGTCATCCCTGAATTTTATGGTTTCCGGAAAGTTGTGTCCCGTATCCACATGCATCAAAGCAAATGGAATTTTGCTGGGATAAAATGCTTTTCTGGCCAAATGGGTCACCACAATGGAATCCTTTCCTCCAGAAAATAAGATTACTGGATTTTGGAACTGGGCCCAAACTTCTCGAAGCACAAAAATGGCTTCTGACTCCAGCTCGTCTAAATAGTTTAAATAATATTTACTCATTACAATTGTAATTTGGGTCGAATCAATTCGAATACTTTGTTTACTGCTTCATCAACGGACTCATTTTCCGTTAAAGTGATATTTGGGCGCAAAGGTACTTCATACGGACTGGAAATACCTGTCATATCCTTTATTTCTCCTTTTCTTGCCTTTTTATAGAGACCTTTTACGTCTCTTTTTTCACATTCTTCCAAACTGGTGTTTACAAAAACCTCCACATAATTTTGTTCACCCACGGTTTCTTTAATTAGGTTTCGGTCTTTTTCAAACGGCGCTACAAAAGCAGCAAGGACCACCATTCCTGCGTCTACAAATAAATTGGCCACTTCCCCTATTCTTCTATTGTTCTCTGAGCGATCTTTAGCCGAAAAACTTAGGTCCTTGTTAATTCCTTTCCTAACATTATCACCGTCGAGGGTATAGGTTCTTATGTTCTCCTTGACCAGCTTTTGTTCCAGGCCATTGGCTATAGTAGACTTTCCCGAACCCGAAAGACCTGTAAAAAATATTAGGAACGAATTGTGGCCATTGGCCTTTCTTCTTTCATTCACGCCAATTTTATAGTCGTGTCTTATGATGTTCTCCTCCATTTCTTTGCTCGTTTTCTTTTATCCAGACCATAGTTGATCTTATACCAAGACCTTTCGTGAAAATAATACAGTATCATCTTGGTAACAACCTCGGCAAATCCAATTTTTAGTCCCGTGAAGGGGTCCCCAGAGATTATCCAAGACAAAATTATGGTGTCCAAAGTACCCAGAACCCTCCAGGTTACCGTTTTTATCAAATGCCTTCTTCTACTGTCCCCTATGCCAACCTTTACCCATATTCTTTCATGAAAATAGTAAAGGACCATTTTGGTAACCACTTCCGCCAAACCAATCTTAAGCCCAGTAAACGGGTTGCCAGTAATAATCCACGAAAGAAGTATAGTATCCATCGTGCCCACCAACCTCCATGTTATGGTCTTGGCCAAGTGTCTTTTATAGGAAACTTTTTGCGTCATTTACTTTACCAAGAAAAATGGGTTCAATAGGTTTTCTTTATTGTAAACCAGATCCTTGCCCGTTTCCCAATTTGTAACCTTTAATCCCATAGCGGAACAAATCGCATGGCCTGCTGCCGTGTCCCATTCCATGGTAGGTGCAACTCGGGGATACATATCGGCTTTTCCTTCCGCAACGATACAAAATTTCAAAGAGCTTCCTTTGGACACTATCTCCACATCTTTTCCTTCTTTTTTTAGCTCTTCAATAAAATTTTCGGTCTGCTCGTTCATGTGCGAACGACTCCCCACGACCTTGGTTTTTGCCCCACTTTTTTCTGAAGGGCGTAATTGATTTACCTCGTCAAAAAGATTGTCGGGAAGTTCCTTTGCATCTCCCAACTCAATTTTAAAGGATTTCCCTTCATCAACATTGGCACAATAGAGTTCCCTGGTCACGGGCACATAGATAACCCCGAGAATCGGAGTTCCTTTCTTAATCAATGCTATGTTTACGGTAAACTCCCCATTTCTTTTTATAAATTCCTTTGTTCCGTCCAAAGGGTCCACCATCCAACATACATCCCATTCTTTTCTTTCACTGTATTCAAGATTCTTGTTCTCTTCGCTAATAATAGGAATAGTTGTTTGGGTCAAGTAGGACATTATCACCCTATTGGATTCCAAATCTGCTCGTGTGAGCGGAGAATCATCTTTTTTATACTCGGTGCCAAAATCCACCGAGTCATATATGTCCATAATTGCGCTGCCAGCATCAATAGATGCCTCAATAGCAAGTAAAAGTTGCTGTTCTACATTAATGGGGTTCAATTTATCTTCTTTTGGGTTAGTGTTCCAAGTTTATCGGTAAGTTTTTATCTTTTTCAGAGAGTAGCAAAGCGTTAGAATTCAATGACCACTTAATATTCAGTTCTGGACAATCAAATCGAATTCCTCCCTCTGCACTTTTATTATAATAATTATCACATTTATACAAAACTCTTGCGGATTCGCTCAAAGTTAAAAAACCATGTGCAAATCCTCTTGGCACAAACAGTTGTCTTTTGTTCTCATTGTCCAGTTCAATGGATAAATGCTCGCCAAAAGTAGGGGAATTTTTACGTAAATCGACCACTACATCCTGAATTCTTCCATCCAATACGGAAACCAACTTGGCCTGGGCATGTTCGCCTTTTTGAAAATGCAGTCCTCTTAACACTCCCTTTTTGGAATAGGACTGATTATCTTGTACAAAATTTACCTCTTGCCCAATGGCTTTACAAAATTCTCTATGATTAAAACTCTCGAAAAAATAACCTCGGTCATCCTTAAAAATTGTAGGTTCGATTACAAAACATCCTTTTAACTTGGTCTCCGTCGCCTTTATCATCCCTCTTTCTTCAAAATACCCAACAAACGTTCACCGTAGCCGCTCTTTATTAAGGGCTTGGCCAACTCTTTAAACTGATCTGCATCTATATATCCCATTTCAAATGCTGCCACTTCTATAGATCCGACCACAAATCCTTGGCGTTCCTCGATTACTTCTATAAACTGCGAAGCCTGCATTAGGGCCTGAAAGGTTCCTGTATCCAACCAGGCGGTGCCCCTGTCCAAAATACTTACGCTCAGTTTTCCTCTTTCTAGATACGCCCTGTTTACATCGGTGATTTCCAATTCGCCCCTTTTGCTGGGCTCAATGTTTTTGGCTATGTCCACGACTTCGTTGTCATAAAAATAAATGCCCGGTACTACATAGTTGGATTTGGGTTGCTTAGGCTTTTCTTCGATACTAATTGCCTTGCCATCCTCATCGAACTCCACAACCCCATATCTTTGTGGGTCGTTTACGCGATAGGCATAAACAATGCCACCCTCGGGATTATTGTTGCTCTGCAATAACTTGGACAATCCAGCGCCATAAAAAATATTATCGCCCAAAATAAGTGCCACCTTATCATCCCCTATGAACTCTTCCCCTATAATAAATGCTTCCGCCAGCCCGTCGGGTGAATCTTGGGCCGCATAGAAAAATGAGCAACCATATTTGTGGCCATTGCCCAACAGTTCTTTAAAAAGTGGGAGGTCTTTGGGTGTGGAAATAATCAATATTTCCCGTATTCCTGCATACATAAGGGTAGACAAGGGGTAATAGATCATCGGCTTATCGTAAATGGGCATCAACTGCTTGCTCACCGATAAGGTAAGTGGGTGCAATCTACTGCCTGTTCCTCCTGCCAATACGATTCCCTTCATCCTATTTATGCTTGATATTGCTTTTTATAATATTCCAAGTAGTCTCCCGAAGTAACATGGTCTAGCCATTCCTTATTATCAAAATACCACTCTATTGTTAGCTCCAAACCTTCTTCAAATGTTACCGATGGTTCCCACCCTAATTCTTTATTGATTTTCGAGGCATCGATGGCATATCTTAGATCGTGTCCTGGACGATCCTTTACAAAGCTTATGAGCTTTGCCGAAGTGCCTGCCTGCCTGTCCAATTTTTTATCCATTAATCTGCACAATAATTGGGTCAGTTCAATATTCTTCCACTCATTGAAGCCGCCAATATTGTATGTTTCCCCCTTTTTTCCTTGATGGAACACCAAGTCTATGGCCCGGGCGTGATCTTTTACAAAAAGCCAATCCCGAGTATAGTTGCCATCACCATAAACGGGCAATGGTTTTTTTTGAATGATATTGTTGATAAAGAGAGGAACCAACTTTTCTGGAAATTGGTTTGGCCCATAGTTATTGGAACAATTGGAAATTACAAAAGGAAGGCCATACGTTTCCCCATATGCCCTTACAAAATGGTCCGAACTTGCTTTAGAGGCCGAATAAGGGGAATTGGGAGCATATGCTGTAGATTCCTTGAAAAAGCCATGACTTCCCAAACTACCATAGACCTCATCGGTACTGATGTGATAAAATACAAACCTTGGATTATTCCGGTACAACCCCAAGGATGCATTCAACAAATTAACGGTTCCAAAAACATTGGTCCTTACAAACGACAACGGATCTGTGATCGAACGATCTACATGGGACTCTGCCGCCAAATGGATCACACCATCAAAATGATGTTTGGAAAAAAGCTGGTTTACAAAGTCCGTATCGGTAATATCTCCTTTGATGAAGGTATAATTGTCCGCGTCTTCAATATCTTTAAGGTTTTCCAAATTTCCTGCATAGGTCAGGGCGTCCAAATTGAAAACTTGATAATTTTCGTATTCGGAAACAAATCGCCTAACCACATGTGAGCCTATAAACCCGGCACCGCCGGTAATAAGAATGTTTTTGGAAATATTGTGCTCCATTAAAATATGCTTAAAGCCCCTTAGGTTCTAATTATGTAGCAGCGAGAACACTATTCCTAGGTCTCCTTGCTAAGGTACGATAATTCCTGTCCAAAATAAGGTTGGCCGTTTCCTCCAAACCGTTTTCCTTGAGTATTTGTTGTGCAAAACCATACCAAGTTGTAGGCTCCCCATCGGTATAGTGATAGGTTCCAAATGGCCTTTCTCCACAAACAATTTCATTTAAAATATAGTTGGCCAGGGCATCCGAATTGGTCGGGCATCCTTTCTGAGCATCTGTAATTCGCAATTCCTCTCCCGCCTTTGCCTTGTTCAAAATGGTACGGTAAAAGTTATGTCCATGTTTTTTATTGTACAACCAGGATGTCCGAACAATAAAATGGTTGGGTATTATTTTTTGAATAAACTGTTCTCCTTTTAATTTGGATGCTCCATAAACATTGATCGGGTTAGGCCTATCGTCTACCAGATAAGGGCCTTCCTTTTCTCCATCAAAAACATAGTCTGTTGAAATATGTACCAATGTAACGTTATGGCCATTACAAAGCTCTGCTATATTTTTTGCTCCCTCGGCATTAATCTTAAATGCCAAATCAGGATGTTTTTCAGCCTGTTCCACATGGGTGTATGCCGCGCAGTTGATACAAAAATCGTAATGATTTTCTAGGAAGACATCGTCCAACTTGGTCGGCTGGGTAATATCAAGTTGGTCGGCTGTCTTGAAATCAAAACAAAATTGCGGAAAATCTTGGGCATGCTCTTGCAACGTTAAGCCCAATTGCCCACCTGCTCCAGTTACCAAGATTCGCACCATACATTCCTTATATTTTCTTGATTTTTGTGGAAGGAAATATCCAAACGATCGAAAAGGTTATTCTATTTTTTGCTGTAGGATTTCAAATACTTGTTGATTTCCAATAATGCCAATATTCCAAACACTAAAATCAACAGCGCTATGGGAAGTTTAAATTTGTAGCTGTTCCAAATTCCTCTTAGCTCTACTCCCCGTGTTGGGAAATCGCTAATAACATTGATGATCGTAGACTTATTGGCACGTTCTTCGTTCAGTTCTACCAGTTTTTCTTTTAAAATATCTTTTTCTTGGATCAAGGCAAGTTCCCTGCTCCTAGATTCGCCAGTCTGAGCCATATTTATACTCGTGCCCTGCATGGGTTTATCTGCTTCCTTGACCAGTACCGTTCGGTATAAACTTTGAAGGGAATCTAGCTCAATCAACTGTTTTTGATAAATCTCTTCCTGCAAATCCAGGTTCTCATCGTTGATTTTTTTCTGGAGTTTAAAATACTCGTTAACCGAAATTGAGTTGATAATCGCCGGTTGTGCTTTTTTCGCAACCTTGTTGTCCGTACTGATTACCGATATTTGATGAAACCTTGCGTCCAAAGAATTAAAATTCTCCAGATAATTCTCGTAGTCTATCGCTTTAATCGTAGTTGTATCGAGTTCTTTGATGAATTGATCGAACAATTTTATTTTCTGATTTTCATCGGAATACGAATCTGTAAAAATTTCTTTGATCGTCGACGCCTCATGTTCAGTAATGTTCAATGCTGTGGCCAGAGCCACGGAATCCTCTGCTTTTGCTAGATCATTATAAAAATCGATGTTATTATACAGCTGCTGTACACTGTTAAAATTGGGTTCCACTACCATTCTGGAAATATATTTTTCCGTCGACACCCTGTCCAAAATAAAACCACCGACCCCACCAATAATCACTGCGGCCGCAATAATTATGATATTCTTCTGTACAAACAGAAGAAACAGGATGATCAAATGAAAAATGCCCTTAAAAATGCTCCCTATGAAGTTGAAGAATTTTTGAATGCCTCTTCCAATCATTTGGAACAATTGCCCCAAATCTATTTCGTCTGAACTATTCTGATTTACTGGTTGGTCCGCCATTTTTTATGTATTGAATATTTGTTTAAGAATTCTGTCCGTAATCAAGTAAGTGGGTTTAACGCCTGTAGTGCCCAGTCCGCCAGAAGCCAAGGTACTCCCAGTTTCCAAGGGGTTGTCCGATGCGTAATAGGCATAGCGCACCTTAACTTCTTTGTTTATGCTTTTTCGTATTTGAGAAGCCGATTGTATAGCTTTTTGATAATGTACACCCTCCATTTCCAATCCGATCACGTTCCAAGTGGACTCGTGGAAAAACTGGAGTATGTCCCTGTTCTGAAGCGAGGTTCCCAAGACTGTGACCATGGTTCCTTCCATTACTTTTAATCCATGTCCCTTAAAATCGGAGGCGCAGAGTTCGTTGTTAAAGGGGTAATTGTCCGCAGTTCCTTCGAAAATATGGGCGGATGGAATCATTAAATCTCCTTTGCCTCCTTCCAGAATTCCGGCCTTGCCCATAATGGAGACAGAATCCACATTCAAGAAAATCTTTTCACCATCCTCTTCCAAGGGCTTCAACAGTTCATCTATGGTTTCGTATGCTTGTTCCCCAAAGGCATAATCCATTACGAATATAACCGGTTTTTCGTCCTCGGAGATACCTTCCGGCAAATTGTAACAGCAGCTTTCCCCACCAAATTTTGCAGTATCAAATATTTGGACATCGATATTGGCCCCGGATTCATCGTCCAAGAAAATCATCCCATTGCTCTGTGCCAGTTCCTTTACTTTTTGGTTCAGCGATTTGTGTTTTTCGGAACCCAATGCCACATAAATGTCCAGGGAATCGTTGTCCGGAAATTCTTCGGCCAATGCTTTTTTGGCAAAAAGGGAGTTCATTACACTGTGCATATTGGCACTGATGATATGCAATGGCCTATGTATTAAATTGTTCTGCTTTAAGGTGTTCTTTATTTTGTTGGCCCACTTTTCCCCATGAATGTGGTGCCCTAAGCGTTCGCGCAACAACGGACTAAATGTAATGGTTCTTTTATTGCCTGTTGTTTCTTCCTCAATAGCCAATTTGCCCAACCAGTACATCACATTTAAAAAACGGTCTGGATCTTTCTGGGTTTTTAGCTTGTTCTGAATATCAACTACCTCATCAAAAGTTCTGCCCAAGATATTGGCACAATGTATCAGGGCCACTTCTCTTTCTTCATTATCTTTTTCCTCGCTCAGTACAAACTCGGTAAGTTTGTCCCAATCTCTAATGGTTGCATTCCCATCGTCCACCAAAACTCTTTTGGAAATTTTTCCGGACTCAATGAACAAGAAGGTGAGGTGGGTCAAAATATCGTAAATATCACTACGCCCCCGGGTTATTTCAATGTTCATCTGTTCGTCGTCAATGCGGTAACAGTTTCGTCTTCTTTTTGGGGGAACAATAGGTTTTAAATGCGATTTGGCAAAGCCTTCATCCGAGGTAAGGTTAATAAATCGACATTCCTCAATGCCTTCTGGAAGGCGTTCCAATACATAGATCAATCCGTTGAGCTCTGCCTTGTCCTCGGCAATTGTACCATATATTTCGGGCCTGAGCAGCAAAAGTGCACTGCGGAGGGCGTTTCCCGAAACGCCCGATGGTTTATAAAAACCGCGATTGAGCAAATGGCGCATGGTAATGTACAAGCGTTCGATCGCATTGGTAGATTCCTGTGCCCTGGTAGTCTGTTTTACTTCTGTTGCCATCATATCTTCTGGCAAAAATAAGTGAATTCCTATGAAAGTTAAACTGTTATGAGTCAACTAATTTTAAAGGACTGTAATCCGTCCGCCACTTTTCTATCGTTCGCAAGTCGCTGAACCTTGTTCTGCCCGCCCAGTTTACCGATGGATTTCATGTAATCCTGAAAGCCATTTGTTTTGACACTACTAATTTTTAAGGGTTGAAGGATATGTCCATCGATCAAGTCGAGATAGTAACTGTTCTGCTTTTTCATACTTGCCTCAATAATTCCGGCAAATTTTACTCGGTCAGTTGGTTCCCTTTCAAATTCAATGAACCATTCGTGATACGGGAGTTCCCCTTCTGGCGGATTGGTCTGTGGGGCAACGGTAAATTCGTTTACAAGGGCATCGGTCTGTTCCACTGCCAATCGAAGGGCTTCTTCCACTTCTTTGGCAATTACATGCTCACCAAAAGCGGAGATAAAGTGTTTTATACGGCCGGAAACCACAATTTTATACGGGTCTTTGGAAATAAACCGAATGGTATCCCCAAGGTTATAGCCCCAAAGCCCCGCATTGGTAGATATTACCATGGCATAGTCCACATCCAGCTCAACCTCGGCAATGGTCAACCGTTTTGGGTTTTCGTTGAAAAACTCGTCTGCCCTTACAAATTCATAAAAAACACCCGCATCCAACAACAGCAACATTCCTTTTTCCCTTTGGGAATTCTGATAGGCAAAAAAACCTTCGCTAGCGGGGAACAGTTCAATGCTGTCCACTTTTCTGCCGATCAGGTTTTCGAATTTTGCGCGGTATGGTTCATAATTTACGCCTCCGTAAATAAACAGTTGGAATTCTTTAAAAAGCTCCCCTACTTTTTTGCCCGTTTTTGCATTCAGCTTTTCAAAATACATTTGGACCCAAGAGGGAATGCCCGCTATAACGGTCATACTCTCCTCTTCTGTTTCCTCTACAATCTTGTCCACCTTTGTTTCCCAATCCTCGATACAATTGGTCTCCCAACTGGGCAAGCGGTTTTTTTGAAGGTAATTGGGAACGTAATGTGCCGATATGCCCGATAATCTTCCCAATTTTATGCCGTTCTTTTCTTCCAACATGGGGCTGCCCTGAAGAAAAATCATTCTGCCGTCCACAAAATCCGCATTACCGGTTTCGTGGATGTAATTGAGTATGGCATTTCGAGAGGCTTCTACCTGATTTTTAATTGATGGTTTGGTGATGGGAATATATTTGGCGCCGGATGTTGTCCCGGAAGTTTTGGCAAAATATATGGGTTTCCCGGGCCAGAGCACATCGCTTTTACCATCAAGAATTTGCTGAACATAGCCTTTGAGCTCTTCATAATCCCTAATAGGAACTCTTTCCGTAAATTCTTGATGTGATTTAATGGTGTCAAAGCCATGGTCCCTGCCAAAAACAGTGTTCTTGGCTTCGGTTATCAATTGGTTAAAAACCTTTTGTTGGGTCTTAACGGGCTGTTTTACCCATTTATCGGTCTTTTTTGCAATTCGATTCGCAAATATTTTAGCTGCAAATGCTTTTAAGGACATTTAATTGAAATCAATATAGTTTTGTGGGTCCACTGGTTTGCCTTTTCTCCAAAGTTCAAAGTGTAGGTGTGGTCCTGTAGTAAGCTCTCCTGTATTTCCTATTGAAGCTATTACCTCGCCTGCCTTTACCATATCGCCTTGAGCTTTGCTCAACGAGCCGTTATGTTTGTACACCGATGTAATGCCTTCTTGGTGTTCCACGATGATCACATACCCTGTTTCGGTGGTCCATTCCGCAAAAAGAACGGTGCCGTCCGCAATTGCTTTGACCGGTGTATCCCTTGGGGCTACCAAATCCACAGCATAGTGCTTTGTTTTTGGGTCGAACCCTTGGGTCAAAGTACCGTTAACCGGAGAAAAGAAAAGTGTTCCAAGGTTTTCCACATCCCTTTCAAAAAGATTATACTTGTCTTCCAGTTCCACTTCTTCACGCAAAAGCAAATCTTCGCGTATGGGTGTCAGGTCTACTGTGGAGGGGTCCAATTTGTACTGTTCGAACAGGGAATCCCTATTCGTCTGGTTATTCTCGATATCGCCGCGCAGTACTTTTCTAACATTGTCCAAGTACTTATTTGTATAGTTAAGAACAGTGACCAAAGAATCTGTTTTATAGGTAAGTTCCGTAGCCTGTCTCTTTAATTTTGTTGAGGAATATCCCGGAATATATTCTCGAAGGGGCGTAAAGGCAATGATCAATGTCGTGAGCCCTATCAATACAATTATAAATAAGGTTCCGGTAACAAAAACATTGAGCCGATTGAGTTTAAACGAAATTTTCTCCTCAAAGGTGCTTTCATTAAGAATTACCAAGCGATACTTGTGCAGTAGCTTACGTTTTATCTCTTTTCTTTTCTTTTTGTCCTTTGCCATGGTCAACAAAGATAGTCTTAGATTTTAATATGGATGTTAAGCTTTTTAAAAAGCTACGCTGCTTACAAGTCTAAAAATCAGTTTTAAATCCTAAATTTCGTTAATCGAATATTCTCTTCCACTTCTTTTTAGTACCTTTACCTTTCTAAATTAAAGGTTTTTGAAGATATGATTGCTCAAACTATATTACTTGGAATGTTGGGCCCTTGGCAGATTGTCCTGATTGTTGCCGTGGTAGTTTTGCTTTTCGGAGGCAGAAAAATTCCGGAACTTATGAGAGGGCTTGGTAGCGGCATCAAAGAATTTAAGGACGCGACCAAAGAAGACGAGAAACTGGAAGGCGGAAAAAACGAATCTAATTCCTAAACGGATTTTTTGGGCGTTGAAACGCACTGGTTTTTAATTGGTTTTCGACCAACGACCACATATTTTAAGGTTTCAATGTCGATATTTCAGCCTTTCACAACAAAAAATTATCCCCCCAATTACCTTATCCTATTTTAGCGGTTACAACTAAACTGTTAGGCTTGCATGCTTAACCTCCAAATGAGCCTTTTTTGTTCATTTGTGCAGACGGAGTGGTAATGAAAAGATTGATCTTGCTTTTTTTCTTCTCATGCTTCCTAGGGTCAAATGCCCAGGAGCTTGCCCTTTCCAATATTGGAGAGGATACTTTGTTGTCCGATACACTGATGGACAATAACAGCGATGAATCCCCAAGTGAATTTGTAAAATACCTCGACGGGCTCAATAATAAAAAGCTCAATAAATACCTTGGTAAAAAAGGAGTGGCCGAAAAACTGGTCCAAAGAGGCAATTCGTACTTTAACAAAATGTGGTATGCCGAAGCTGCTCGCATTTTTGATATTGTCCTCGAAAAAACCGATACAAAGCACACTTACGAAATACTTTCCAAAGCTGGCGATTCCCATTATTACACCGGTAATCTGGAAAAATCGTACAAGTGGTACAACGAGCTGTACACATTATACGAAGATGAAATAAATACAGACACCTTTTTTAAATATACCCAAACCCTAAAGGGAACGGGAAAATATCGTAGAGCGGCAGCTTTGACCAAAATATTGAGACAAAAAAGGAACGAGCCCCTGAACGAACTGGAATCGTTAAACACCAATACTTGGAAAGGCGCAACACAAGTGACGATCAAGAATTTGGATATTAACTCCAAGTATTCCGATTTTTCGCCCATGTTCCATAATGATTCGGATATCGTATATGCTTCCGCAAAAGATTCTTCCATTTTGACCACACGTCGTTATCGCTGGACCAACCAGCCTTTTCTTGATCTATATGTTTCAAAAAAGAAAAATGATGATGGTGATCTATTGCCGCCCAAAAAATTCTCCAAGAAAATCAATACAAAATACCATGAGGCATCATCTGCCTTTTCTCCCGACCAAAAAACTATCTATTTTACCAGAAACAACTATGGTAAACGATTGAAGCGAGGCAAAAATGGTATTAACCACCTCAAGATCTATCGCTCACAAAACATAGATGGCCAATGGACCAGCGCAGAAGAACTTCCCTTTAATAGTGAGGACTATTCAACGGGACACCCTACTGTAAGTCCTGATGGCAAAAAACTGTATTTTGTTTCCGATATGCCCGGCGGTTTTGGCGAAACGGACATCTATGTGGTGGATATTCTAGAAAATGGTGCGTTTTCCGAGCCCAAAAACCTGGGTAGGGCCATCAACTCGGATACAAAGGAAATGTTCCCGTACGTAACGGAAAACAGTCTTTATTTCTCGTCCAACAGACCAATGGGATATGGCGGGCTAGATGTTTACAAATCCGATGGTTCCGATGAGACTTTTGCAGGCGCGATGAATTTGGGCGAGCCCATTAACAGCAATAGGGACGATTTTTCGTATATCGTGGACGCCTCTACCGGGAAGGGCTATTTTGCATCTAACCGAAAAGGAGGCAAAGGTGATGACGATATTTATTCCTTTGCCTACACTCCAAACCTAAATGCGATCACAGGGGTTGTGGAAGATTTGGCATCAGGTGAAGCGTTGCCTAGCGCTACCGTATTACTATTGCAAGGAAATAGAATGATAAATGAAACAACCGTAGATGAAATGGGTCACTATTCCTTTCCCAACCTAAACCCAACTACCAATTACATGGTGGTGGCGAAAAAGGAGGGGTACCTAAACGATAGTCTTGCGATACAAACCGCCGATAACAAAAATATAGTGGTGACCCAAAAGCTGAAGGCAGAGATCAATCAATCCGCAGCAGAGGCCATTGTTAAAACATTTGAACCCAACAATGTTTATTTCAGCTTTGATAGCTACGAAATAACCCCGAGTTCCGCACAAGAATTGGATAAACTGATTACTGTGCTAAAATCGAACAAAGGGCTATCCTTAAAGATTGAATCCCATACCGATGCTATTGGTTCCAAGGCTTACAATAAATACCTTTCCGAGAAGCGGGCCAAGTCTACCAAAGACTATATGGTTTCGCAAGGTATAGACCCGAGCCGAATTATTAGCACCTCTGGATTTGGTGAAGACCGTTTATTGAACAATTGTGGAGATAGCCAATCCTGTCCTCCTGGTCAGCACCGTTTAAACAGAAGGTCGGAGTTTATCCTAATTGCCGAATAAGCTCTTACAGGCCTTAAAACTGTGTTTATCCGCCTTAAAAATACAGAACTTCTACTGTTTGTCGGTGAAATTGATCGTATAACCGATCAGGGCAATATGTAGTTTATCGATCAAAAGCACAATCTTACGGATTTAACACTTTTCACAACAGCATTCACCCCTTTTTTCCTGCGTTTCATCCCTTTGTTTTCGGTTCTCACCTTCGTAGTCGAATCTTTGACACGTCTTTAAATCTTAAAATCAAGCTTATGAAAAAATTAGTACTCGTCAAAGAAATCTATATGGATGCGTTCCGCAACTTGGGGCACATCATCGTGGAAAAATACTTTAAAATATTTGCCTGGTTCAGCTTTGTCATGTTCTTTATTGTGCTTTATGCCTTTATTTACAGGATAGCAACAGGCTTTGCGTTTGATTAATCAACCTAAGTTTTAAAGAACGAAAAAGCCCAGACAATGTGCACTGGGCTTTTTTGATATTTGAATTTGGTTGTTCCTATCCTTTTGGAGGATCGGAATCAAACTTTATGGTCTTTAAAATAGCTTCCAGCTCGAACATGTAGTCTCTTTTTGCTTCGGACGGAGCAAAAGTGAATCCCTCGATAATCATTTTTCTATTGTTCTCCTTATCGTTGATGATGTAGGTTAAGAACGGACCCGCCATTGGGTAACCATGTATTTCCCAAACGCCTTTTACCTCAGCCGCTTTTTTGCCACCTATTTCTGCAGGAAAAACATAAGGGGCAAAAGCTTTTTCCGTAATCATATACGTGTTTTCATACGGGCCGGGAATAAAGCTTTTTCCAATGGAATCCCTCATTCTTACAATATCCTCCACAAAGGTAGAGTCGTTATTAAAATAGTCCCATGGCATCTCATAAGCAATAATGTTCATGGTTCCTTTTGGGATTTGAATGTCCATCCAAACAAATTTGTTTTCCCTTCTGCCCACTTTGTAAAGCGAGGGCACGTTAAGTTGTATTCCGAACTCTTCTTCTAGTGCTTTGTCCTTGCTCAAGGAACGCTCAAAGCGCTTCTGGGCCTCGGCAATCTCGTTTGCTTTGAATTCTTTTATTGCCCTATCGGCCAACGAATCCAGGTTTTTGATCAACACCTCTTCTGTAGGCCCGGTTACAACGGCTACTTTTTGAGGTTTTGAATATGCATCGTTTTTAATGTGGGCCAAGGAGGTAGAGTCTTGCTCCACATACAACAGTGATCGGGAATGGGTGGTTGTTCCCTTAAACACTTTTGGTGGTATCTGGGTTAGGCTGAACTTTGGTTCTATTTGCGGTAATCCTACAATCTGGGCCGCAAACTCTTCCCTTATTTTTTCGCCAACTGGGCCTCGCCAGAGTTCAGTATCCATAACTACCATTAAGGAGTTGATCCCTCCTGTGGATGGCGGTAAAAACCTTTCTTTTGATCCCGAGCTGTTACAAGCTCCCAATGCCAGCAATACGGTGACAATAAATAGTGTTCCTAATTTTTTCATCTTGTGTTAAATTTACGAAGAACAATCGCACAATTTTAGTTTTGTGCCCGGTTTTAGATTATTACCGCTAATACCGTTCCATTCTCGCAAATTTTCGATGGAAACACCGGGGTATTTTTTGGAAATGGTCCAAAGGGAATCCCCAGATCTTACTGTATGGATTTTTGAGCCGTCCGCTACCTTTCCATTTGATTTGGAACTACTGTTATTGCTGCTTTTTTTAGCGATATACGGTTTTCTTGGAAAAATAGTTAAGCGCTGTCCGACCCTTAAATTATTGCTCCTAAGTCCGTTCCATCTTTTTATCTGGCTTACACCAACCCCATAGCGCTCCGCTATCTTGCCCAGATAATCCCCACTTTTTACACGATATCTTATTTGATCCTGTGCCTTGATCATACTGGGCAATGGTTTCTCCATGGAATCCAATTCCTTTTTGGCATAGGCATAGATTTCTTCCTCGTTGGAGACAAATTTTCCAATTTTTGAAACCGGCAGACGGAGTGCATAATTCTTCCCTTCGACTTTTGGAATAATATTCAATTTATAGGCCGGGTTCAACATTTCCAGCTCCTCTTTACCTATATCCACCAATTTGGATATTTGATCAAACGTTATCAGGTTTTTTACATGAACCGTGTCGGTTTCAAAATAAGCGCGTTCTGCTCTTTTATATTGTAGCCCATGTTCCTCCGCATATTCAAAAATGTACATGGTAGCCAAAAATGCAGGGAGGTATCCTGCTGTTTCACGTGGAAGAAACGGTCGGATGTTCCAATAGTTCTCATATCCCCCGGAGCGCCTTATGGCCTTATTTACATTTCCCGGTCCCGAGTTATAGGCCGCAAGGGCCAAATCCCAATCCCCAAAAATATCATACAATCTGGACAAGTACTTGCTCGCCGCTTTGGTGGCCATGATCGGATCATGCCTCTCATCAACATAACTGCTCACATCCAGCCCATACATTTTTCCGGTGCTGTACATAAATTGCCACAGGCCCTTTGCCCCAACCCTAGACCTTGCCTTGGGATTGAGTGCGGACTCAACAATTGCCAAATATTTTATTTCCAAAGGAATGTTCTGGTTGTCCAGTTCTTGTTCAAACAGTGGAAAATAAAATTGACTGGCGGTCATCATCCGTTGCATTAAGTCCCTCCTTCGTGTTAAAAAGGATTTGATAACGCTTTCCAACGATGGGTTGTATGAGATGTTGAAGGGTGTTTTTTCATCCATTCGGGCTAAACGGGCCTTTAGTGTATCGGTGGGCAGATCCAGTAAAACAGCCGGCTCTTGTTCCGGTGAACTTTGGATTTCCAACAACATATCGCTGAATAGCTCTGCGTTACTGTGAAGCTCTTTGAGCCAAAGGCTATCGTATCTCCATGCCTCTTCCAGATCGCGCAGTCTAAATTTGCCGTCCTCTTGCGTTTCAAGAGCCATCAATTGCCCATCTATTTTGATGTTTGATACGGCAATAGTGGCATTTTCACTCTCCTGATCCTTAGTTGAATCTCCATCAACATTCTGCTGATCATCCACTTGCTGTGCTGCCATATTCGAAGCTACGCAAAGAATGGCCGCAAAAACAGCTTTTTTAATTTTCTGGTTCATTTGGACAAGGTTTGATTTTTTTGGGGCGAACTAAATTGGCTTTTTTTTCTGAAATAGTAAAGCCAAGAGATAAAATTCTCTTTCTTTTAACGTTTCCCCAATATCTCAAAACGTGAGACTTAGCCTATTATTGCAGCAATTCCGGGCAAGGTCTTGCCCTCCAAGCTTTCCAACATGGCTCCACCACCTGTAGAAACATAGCTCACTTTGTCCTCGAAACCAAACTGTTTTACGGCCGCAACGGAATCACCTCCGCCAACTAGCGAGAACGCTCCACTTTGAGTGGCTTCGTCTATATAGTTGCCAACGGCTATGGTTCCTTTGGCGAAGTTTTCCATTTCGAAAACTCCAACGGGTCCGTTCCAAAGAATTGTTTTGGAAGCAAGAATTACTTGTTTGAAAATTTCAAGGGTTTTAGGTCCGGCATCCAAGCCTTGCCATCCATCCGGAATTTCGTTTACCTCCACAAATTGGGTGTCGGCGCCATTATCAAAATCATTGGCGGCCAGAACATCTACCGGTAAATATACCTGAACGTTCTTGGCCTTTGCCTGTTTTAGAATATCGAGCGCCAAATCCATTTTGTCATCCTCGCAGATGGAGTCCCCGACTTTACCCCCTTGGGCTTTTATAAAAGTGTAGGTCATACCCCCTCCGATGATCAAATTGTCCACCTTGTCCAGAATATTCTCAATAATGGTGATTTTTGAAGAAACTTTAGCGCCGCCCAAGATTGCGGTTACTGGTTTTTCCCCGGTTTCCATCACCTTGTCTATTGCTTTTATTTCTTTGGCCAACAAATATCCGAAACACTTGTTTTCGGGGAAAAACTTGGCCACTATTGTTGTAGAGGCATGGGCTCTATGAGCTGTTCCAAAAGCATCGTTCACATAAACATCCCCGTGTTTGGACAACTGTTCGGCAAACGATTCGTCTCCAGCTTCTTCCTCAGCATAAAACCTTAGGTTTTCCAGCAAAAGAACCTCGCCGCTTTTTAACCCTGCTACGGCTTCATCCGCTTTGGTTCCAACACAATCCTCCACAAATTTCACCTGTACCCCGATAATATCGGATACGGTTTCGGCGATATGCGATAGCGACATATCCGGATTTACTTTTCCTTTTGGCCGACCCAAATGGCTCATTAAGACCGCAGACCCACCGTCTTCCAAAACTTTTAGTATGGTGGGTTTTGCAGCATCGATCCGGCTGGTATCGGTTACATTGAAATCGCCATCCAACGGCACGTTGAAATCTACTCGTATCAATGCTTTTTTTCCTTCAAAATTAAAATCGTCTATCGTTTTCATCTGTGTGTCCTTTTTGAGAATTTCAAAAGTAAAGATTTCCTGCTTTTTCGGCTATTCATCCGGACTAATATTTAAAAGTTTCAGTGGATTTAACCTTTTCGTTGAATTCTGTTAAACCTTCTTTGGGATACCCTGTTTTCCTTAGGGAAACTTCAGCCGTTAAAAATGTATCTTTGGGACATGCTTTTTAAAAATGTTTTAGGCTTAGAGCACATCAAAAACCATTTGGTGACCACAGCTGAAACCGGAAGGGTGGCGCATGCTCAATTATTTGTGGGGCCAGAGGGTTCCGGCGTTCTGCCCATGGCAATTGCCTATGCCCAGTATCTGTTGTGTGGCAACATCGGTGGCGAAAATGAAGGAGGACATACCGATTGCAATACCAAATGCAACTCATTGTCGCATCCCGATCTTCATTTTGCTTTTCCCGTTTCCAATTCGGACAAGATAAAATCGCATGCGGTAAGCGACCATTATTTGGAAGAGTGGCGCCAATTTGTAAAAGAGCAACCATATGGAAACCTGTTCGACTGGTACCGGCATATCGGCATTGAAAAAAAACAGGGCCAAATCGGGGTGGACGAAGCCCAGGACATGGTTAAAAAGCTATCGTTAAAGTCTTATGAGGGCGGATATAAGATCTTGATTGTCTGGATGGCGGAAAAAATGAATGTCTCCGCTGCGAACAAGCTGCTAAAATTGATCGAGGAGCCTCCAAACAAAACCATTTTGCTCCTTTTGGCCGAAGATGAAGAACAAATCATAAACACGATCAGATCCCGTTGTCAAATTTTGAATTTTCCCCCACTTGCGGAACAAGCGATTACCGATGCGCTCCTCCTAAAAGGTGTGGACCAGACCGAAGCGTTGACCATTGCCTTGGAGGCAAACGGGAATTTTAATAAAGCTTTGGATCTATTGAACAAGGATTCCGAGGATTTGGTTTTCGAAAGATGGTTTGTACAATGGGTGCGCAGCGCATTTAAGGCCAAAGGCAACAAAGCTGCGGTACAGGAACTGATCTTGTGGAGCGACGAGGTGGCCAAAACGGGACGTGAGGTGCAAAAGAAGTTTTTGAATTACTGTCTCACCATGATGCGCCAAGCACTTTTGCTAAATTATAGCGCCACGGAACTGGTACATGCGAAAATACATATGGAGGGCTTTGACCTCAACAAATTTGCTCCTTTTGTACATGAAAACAATATTTTGGATATTGTAAAGGAGTTGGAACAGGCTATTTTTCACGTGGAACGTAACGGAAATTCCAAATTGATCTTTACGGACCTGTCCATAAAACTTACAAGGCTTTTGCACGCCAAGGCCGCCTAATTTAAAATATAGTTTATGAACAATGTATTCGCGAACGCCACAGAAATCCTCTTATTATTGTTTTTGACAATTACATTTTTGCAAAGTGGAATAGATAAAATTTTAGATTGGAAAGGCAATTTGGATTGGTTGACCGGTCATTTTTCCAAATCCATTTTTAGGGGAATGGTCCCAGGACTTCTGGGAATTGTTTTGGTATTGGAAATGTTATCGGGAATACTGGCCGGTGTCGGCGCTTTTCAATTTATTGTTGATGGTGAGAGCAGTTATGGCTTTTACGGCGCCATTTTGTCGGGAATTACCTTGCTGATGTTGTTATTGGGTCAGAGGGTCGCCAAAGATTACGTAGGTGCCCAAACTATTGTTGTGTATTTGATACCTACCCTATTTTTAGTGTTTTTAATGCAATAAGGCACGTTTGGAGCACGCTCCCATATATAATTGAGATTGGCCCTAAATGGAAATTGATATGGGCTGCAAGAACACTTTGGTTTCCCATACAAAATCGTTTGACTTTCGTTTTTAATTTTAATCAACTCTACTTAATCCACCACCCCAATGACATTTGAAGAAGCCGTAATCCATCGTCGCTCCGTCAGAAATTATAAAGAAGAGTCCATTGATGAAGAGGTCGTGAAACATTGCCTCCAAATGGCCACTTTGGCACCCAATAGTTCCAATATGCAGCTTTGGGAGTTTTACCATATCACAAATCCTGAGGTGCTTAAAAAAATTTCGGTGGCGTGTTTGGACCAACAGGCGGCCACAACAGCCCAACAATTAGTGGTTTTTGTTACACGCCAAGATCTTCATCGGACAAGGGAAAGAGATATGCTAAAACTAGAAACCAAAAATGTCCAAAAGAATAGCCCAAGAGAAAAACAAGAGGCCCGCATAAAGAGATGGCAGCTGTATTATGGAAGGGTAATGCCATTTTTATATGCTCGTTTTTTTGGTGTGCTTGGAGTTATCAGAAAAATTATGGTAAATATAGTCGGGTTGTTCCGACCTATTGTTTACCAAGTATCCGAAAGCGATATGAATGTAGTTGTACATAAAACATGTGCACTGGCCGCCCAAACCTTTATGCTGGCCATGTCTTCCAAAGGATATGATACCTGCCCCATGGAGGGTTTTGATAGCAAACGGGCAAAGCGCATTTTAAAATTGCCCTATGGAGCACAGATCAACATGATTATCTCGTGTGGCATTCGTGCAGAAGGCGGGGTATGGGGCGATCGCATGCGTATTCCATTTGAAGAAGTTTATACGCGTGTGTAGCCTAAGTTTCATTATTTTATTTGGTTAATCTTTTTAAAAAACTAACCCCATTTTATATGGACACAGCAAGTAACAATTCCGGCACGCAAGACCTAAACCATATTAATGTTGCCCAATCCGACCTTCGCAAAGGTTACGGTTATGGGGCGTTGGGTGTATTGTCATCCGGATTGGTTTGGCTTGTTTCTGGATCAGTGGCGTTTTTGGTCAATGGCCAAACTGCGGTTTGGACGCTTTTTTTCGGCGGCATGCTTATTCATCCTTTAGGATTGTTGTTGGCTAGGTTAACCGGTGTTCCTGGTAAACATTCCAATCAAAATGCATTGGGAAAACTGGCCATGGAGGGTACATTTTTTATGCTCATGTGCATTCCTCTGGCATTGTTGCTATCTCTGCAGGAGCATGCGTGGTTTTTTCAAGGTATGCTTTTGATCATTGGTGGAAGGTATTTGACCTTTACCACGCTTTACGGGATTAAGATATATTGGATATTGGGCGGGCTTTTGGGAGCTACTGCCTTTGGGTTGTTTTTCCTAAATGCATCTCCCGGCCTTTCAGCACTTAGTGGTGCCGTGGTTGAACTTGCGTTCGGTGCTTTTTTATTCACATCATATAAAAAATCAAAGGCACAAAAACAAAAAGCCCGCTCTTAAAAGCGGGCTGGTGTACAACTGAACTATAATTTTATTTTTCGTATTTATCGTTCAATATTTTTAGAATGGCATCGGTAACGTCATTTGTTTCGTCCCCATAAATAACGGAGCCCCCGTCGCCACCTCCAAGGATGTACGTGTAACCATTTGCCTCGCCATAGGCTTTTATTTCTTTTTTCACCTTTTTTACCAAGCTGTCCATCTCTGCCTGACTGGATTGCTGTAACTGCTGCTCTTCTTGTTGCAACTGTTGACCAACAAATTGCCCACGCTGTTGTAGTTGTGCGTATTCCTCTTGTGCATTTTTCTGTGACATTTTCTGCGCCTTGGTCTGAAACTGTTGCAATTCCAATTGAAAAGCTTGTGAAATACTATCTCTTTTTTTGCCCATGGCATCCGCTTTGGTTTTGAACCTGGCCTCAACATCTACTTTCTCTTGATACTCGTCCATGATTCGTACACTATCCACAAATGCGATTTTGTTCTGCTGACATGCCATGGCGGTTATGGCAATTACAAGCACTAGTAATTTTTTCATCATTAAGTTTTTATAGATGGCAAAAATAGAAAAGGTTTTCAAATAGGGATAATTAAGTTGGAACGTTCTAAAAAGTTAAAATTGGAACTATAAGCTTTTCTTATTTATAGTTTCGATTTCTATTGACCTCCCTTATGTTTTGTGCGTTCAGAAACGGCTCTCTGTAAGCGTTTCTTTTTTGGCCAATGTAATTGTCCTATTTAGTGTAAAATGAGCTGTCCAAAAGGCTTAAAACGGCTTATTGCTTCTTTTTGAGGATATAAATCAGTGAAGAGTGTTCTTTGGTGAAGATGGCACTTAAATTTGACCATAGTCCAATAAAAAAGGCTTTGATCAGATAAAGCTTGTTGCCTTTGTATTTTTCTGAAAGCATGGAAACGTAAAATGCATCGAAGAGCATGGGTCCAATCTTTACCACTTCCATTTGATGTGCAGCAAATATTTTGGCGATTGCTGTTTTTGAAAAATGCCAAAGGTGCCTAGGAACATCGTAACCGGCCCAAAACGACCCATAATGGTTTGCATCATACGATTTAAAATTTGGGACAGCGATTACCATTACGCCGTCCTCTTCCAAAAGACCCACCAAAGTTTTAATGTCGTTTTCCAAATCCGGTAAATGCTCTAGTACATGCCAAAGAGTGATGGCTTGGAACCTATTGGCATTTATCTCTTGTATTTTGGCGCTTAGCCCCACACCTTTTTTTAGAGCTAATTCCCTAGCCTTGTTGTTGGGCTCCACCCCAAAGGCTTCAAATCCATGTTTTTTTGCCGTAAGCACAAAATCTCCTGTTCCTGCCCCAATATCAAGTAGATTTATTGGTTTATTTACCTGATTATCAACAACTTGAATTTTATTTTGTAAATTTCTGCGCTTAACAAACTGGTACAATCTATCTGTAAAAGTATTTTGGGCATCGGTATGCGATATATAGTCCTCACTTTCGTAATATAAGTCAAGGCTTTCGGGTTGTGGTTTAGTAACCAACATATCCAGGTCTTGATCATGATGTAGTTCAAATTCTTCGCCTGAAACAGAAAAGTCTTTAGTTTTTAAAAACAAGCTCATTATAATTATCGGTGGCCAAATATTCTTTCTTCAAATCCCGAAGATAGGACAAAACCACCTCTCTTGAAACTGAATCGAACGATAAACAATCTTCTTCTGTTGCACTGAATATTTCTATGGCTATGTACCAATTTCCTATTCGTGTAGCATGGGCATCCTCAAACATGGGATCCATATCGGCCGCTCGGCTTAATGCCACATCCAACGCCAAAGGAACCAGGTTAATGGTTTTGGTCGGAATCTCGACTTCGTAAAATGAAAAATAAAAGGTTTGGTCATTGATTGTAAATGGTACTTGCACATCCACGTAATAATCGTACAGTTGATATTTTGTGTTTACATAATGGTAAAACTCGTCGGCATCTTTTGGGTCTTCGAACACAAAAACTGTTTTCTTGGGCAGTCCCCTTTTAAACTTTTTTCCTTGGGTTATTTTATAGTTTTTTATAGTGGGGGCAATACGTAGTGGTATACATGAATGCAAAAACATAACCGCTAACGCAAGAAGTAGATGCTGTTTCATTTTACAAGTTGATTTGCAAATACAAATCAAAAATTGAGCCAATTACATCCGGCCAAAAAGATAACAGTTGTTCCACGTGGAACAGTTTGGCTCCTTATCGCCCCAAAAAGACTAAAAGGACGCTTATATCGGCAGGAGAAACGCCACTTATACGTGAAGCTTGCGAAATGGTTACCGGACGAATATTCTCCAGCTTTTCTCTTGCCTCATACGAAAGTGATTTTAATTTTGAATAATCGAAATTATCCGGAATTCGGACATTTTCCAACCTCTGAAGTTTATCCGCGTTTGTCTTTTCTTTCTCTATATAACCAGAATATTTTACTTGGATCTCGGCTTGCTCCAGCACTTCGGTATCGAGCTCGTTTTCCTTGACAAATTGTGCGACAGCATCTAATTGAAGCATGTGGTCCATAGTAACCTTTGGTCTTGAAAACACCTTGAATAGTTTATCCGACTGCTTTACCAAAGATGAATCGAGCCCTTCTAAAATGGGGTTAATTTCTTCCGTATTGAAACTGGTTTTTTTAAAAAAATGAACAAAAGCCTCAGACTTTTTCATCTTTTCTTCCATCCTGTTTACCCGTTCTTCTTTAGCTAAACCGATTTGATATCCCTTTGGTGTTAAGCGTAAATCTGCGTTGTCTTGGCGTAGCAATGTTCTATATTCCGCCCTTGATGTGAACATACGATAAGGTTCCTCCGTCCCTTTGGTAATCAAATCATCGACTAAAACCCCAATATATGCCTCATCTCTTTTAAGTACAAAAGGTTCCTTTTCGTTAATTTTAAGATGAGCATTTATCCCGGCCATTAACCCTTGGGAAGCCGCCTCTTCATAACCAGTTGTGCCATTAATTTGTCCTGCAAAATAAAGGTTGTTCACCAACTTGGTTTCAAGGGTATGCTTTAATTGCGTTGGAGGAAAATAATCGTACTCGATTGCGTAACCAGGCCTAAAAAACTTTACATGCTCGAATCCCTTTACGGATTTTAAAGCTTTATATTGAACATCTTCGGGCAATGAGGTTGAGAAGCCATTTACATAAACTTCTACAGTATTCCAACCCTCGGGCTCAACAAATATTTGATGAGAATCTTTATCTGCAAAACGATTGATCTTGTCCTCAATAGAGGGGCAATATCTGGGCCCTATACTTTTAATCCTCCCATTGAACATTGGCGACCTTTCAAACCCTTCTCGCAATAAATCGTGAACCAATTTACTCGTATGCGTCATGTAACAATCTCTCTGTTCAGTAAGAACCGGTGTGTTTAAATACGAGAATTTTTCTGGCTGTGCATCTCCAGGCTGGGGAATCATTTTAGAATAATCCAAGGACCTGCCATCCACTCTTGGCGGTGTTCCCGTTTTCATTCGTCCACTATCGAAACCAAGGTCAACTAACTGTTCAGTAATACCTGTCGCCGCTTTCTCACCAGCTCTTCCTCCTCCCAATTGTTTTTCCCCGATGTGGATCAACCCATTTAAAAAAGTTCCATTGGTCAAAACAACCGCCTTGCCTCTAATTTCGAGCCCAAGACTTGTTTTTACGCCCACTACTTTATCCCCTTCAATCAACAAACCATTTACCATTTCCTGATAAAAATCGGCATTTGGTGTATTCTCCAAAGCCATGCGCCATTCCTCAGCAAACCGCATTCTATCGTTCTGTGCTCTGGGACTCCACATAGCGGGGCCTTTGGATTTGTTCAACATTTTAAATTGAATGGCCGACTTGTCCGTGATTATACCGCTATATCCGCCCAATGCATCTATTTCTCGAACAATTTGACCTTTTGCAATTCCACCCATTGCAGGGTTGCACGACATTTGCCCAATCGTTTGTAGGTTCATAGTGACCAGCAAAGTGCTTGAGCCCATATTCGCGGCGGCAGCGGTAGCCTCCGCCCCAGCGTGTCCTCCACCAACAACAATTACGTCATATTCCTTTTCAAACATAGCTATGGTTCCACGTGGAACATTTTAATTTTTTCATCTTCCTTTTTGCGCATTAACTCTTTTTCGGCAACCGTTTTATCTTTATATCCAGTAAGGTGCAACACCCCATGGCTCATTATTCTGCGTAGCTCATCCAAAAAATCTTCCTTAAACTTTTTAGCGTTTTCTTCAACACGCTCGGTAGAAATAAAAACGTCGCCAGAAATAACCGATCCATCTGTATAATCGAAAGTAATGATGTCCGTTAACGTATCGTGATTCAAGTACTCCTTGTTCAATTGTAACAAGTAATCATCTGTGCAGAAAATATAATCGATCTGACCCACCGAATAATCTTCTGAATCTACTACCCTAGTTATCCAATCCGAATACTTGGGTTTGTTCTCTAAAACAAAATCACTTTTAAAATGAAAATCAATCATTATCGAAATAAACCTTTACCTTCTTTTCAAAATTTTGGCGCAAAGGTAGTGCTTGTCTATTTAATATTTCAATGCTATTTCTATAATCCCGAAGGAGCTCCGGTCGTGTAGTAATGGGGTTATCGAATCTTTTAATGCTAGTGCTACTTTCCCTTTCTTTTTTCTCACCTTGCTCCATAGCTGCATTTTCGAGCTTCATCAATTGATGTTGAATGTTGTTAGCCTTACTCTGGGTATGTTCCGTAATACCGTTCTGCAATAGGTCATTCTCAAATTCTTCCATTAAGTGAACCAGCTTTTTAGCGAGATTTTTATCAGACTCTTGTAACATATCCTCTAATTCCTGTTCCAACTTTTCCCTTAAATATTGTTGTTCCTTATAAATTTCGTAAACCTCGTTCAGGTCCATTTCACCAATACCATTGCCTCCCTCTTGCGCGCCATTTTGGTCTTTGCTATCAGAACTTCCCGTAGAACCAGATTCTCCTTTCTCTCCTTTGTGTCCCCTACCTTGACCGCCTGCATTCCCCTCTTCTTGACCGCCACTACTCTTACCAGACTTCTGGCCTTCACCTTGGGATTGTTGTCCCTGTTTACCACTTCCGTTCATTTTTTCCTGGATATCCTTTTGCCCTTGAATGATATCCGGTAATTGAAAATCCTGACCAGACCCCTTACCCTGTCCCGGTTGCATATTTTGTTGCATATTATCCAGCACATTGGCCAAGAAATCAGCCAATGCATTTGTGGCGTTAATAACATATTGCTGATAAGATGCTCCTTGATAAATCTGATTTTCGGCTATACTTTCCAATGATTTGTCTATGTTATAATACACTTCGGTTATTTGCTCATTGACAAATTCGGACAATTCTGCCCTACGCAATGAAAGCGCAAATAGACTATCATCCACATGTTCGAACAACCTACGTAAGTTTTGTTGGTTTTTTACTGTTCTTGAAAATTGAGAAATGTCAACATCGGCGTTCTGAATGCTATCGTATAAATTTTCTTGTTGAAAAGAAAACGTTACCAAATTATCCAATATTTGCCTTAACATTTCTGCGTCCTCAGCATCTGTTTCACCGCTGGCGGAGCTGGCGCTGGATTTCATGGACTGACTCATTTCATTCATTTTCTGGGCAGCGGACTTTTGCTTTTTGGAAGCGTTCCTTCCAGCTTGTTGTCTCTCTTCCGTTTGAGAAGATTCTTCCAATCCTTGATGCTTATTAATTTCATCTAGCGCCTCCTCTTGATCCTGTTTAATAGCATCTGTCTTTTTCTTATCCGTACCTAAGTCCAATGGTTTTTGAAGCTTATCATTGTCCTTCTCCAGGTCTCGAATCTCGTTTTCCAGCTCCTTAAATTCATCATTTAATCTGTTCTGATCTTTGTCACTAAACTCCTGACCCAATTTTAATTCCGACAATATTTCTTGCTTCTTAGCTAGTTGTTCAAGATTATTAGCTATTTGATTGGCTTTCTCAGTAACGTAGTACTTTTTGGTCAATTCCAAGATCTGTTCGAGGTTCCTTGCATTCTTACTTTGATTTTTACCTAGCTCCTCCAGCCTGTTCTGAAACTCCTCCTTTTCTAATTTTTCAGCAATTTTATTTAATTCTTCCAAAAGCTCGGCATTCTTCTTAGCCTCTGCCTCTTGTCGTTCCAAACGTTCCTGAAGCATTTTTTTAAGCTCAGTATCCTGCGAACTTTTCTCTATACTTTTGTTCAAATCATTGCTGAATTTTTGCATCAGCTCTTCCTGTTGTTTTTGCTTGTTCAAAAAATTCTTTATCTGGTTTTTCTCTTCATAATTAAGCGCCTTTTCCTCCTTTTGTAAATTAGAGATCTCGGACAGTATATCTTCTTGTTTCTTATATTCTTCCAATGTATTATCCAACTTTTTCAAAGTAGTGCTCTGATGCTCCATCTCCCTGTCTATCAACTCTTTATAACTATATATAGTGGCATTAAACGTAGCGCTTTTTGTCACCTTGCCGCCTCTAATTCCATCATTATCAACAATTTCGAAAAACAGCTTGTACTGTTTACCACTTTCCAATGCCAATCCAGAAGGAAAAGTGTAGTAAAACTGATATACATTGCTATTTGGCTTTTCCAAAGACAAGCGTTGCTGGTTTTCTAAATCATCCGTTGGGTAAACCACCAAACGAATATCACTTATCCCATGATCATCGGCCGCTTCCCCAATAAAATATGATTCGTTCGGGTTCAATGAATCCAATACTTGATCTACTTGTACCGTAGCTTTTTGATCTTTGACCACGTTTAAACGATACGAGAGTTTTTCAAAATCCTTAACCCTCTCATTGGATGTCCGCAGTTCATAATCAAAATCGTTAAATATTTTTCTATCAATATTAAATAGATCACCATCTTTTTGAAAAGCAAGGACTGTATCCATAGCTATCATCTTTATGTCTTCCACATAGTTTCCAAAAATAGTCCATGTCACCTTGGTGCCTTCCGGGATATCCGCATTCCCGGTACCGCTAACCTTCTCAGACACCCGGTTTAAATACTTTGGAAAATCCAACTCCAACGTAAAATCCACCAATGATGGAGTCCTATAACTATTTACAGTGTATGTTCTGGAATTCCATCCATTAGCAGAAAAATAGAACTTTGAACTTAATACTGGCGCTTGAAAAGTATATTCATAAAAATCGTTCTTTTTCTGCATTAACAACGGCTCATTATTAACAACGATCTCCACTTGATCGGGACGAACCTCGCCAACAGTTCTAACCTGGATTAGTAAGGCTTGGCTGTCCATAACCTCCAATGTGTTGTTCAATAAAACAAATGAAAAAGGTGCAGGTCTCTCAAAGGCGGTATCGTATTGCACAACCCTTTTATGGGAGTTGAAAAACGACACCAAATCTCCTGTTAACCAAATAAAAACTAAAAGCATCAGGGGTATTACCACATATTTTGCATACCTATAGCTTTCTCTAAAATCCACTGCTTTTGTGAAGGGTACCGGCTTTAGTTGTTCGGCTCTTTGATCAATACTGGCCAACAACAATTCTGTTTTTTCATTGTTATCCGATAGTTCCAATAAATTATAGAGTTTATCTCCTACCTCTGGAAAATGTGATCCAATAAGTTTAGAGGCTTCTTTTGAGTCAATTCCATTTCGGATTTTAAAAAGAAACAGCAAAGGAACCGCTATATAACGGTACAATAAATACAGCTCCACCAAAATAAAAACACAGAACAGCACCATTCTCCAAGCATTATCCAACCAGAGCCAGTATTCAAATCCAACAACAACAAACCATAAAATTGTTCCCAAGCTTAAAAACAAGAACAAACCTTTAATCAATTCTTTGGTATAAAATCGTTTAGTGAAGTCCTCTAACTTATCTAATATGTGCTGATATCCATTCACAATAATGCATTTGTCTTACCAAATTACCTGATCCTTAGTAAACCAACAGAAAAATTTTGTTAAACCTTACTCTTTTCCAATTATCCCAACTACAGAAAGCAAGCATCCAAAATCTTTCCAATTTGTGTGGGGGAACGTATCTTTGCGAGCAAATCCAACACTGTTATGAATCAGAAAGTACGTGTCCGTTTTGCACCTAGTCCCACCGGTCCCCTTCACATAGGAGGCCTGCGAACCGCATTGTTCAATTATTTGTTCGCCAGAAAAAACAATGGCGATTTTATACTTCGTATAGAAGATACCGATCAGAACAGGTTCGTAGAGGGTGCCGAACAATATATTATAGACTCCTTAAACTGGTCCGGAATTCCCTTTGATGAGGGTCCAGGCAAAGAAGGCGCTTTTGGTCCATATCGTCAAAGTGAACGAAAACATCTCTACAAACAATATGCTCTTGATCTTATTGCAAAAGATAAAGCCTATTACGCTTTTGATACCCCGGAAACCTTAGATCATCACAGAAAAGACCATGAGGCCAAAGGCAAAACATTTATTTATAATTGGCATAACCGTCTAAAACTGACCAATTCCCTATCTCTATCCCCGGAAGAAATAAAGTCGAAAATTGATAATGGTGAGGATTATGTTATTCGATTTAAATCGCCGGAGAACCAACAACTCATTCTCAACGATAGCATTAGAGGTGAAATCAAAATAGACACCAATATTCTGGATGACAAAGTTTTGTTTAAAAGTGATGGTATGCCCACATACCATTTAGCCAATATCGTTGATGATCATCTAATGGAGATTTCCCATGTGATCCGTGGTGAAGAATGGTTGCCCTCTTTGGCGTTGCACCAACTACTTTATGATGCATTTGGTTGGAAGGCACCCGAATTTGCACACTTACCATTGATCATGAAGCCAGTAGGGAAAGGGAAATTGAGCAAGCGTGATGGAGAAAAGGGAGGTTTTCCTGTTTTCCCACTAAGCTGGAACCAATCCGTGGGTTATAAAGAAGCCGGTTTTTTTCCCGAGGCGGTGATCAATTTTTTGGCGCTTCTCGGTTGGAACCCTGGAACCGAACAAGAAATATTCAGCCTACAAGAATTGGTAAACGCTTTTTCGCTGGAACGTGTAAACAAGTCGGGTGCGCGTTTCGATCCAGAAAAAAACAATTGGTATAATCAACAGTGGCTACAAAAAAAGAGCGACGATGAACTCGCCCAACTATTTACTGTAGATCTTGAATCCAAAGGAATTTTCGCAAATTCCAGTTACATAAAACAGGTAGTTTATTCGATAAAAGAGCGTGCTGTATTTGTGAAGGATTTTTGGGAACTATCCGATTATTTCTTCACAGCGCCCACCACTTACAACGAAAAAGCGGTAAAAAAGCAATGGAAAGAGGATACGCCGGACATTATGAAGGGAGTTATTGATATCTTAAAAGATATAAATGACTTTGAATCTGCCATAGTAGAAGAAAAAGTTAAGGCTTGGATAGGACAAAAAGAACTTTCGTTCGGTAAGGTTATGCCTCCGCTGCGATTGGTGATCGTTGGAGATATGAAAGGGCCGCATCTATTCGACATTATGGCTTTAATCGGTAAAGAAGAAAGTGTAAAACGCATAAGTACGGCCATTGAACAACTTTAGATTTTCAGCGACTGTAACAATATTCAATAATTGACTACTAATACATTGGTCGAGTTTTGTAATTTCCATTTCTAACATAAAATCTAAACACTATGGGCAACTATTTACTAATACCTATTGCGTTTGTCGCGCTTATTATTTTATTCAAATTTATCTTTATTGTTAAACAACAGACTGCAGTTCTAATTGAAACATTCGGCAAGTTTACCAGTGTTAGACACTCTGGCTTTCAACTAAAAATCCCATTAATCCAACGTATCGCCGGCAGACTGAGCCTAAAGATCCAGCAGCTGGATGTAATCGTTGAGACCAAAACATTGGACGACGTTTTTGTAAAGTTGAAGGTGTCCGTGCAATATGTTGTAATCAGAGAAAAAGTATACGAAGCATTCTATAAATTGGAATATCCGCATGACCAAATTACCTCTTATGTTTTTGATGTTGTGCGTGCAGAAGTTCCAAAAATGAAGCTGGACGACGTTTTCGTTAAAAAAGATGATATCGCCATCGCGGTAAAATCAGAATTGCAAGATGCCATGCTCGAGTATGGATACGATATAATAAAGACCCTCGTTACCGACATTGATCCAGATGCGCAGGTAAAAGCCGCAATGAACCGAATAAATGCATCGGAACGCGAGAAAATTGCAGCACAGTTTGAAGGTGATGCCCAACGTATCCTTATAGTAGAAAAAGCTAAGGCCGAAGCAGAAAGTAAGCGTTTGCAAGGTCAAGGTATAGCCGACCAACGCAGGGAAATTGCACGTGGACTGGAAGAATCTGTTGAAGTATTGAACAAAGTGGGCATAAATTCCCAGGAAGCATCTGCATTGATCGTTGTTACCCAACACTACGATACCTTGCAGGCCATTGGTGAAGAAACCGACACCAACCTGATTCTATTGCCCAACTCCCCTCAAGCGGGTAGCGATATGCTGAACAATATGGTAGCATCCTTTACAGCAAGTAACCAAATCGGAGAGGCCATGAAACGTAAACAAAACGAAAAAGATTCGGGCACAACCGAATAACTCTTTGTAATGAACAATAAAAAAGGCTCCCGATCGGGAGCCTTTTTTGTGCTGGTTACCAAATTCTAACCTAACTTTCTAAGCAATTTTTTTGCCACCAAAGAGATTGCGATTTTTTGGAACAATGGAGCCAAACCTCCCAATATATTGGCTGGGTAAAATTCCTCTTTGGTATTCTGTACCGCTAATTTTACCTTTTCCTCTTGTATCTGCCTTTGTAACTTTAAGATTTTAAGGTCTCGGTCTATTTCTTCAAAAGATGTGTATTCTGTATGCATCATAACTCATCAAAATAAAATTTAGAAAATCGTTTTAAAAGTGGCTTTTCTATCCTTTTTCTGAGAATAAAAAGAACAATACCTATCAGTACATAAAAGCATCCTACCAATAAAAAGCCCGTTGCGGTATTGCCCGTCCATGATCCCAACCAAAAAGCAGCGCTTATCGATAAAAACAAAAGGGCAATTGATGCAAAGCCACCTATAAACAATGCCTTTGTGGCCATAGTGATGCCTTTCATCATGGACTTAAAACTCTGCAGTCTGTATAGGTCCAGGCTGTTTTTTAGGTAGTTCTTCACACCATCCTCTACATAGCCCACTTGCTCTTTAATGTCTTCGAATGCCATATATTACTTTTGAAGTTGGGCATTCTTTTCTCTAAGGTCTTCCAGCTTTTTCTCCAATGCTACCAAAATATCATCGGCCTTATAGCTCATATTGGAAAGGGTATCCTCCAATTTTTCCTCAAATTCAACTTTTTTGGCATCCGCCGTTTTAGAGAACTCATCCTTGGCGTTGTGAAGACTTTGTGCAAGATCGTCTTTGGCCTTAACGGCACTTTTTTTAATCTTCTTTCTGGTTTTCTTTCCTTTGTCCGGAGCATATAAAATTCCTATTCCGGCACCCACAACGGCTCCGGTTAATAATGCGGTTAATACGTTTCCTGTGTTATTTGACATAATGTTATCTGTTTTTAATTAAACTTTGTTTTAACAAACCAATCAGTCGGATTATAAATCGGATGAACAATTGATTTATTCTAAAATTAAAGCGCCAAAAGAACGATGATCGATTCAATCGCTCTAATCCTTGACGCTTTAGATAACTTTTGACAAAATATTAAGAATAAAGCCTTTTAAGCAACCATAGTGGTCCACATCATGCAAATAGATTCCAGAAAAACAAAACGCTTGCAAAACGCAAATAAAAAGCAGCTTTTTGATAAGGTAACTCAATGGAAAACAAGTACAGAATAAATAGGTCTTATACTATCCTTTTTGCTCCAATTTGGCCCAAGTGTCCCTTAAAGTAACCGTTCTATTGAACACCAACTTTTCTGGAGTGGAATCTTTATCAACATTAAAATATCCCATACGTTGAAATTGCATTTGGTCTCCAACTTGTGAACCTTTGAGGCTAGGCTCCAAATAACCTGTTACCTTTTGTAATGAATTTGGATTAACAAAATCGAAAAAATCCTTGTCCTTATGACCATCTGGTGTTGGGTCCGTGAACAAACGATCGTACAATCTAACCTCGGCTGTAATGGCATGTGGTACAGAGACCCAGTGTAAAGTTCCCTTCACTTTTCGAAGACTTTCTTCGGTGCCGGAGCCACTTTTGCTTTTTGGATCGTAAGTACATTGCACTTCGGTAATATTACCTTCGCTATCCTTTGTGCAGGTTTCGGCTTTTATAATGTACCCATTCTTTAAACGTACTTCACCACCAAGTTTTAACCTAAAGAATTTTCTGTTGGCCTCTTCTCTAAAATCTTCCTGTTCTATATAAATTTCCCTGGAAAATGGTACTTGTCTACTTCCTGCGGACTCATCCTCCGGATTGTTCTCGGCCACCAACCATTCTTCTTTTCCTTCTTCATAGTTGGTAATAACCACTTTTAATGGGTTTAAAACGCCCATGACCCGTGGTGCAATTTTATTTAAATGCTCCCTAACACAAAAATCCAATAACGAGACATCTACCACGTTTTCCCTTTTGGCAATACCGATGGTATCCGCAAAATTTCTAATGGACTCAGGTGTAAAACCTCTTCTTCGCAATCCAGAAATTGTTGGCATTCTTGGGTCGTCCCACCCGGAAACAACACCCTTTTCCACTAATTGCAGCAGTTTACGCTTGCTCACAACGGTATGGCTTAGGTTCCTACGGGCAAATTCCCGTTGTTTTGGCCTAAGTTTATTGGAAGATACCACTTGGTCTAAAAACCAATCGTAGAGTTCTCTGTGGGGCAAAAACTCCAATGTACACAAAGAATGAGATACTTGTTCAATATAATCGCTTTCGCCATGCGTCCAGTCGTACATGGGATATATACACCAATCGGTATTTGTTCTGTGATGTGCTTTGTGCAAAATTCGATACATTACCGGATCACGCATCAACATATTGGAAGATGCCATGTCAATCTTAGCCCTAAGAACATGTTCCCCGTCTTTAAACCGCCCCTCTTTCATACCATTGAAAAGCTCTAAATTCTCTTCAACGGAACGATTTCTGTACGGACTTTCCTTACCTGGTTCGGTAGGTGTACCTTTTTGTTCGGCAATTTGTTCGGAAGTTTGGCTATCTACATAAGCCTTTTTCTCCTTAATCAAGTATACGGCCCAATCGTACAACTGCTGAAAATAATCGGATGCATAACACTCTTTGTCCCATTTAAAACCGAGCCATTCCACATCGTTTTTAATCGCTTCAACATACTCTTTCTCCTCCTTGGCCGGATTGGTGTCGTCAAAACGTAAATTAACAGGTGCGTTGTACCGTAATCCCAATCCAAAATTGAGACAAATGGAACTTGCATGGCCAATGTGTAAATACCCATTGGGTTCAGGAGGAAATCGGAACCTTAAATCGTTCTTGGTATACCCCTTGGTAAGGTCCTCCTCGATAATGTGTTCTATAAAATTGAGCGATCTAGCTTCTTCTGACATACCCTTGATTTGATGCGCAAATGTAGTAAAATCCCATGTTGATAGCTATTTTTAGTGCATCTGTGTATACAAAGTAGGCATTTTCACAACAGATTTTCAGCGACCTACAACAATATCTTTCCATTCGTCGAAAATAGAATCATATTTGTTATTGGATTACTATATGAAAAAGAGACGCCTGAACACCGTCTTTTGAAAGAATTACTATTAAGGGGCACAAACTAACAGGGCTATATGGCCCATAACCTCTTAAAATCTAACGGTGATGAAAAAAAGTAATTCAACAAATAGCATTTTAGTTCTGGCCTTGGCTTTTGTGCTATTTGGTACCCTGAGCGTACACGCTCAAATTCTCAACAAACCTGTACCCGCAGACAACCCCAACCTAGCCGGAAACTCCGCTTGGACCGCGGTTTGTGCATCGGCAGGTTTTAACGAATACTTCGTAAACTTTACTTGGCTACCGCCCATGGTGGACAGTAGCAACGAATTTATCCTTGAATTATCGGATAGCGATGGATACTTTTCTTCACCTACCGAACTTGCCAGGGTTAGCGACAAAAACGGAACTTTTGATTTTGAGTTTGAGTTTGCCCTGCCAACGAACATGAGAGGTGACAACTTTAAAATGAGGGTACGCAGCACCAGCCCGGCCAAGACCAGTCCGCCGTCTGATGCATTTTCCATGTACTTTATCGACTATAGTTCACCATTGCTAATTAGTGAGAACGGGAGCGGAACCATCCCTTCCGGAGGCCAGATTCAAATCTGTGGGGGAGGATCGGTAACCTTAAAGCCGCACAATATCCCAAATGCAGATTCTTATATCTACAATTGGTATCGAAGCGGTACACTACTTCCTCAAAAATCAGAGAGCATCACCGTTTCTGATCCTGGAATGTACTACGTAGAATTAGATTATGGCAATTGTTCGGGCTCGGCCAACACCTTGTCCAATACCATAGAAATAACAACTGGAACCAGTTCTGGGCTTGCTATTAACGGAGCCAGTTCCATTGAGGTTTGTCCCGGTGCAACACATCTTTTGGAGGCGAACATTAGCGGAATGGGCTATACCTATACCTGGTATAAAAACGGAAATATAGTCAGTGGCCCTATGGTTAATGGTAGCTCGTATACAGTAAATACCAACATCTCAGGGTTTGAAGGTTCTTATGTTGTAGAAATAGAAGGTTCCGGAATATGCAAAGAATCATCCGATGCCGTCAACATAACTAGTTCAGGTTCTTTTGATATCACTTTGGACCATGAAGAAAGTATTGTTTTGCTTCCGGCTCAGAATAAAACCTTATCCGTAAGTACCAGTGCGACCAATGCTACCTATCAATGGTATAAAAATGGTTCGCCCATTACTGATGCAACCAATAGTTCGTTGGATATTGATACTGTGGGCGAGTACTATGTGGAAGTAACCGAAAATGGTGGTCCGTGTACCCCGGCACCTATAACTTCCGCTACTACAACAGTGGTTTCACCAGATTCCTTTGAACTCGTAATCGACTATGTGGGCACTTACACTTCTTGTGCGAGTACCGACGCAACCATGAGCTTAACGACTATAAATGCCGTTGGCGAAAACGGCTCCAAAACAGATGTTACGGCCGATCTACAAAGTTCTTTCAGTTACCAGTGGAAGCAAGAAGGTACCAACATAGCTGGGGAAAACTCCAAAACTATCACCATATCCGATCAAGAGGGCAATGGAAATTATACCTTATTTGGATCTATAGACACTTTTGATGCTATTTCCAATGGACTTGAAGTTCGACTAGCTTCGAATGAATCCTTGGCAATAACCGCAAATAGCACGGTGCTCTGTGAAGGAGGAGAAGCTATTGTATTAAATAGTGGATTGGATCTTACCGACCAAGCCTTTGAATGGCAAAAAGATGGTACCGTAGTAGATACGACTTCTGAAGCACTTACCGTAACCGCTGCCGGTGTATATCAATTGATCATAAACACAAATGATTGTCCATTGATTTCCAATGAGGTGACCATAACTAATTTTGATGAGTCTTTACTGGTACTGGATAAATCCAAAGACCTCATCATAATCGAAGGGGAAACCGAAACAATTACCGCTAGCGGTGCCGACTCCTATGAGTGGTACGATGCTGGCAACAACCTAATATCATCCAGTAATTCTTACGACTTTACAGAAGAAGGAGAATACTTGCTAATTGCCAGCTTTGGTACATGTACCCTTAGCAAGGTGATCACAATAACCTATAGGGATATGTTTGCCATACCGAACGTTATAACTACGAACGGTGATGGAATCAACGACCTATGGGTTTTGCCGAACACTTATTCCAGAGACCCCAACGTTCTCGTTACCATATTTAATGAGCGCGGAGAACAGGTATTCAGCCAAGCCGGCTACGAAAATAATTGGCCTCAATCCACCACATCTTTTAACAAACAGAGCATGATTTTCTATTACAAGATCACGCGAGGTGGTAAAAGCCTTAAACAAGGAACTATCACAGTTATTAAATAAGCAGCAATGCAAATCAACAAACCTCTACTATTACTAACTTTCTTGCTACTTGCCTTCTCACCAACGAGAGGACAGGAAGAGGAAGTGTACGTACCCTATAACGTGCCTTCTCAAAACCTTTTGAAGTTCAATCGGTTCTTGTTGAACCCCACCTTTTCCACGGTTCGGGAAGACAAGTCGTACATCAATCTATTCCACAGAAACCAGTCGGTATCTTTTGATGACAATAACCAGGTTTACTTCTTAAGCTATAGTGGTAGAGTTAGCGATAGAAGTGGTGTGGGTTTAAGCTTGTTCACCAACAGGGAAGGGCTGTTCAACAATTTTGGTGTACATGCCAACTACGCCTATGGTGTTAGGCTAAGCACCAACAGTACTTTTACCTTTGGTGCTAATGTTAGCTACTACCAAAGTGCATTTAACCAAGATCGGGTAAACTCTGTTGAAGATGACCCGTTTTTGAATACCTTGGAAAGTAGCTCCTTGGTAAGCTTTCAACCAGGATTCAACTTCTCCATTGGTAAATTCGATATTGGTGGTTTTGCAGAGAACCTTTTCGATTATAATCTTAAAACCAGCGAATCGGTAACCGATTTTAACGAAAAAACCTATTCCGGTCACTTACAATATACCCATCAGTTCGAAAACGGAACAGGTATTATGGAACAGGCCCGTTTAATGCCATTGGCAAGGGTGCGCAAAGTAGGTGAAGAAGAAATTACCCTTGGTGGTAACCTTATTTTGGATTTGCCAAAACTAGGGTGGGTGCAAGCTGGCTACGATGACTTTTATGGTGCATCGGCAGGTTTAGGATTTAACCTTACCAAAAATATATCGCTGGGATATACAGTAGAAAAAGGATTGTCCAACGAGTTCGAAAACTTTGGGGTCACCCACGAAATCTCTCTCGCCTATTCCTTTACCCCCAATCTAACGGAAGACAGGGTAATGTTGGAAAAAGAAGGAGAAGACTTAGTGTCGAACGAAGAAGATGTACCCCAGGACAGTTTAAGCATTACCGATAAAGACCTCGAAATAGCCCAATTAAAAGATAAATTGGCAGAAAACGATGCCATTCTCGATGAATTGCTCATGCGTCAAGATTCCATAGAATCCAACCGTAGGCAAGATCTTGAAAAACGCTTTGAGACCGTTATGAAGATGGTACAGCGCGAAACCCGTGGACAAAACCCGGAGCTGGAGGAAAAGGCCAAAGAAGTGTACTTCGCCAATATGGACAGTGCCGATATCGTAACAAGAAAAAAGCAACCGCTTGCCAACCATGGTCTATCCAATACTACAGCTACCAAAAAGGTAATAAAGATCAACGAAGCAAAGGATAATACCAATAAGGCCTATGCCTCAACTGCAAGGGCAAAACAGGACAGAACCTATAGAAATACAAAAAACACTAAAGTAAAATACAAAGCTCATGTTGTTCCAAATGTGGAAAGCGGACATTACTTGATCGCCAATGTGTTTAGGGACAAGGACAACCTGCATTCTTTTATAGAAAAACTACAGGCACAAGGCATTGAGGCCGATTACTTTGAAAATCCAAAAAACGGACTCAACTATGTTTATATCGCCGAGTTTAACGACAAGAAAGAAGCTTTACATGCCTATCGCACAAAAATGAACGGCACTTACCAAGGAGACGCCTGGGTAATGAACGTAAACGGAGGAAACTCGCCAATTGCTGGCTACAATGAAGAAAGCAATACAAAAAAATCCAAATATGGAAATAGCTTATTGTCCAAAAACATCTCAGCAAATTCTGGAGAAAAACGCCATGTGGTAATAAGAACCCATTCTGGAGAAGGATTGCCCGAAGGGTATTACATTATTGCCAATGTGTTCGAAAACTCTACAAGCGCGAAAGAATTTGTTAAAGAACTAAATGCCAGAGGACTACATGCCAGTTACTTTATAAGCCCCCAGGACAAGCACAGGTATGTGTACTTAAAAAAACACGATACTTGGAGCAATGCATTGACCTCTTACTATACCAAACTCAACGCATCGTATGAAGACGATATGTGGATCATGCGAATAAAACCAAACACAACCATTTAACCACCACACTTATGAAAGTATCACTACTCAGGTGGGGCATAACTACTTGTTTACTCTTGTTTGCATACGCGGGATTTTCACAAGTAAAAAACGATTTCGATGTTCGTTACGCAAACGAAATTAGGGGAGACCTTACGTTTATTGCCAATAATATAGTAAACCGGGACTCCAGAAATAGAGATCCGGAAGACCCATACAATAGCACTGGTTCAAGATCCAGTTACAACGATGACCTCAACATGCAATATATTGATGTTGATGGCGACCCTAGTACCTTTAGCTCAAGTAGTGCAACTTTGGCAGTACCAGATTCGGATTGTTCAAGAATTAGATATGCGGGACTATATTGGTCTGCCGTTTATAGAGATAACAACCGCCAGACGGATTTTGACGAAATCAAGTTTAGGGTGCCAGGTGCCGGCTACGTAGATCTAACTGCCGATGAAATTCTTTTTGATGGTAATGGAGATTCCGATTTCGGCAGCTACGCTCCATATGCCTGCTATAAAGATGTAACATCCATATTAACGGGCTTGACCAATCCAGATGGAGAATATACCGTGGCCAATGTACGGGCCAGTTCGGGAGATAACGTTACTGGAGGCGTTTCCGGAGGTTGGTCTTTAGTGATCGTTTATGAAAACCCGACCTATCCAGGAAAATACATCACTACTTTTGACGGATATGCCGGTATTAAATCCGGAGAAACAGTAGATATTCCCTTTAGCGGATTTACCACTTTGCCAGCACCTTTCCCGGTAAACGCAAAACTTGGTGTAGCCGCCTTGGAAGGAGATAACCGTATTACCGGGGATCGACTGTCCATTAGAGCAGATAGCAATGGGTCTTTCACCACATTGTCCAACACGGCAAATCCATCCAATAACTTTTTTAATAGTAATATTACCAACGAAGGGGTAATTCAAACCAATCGTAACCCCAATAGTATCAACACCTTGGGTTGGGACGTAGATCTGTTCACCATACCAAACCCGAGCCGGTCCGTAATACCCAACGGAGAAACAGGGGCAACATTAAGAGCTTCGTCTTCACAGGATAAATACGATATTTTCTTCACCTCCTTGGATGTGGAGATCATTGAACCATCTATCAACTTGGCCAAAACCGTCGAGGATATAGGTGGTAACGATATTACTGGACAAGGTGTGCACCTAGGTCAATATCTGGATTATGTGCTTACTTTCCAAAACGTAGGAAACGACGATGCCACAAATTATACCATAAGGGACGTTCTTCCCATAAATGTGACCTTGGACGAATCCAGTATAACCATGCCCTCTGGGGTAACCTATACCTTCGATCCTGCAACCAGAACCATAGTTTTTACCATTCCCGATGATATTGTTGAGGAAGGAGATCCACCAGCAGTTATCCGTATGCGGGTACAAGTGGCCGAAAACTGTTTCGACTTTATCGATGCCTGTACCGATATCATTCAAAATTTGGCATATTCCACTTATCAGGGTGTTTTGAACTCAAACCAAATTACCGATGACCCCAGTGTTTACGATTTTGATGGTTGTGGATTTGGTTCTCCTGGTGCCACAAACTTCTTGTTGGACGACCTTAGCGCCTGTAACTTTAGTAGGACCGTACAACTCTGTGGGGACGATGTTTTGTTGAACGCGGGAGATAACTTTGACAACTACATTTGGTACCGCGACGAAAACGGTAACAATCAAATTGATATAGGAATCGATACGGTTATTACCGATGCCGATTCAGATACGGATCCCAGCACCATGTTGGTTACCGAAGTGGGCACTTATATTGTGGACAAGCAAGTGGCCGACCCATGTAAAGACTTTCAAGAAATAATTACCGTAGAGTTGTTTGGTTCGGTTCAATCCAACCCAATTACAGCCTTGATCAACGACCCATCGAACAGCATAGATGGTGATATTGAAATATGCCCGAACGACGGTAGTGAACTGCCCGAAATTTTCTTGTGCGGACTTAACGATACAGAACTTCTACAGATCAACATTCCCGATGCTACACGAATCGATTGGGAACAACTGGACGAATCTAGCTGTGGAGACCCCGTAGATGGTTGTGCTAACACAAATACCGGTTGTACGTGGAATGTGGTTCATACCGGAAACGATTTCTTGGCTTCGGACACTGGCCAATATAGATTGGTTATCTATTATGAGGATGGATGCTTCAGTAGATTCTATTTCAATATTTACAAGAATCCCTTGGATCCGAGATACACCAGCAGCGATATTATATGTGATACCGATGGAAACATCACCGTTACCAATGTCCCTTTGACTTATGAGTTCCAATTGGTGAACCAGACCACAGGAACGATTATAGCTCCTTACCAATCCAGCCCTAGCTTTGATATTGACACCAACGGTGCCTACATGGTGGAAATAAGACAACAAGGAGTAACCGATGGTTGTATTTTTGTGTTGGACAATATTGGTATTCTGGATAGGGATTTCCAGGTAGATGTTGTTCCCCAAGACACCGATTGTAACGGGTTGGGAGAAATTGCCATCTCCGTTCTCAATGTTGAGGCGCAATATTACTACGAAATTTCAAGTGGAGGCACCGTGGTGGATACCCACGGACCAACCAACGATAACAATTACACTTTTGAAAATCTGAACGATGGTGTTTACGACGTCACCGTAACCACAGATGATGGTTGCGACTATACCGAACAAGTTACCATTAACGATTTGACAGACCTAGAACTTACCGCGCGAATTTCACAACACATAACCTGTCGAGAAGGTAATATTCTAATGGAGTCATCAGGAGGAAAGACTCCACATACATATGCCATATGGTCCTATATTGATGAAGGGGGCAATACAATTATTTCCTATCCCTCAGTAAACGACATTCCGGCCTCTGCATATCAAACCAGTCAAATATTTGACATTTATGACCCGGGTCAATACACATTTGTTGTTGTGGATAGAAATAACTGTCACGATATTTCAAACCCTGTAACAATTGAATTTAGACCATCTGCAGATTTTGATCCAACCACGGTTACCGACGTACTTTGTTATGGAGATGCATCTGGTACAATTACTTTTAATCTCTTAAGCAGCAATGGCTACCAACTTACATATTATCTATTCGATGCCACTGGTTTTGATGAGAACAATTACGATTTGAACAATGCAATAGCCACAAATACCTCTGGTAATTTTCCGGGATTGAACAGTGGCGATTACGTTATTGTAATAAATCAAAGAAAAGGAAGTGCTTCTTGTGATTACTTCGAATATCAAAGTATTTCAGGACCTACTCTTGCTCTTGATGCAGATATTCAAATCTCACAAAATTATACTTGTACACAACTAGGAGAAATAAGAATGTTCAATGTTCAAGGTGGCTCTGCCCCTTACGAATACAGCATAGACGGGGTTAATTTTAGTCCCGATTCCGGCACCTTGTTAGAAGAAACATTTTCCAACCTCACGGATGGAACATATACTATAACTGTAAGAGATGCCAACCTTTGTACCTTTGCGGATTCTGTTACCATAGATCCTTTAGATCCTCCAACCGATATTGGTTTTACGGCAACCGATCCCCTTTGTCCGACTTTTGTTTCGGACGTAACCCTATCCGTTACAGGTGGAACGCCTAATTTGATCTATGAAATTATTTCCCCTGCCGTTAGTGCAGTAAACAACGGAAACAATGCAACCTTTGCAGGTCTGTCTCCAGGAACCTATATGTTCCGGGTAACCGATAACGATGGTTGTTTCTATGATGAAAGTTTTACCATTGACCCTGTAACCGAAATCGCAGTAACAGGTCAATTGCTGAACAACATTACCTGTTTTGGTGATTCAGATGGAGAAATAAGGTACAATGTATCCGACTTCAATACCGATTATGATTATTCCGTAACTGGTCCTGCAACATTTTCGGGAACCGCCGAAACCAATGGAACAATCACTCTTTCTGGATTGGCCGAAGGAACCTATACCATTACCGTTACCGATAACTTTACCAACTGTACGGACACCGCAAGTGTTACCGTTGTAGCTCCGCCTGCAGCACTCAACGCTTCAGTTACTGTGGCACAACCCACTTGTGTAGCCAATGGTTCGGTAGATATTGTTGCGGCTGATGGATGGGGAAGTTATACTTACGAAATTACTGCTGGCCCAGCAGGATACGTACTGCCAGCAGCACAAGCTAACGGCCTGTTCACCGGTTTAAATATTGGTGGTACCTATACCTACACCGTTACCGACGCCAATGCTTGTGTGTTTACGGACACTTTTACAATTAATGAAGCCATCGCTCCCGTTCTGGATATTGTTCCGAACGATATTTGTTATGATGATGCCTCGGGATTGACTTTAACGGCCAATGTTACATCTGGAGGAGATGGAAATTATGAATACAGCCTAAATGGAGGTCCGTTTGTGGCCATAAATATATTCACAGGCCTCGGCCCGGGAACCTACACCATTGATGTTAGGGACGGTAATGATTGTACCGATTCGGCATCCATCACCATTGATCCAGAACTTAGTGTAACGGCATCAGCGCCCAACATAACAGCCTGTGGAACAGATACGGATGTGACCGTAACAGCGGCCGGAGGAGATGGAAATTACGTATATGCCATTGTAAATAATGGGGCTACACCAACCGCTGGGGATTTCGCAGCTGCAAACCCCATTACTATTTCTGGGGCAGGAGATTACGATGTGTACGTAAGAGATAACAATGGTGCCGCAGGATATTGCGAGGCCGTTTACGATATTACCATTCTTCAAGACGATCCATTGGCCTTAACCATTGCCAATACGGACATTCTTTGTAGTGGTGAAGCTCAAGCCCAAATTACCATAACTGCGACAGGTGGTGAAGCACCTTATACCTACAGCATTGATAATGGGGCCACCTATCAAACTTCCAATATTTTTGTAAATCAAGCAGCGGGTAGCTATAATATCAGGGTTCGCGACGCCAACAATTGCGAAGTGAACCAAATTTACTCCATTACTGAACCTTTGACCCTTTCGGCTTCTGCCGCGGTAACTGCCTTGGCAGAATGTTTCCCTGGAATGGGTGCTGAGGTGCGTATCACCAATGCCATTGGAGGTACAGCTCCTTACGAATACAGTTTTGATGGCGGTTCCAACTACGGGGCAAGTTCCATTGGATATCTATTGCCGGGGACACACACCCTTTACATTAGGGATGCCAACCTGTGTACCTACCCAATGTCCGTAACCATTGATCCAGAACCAACACCCCCAACCGCAACCGCAACTGTTGATTACGAGTGTGATGGTGAAGGAACCATTACGGTAACACCAAGCAGCACCGAATTTGACTATACTTACGAAATTAATGGTACGCCTAACACACCGGATACCAATAATGTATTTCCAAACGTACCCGTGGGCAACCATACCATTACGGTAAATTACACCAGCAACTTAACCCCTTCTCCAAGCATACTCCTTTCCGAAAACTTTGGGATTGGACCAAATACCAGTATTCCCGAGGTTGATCCAGCCTATTGTTACGAACCACAAAGTGGTGCAGCAAACTCTTGTGGATGGGCCATTGACACACATATACAGGATGGGGAATATTCTGTAACCCAAAACATTGTCAATCCTTACCTAACATGGTTAAGTCCAAATGACCATTCGGGTTTACCAAATGGTAGATTTTTGGCCATGAATGTTGGCGGGGCAGTAGGTCCCAATGGGATCATTTATGCCAAAAGAGATATAGAAGTTGTTCCAAATAGGGACATTACAATTTCATTATGGGCTTTTAATCTTTTAAGAAATGGTCAAGGTGGTGCAGATCCAGATATAGATATCCAGCTAGTTGATGGTAGCGGAACCGTAATTGCTAGTACAACTACTGGAAATGTACCAAAAAACAATGGAGTAAACGACTGGCAGAATTATTCCGTAACCCTAAATCCTGGTGCCAACACCAACTTGGATATTGTTATTAGAACAAATTCTGCGGTAACGGGTGGAAACGACATCGCAATCGATGATATTGAAGCGCATCAAACGCCCGAGGTTTGTACCGATTCCTTAACCTTGAATGTAACAGTTGAAGATGGCCGTGCCTTTGATGGTGCCATTACTTCCTTTTCCAATATTTCCTGTAATGGTGCTGCGGACGGAACTATCGTTTTTGAAGCTGAAAACTTTGATCCAGCAATCGGATTTACGTATCAAGTGGATGGCGGTGCTGTATCGGCCGCCCAATTTGCCAGTCCTATAACTGTTTCCGGACTCGCAGCAGGCGCACATACCATCAACATAGTTGATCTACGGGACCCTGCCTGTTCAGTGGTGTTGAACCAAACCTTGACACAGCCCGATATTCTGGATGTAACCGCAACAATAACCAATGTGCTGACCTGTACCAACGGAGGTGCAACCATCACGGCCACGGCCACCGATGGAACACCTGCTTATCAATACCAGCTAGAAGATGATCTGGGAGGTATAATCACAACTTTCCAAACTTCCAATGTGTTTACCGGACTTGCCGCAGGGGATTATGTGATCCGTGCAAGGGATATTAATTTATGTGAGGACACGACCAATATAACAATTGATCCTCCGGCAACCATCGCTTTTAATCTAACACCTACACTTTGTTATAGTGGAAATAATGATGGAAGTATTCAAGTAGATGTTACCGACGGAAACGGTACCTATCAATTTAGTTTGAATGGCGGTGCATGGATGACGCCCACACCGACCAACGGTACAACATACCTTTTTGAAAACTTAACGGCAGGAACCTATACCATAGACGTACGAGATGCATTCGGATGTACAGCCACGGATACTGCAACCATTAATCCAGCATTGACCGCTTCAGCTTCGTTGAACAGTGATTTGACCTGTTTGGTCGATGCCAGCATAACCATTAATGCAACTGGTGGTTCCGGTAGCTATTCCTACGAATGGTCCAACGATGGAGGAACCAATTATTTTGCAACCGGGTTCACTGGAAACGTATTCACTACAAATACCGATGGAACCTATCAGTTCCGTGTTACCGATACGGCTACTTGTACCACAGTAACAAATAGTGTTATAGTAACTCCGGCAACCCAACCTGTAATCAGCAATGTTATCCCAACAGATATCTTATGTTTTGGTGATAGTACCGGGTCTCTGAACGTTGTAATAGATACCTCGGTTGGCGTTCCGCCATACACCATTAATGTAGTAGAAACAAGTGGGCCTACCAACTATGGAACTCAGACCACAGGTTTGCCAGCAGGGTCTTATGAAGTAACCATAACCGATGATAAAGGTTGTGTTTCCGATCCGTTCCCTGTGGTTATTTCTGAACCAACTCCTATTTTGCCAAATGTAACGCACACCAATCTTACATGTGTTGCATCGACCACCGAATTGGGAACCATAACCGTTGATGCTTCAGGAGGAACACCAGATTATATCTATCAGGTATACAACACTGATTTCAGTGTAAACCTTACCTACGATACTTCTTTAGGAACCAATGATCATACCTTTACCGGTCTTGATTTTGGAGATTACACCGTACAAATTACTGATGCCAATGGATGTCAAAACATATCAACGGTTACCATTACAACGGGTCCGGATATATTGATAACCACGGCAGGGGCTTCGGGCTGTACGCCTGGTAGCGGTGAAATGACTGTTGAGGCTCAAGCTTCCAATGGAACTTTGGGTGTAGGAACATTCTATTTTGCCATCTATCCTGCTCCGGCTTTCAATGCGGCCGATCCTGCATGGTTCCCGGAAGATCCGCTACCAGCACCGGACAACACCCACTTGTTCACAGGTCTTACCCCCGGTGTAACTTATACTTTTATTGTTTTTGATACGGATACCAATTGTGAATATATTCAGGAAGCAACCGTTCCTGTGGCTACCAACTCTACTTTGGTATCAACTATAGATGCTTCAACCGATATAACTTGTACAGGAGCTGCCGATGGCACAGTAGATTTTACTATATCCGGTTATGGTGGAAATAATGTGAATTACGAGATTTTCTACACCAATACCCATACTACCACAGGTATATCGGATACAATATCGGGTGCAATCGGAGGCCCAGAAAGCGATACAGCAACAGGTTTGAGCCCCGGAGAATACTACATTCTTTTCGAAGAGGCCGATGGACCTAACGCTGGTTGTGTAATTGCTTCTGATGAATTCCTTATTGAACAAGCGCCTACTTTGCTAGATGTTACAGCTAGTTCACCAACTAACGACAACTGTAATCCAAATGCAGGTGTTATCACCGCATCGGCCCAATTTGGTCTTGCTCCTTACGAGTATCTGTATTTATTGGATACCGACCCCGCTCCTACAGCTGCTACCGCTGGATGGACAAGCAGTAACACGGCCAATGTAGAAGCTGGTGATTATATTGTGTATGTAAAAGATGCGAACGATTGTATACAAAGTGATCCCGTTACCGTTCTACTCGATCCAAGCCCGGATATTTCTCTGGCCATAATAGATGAATGCGTGGACGAAGGACTATTCCAGGTTATGGTTACGTTGGACAACCCAGCTGTGGCCATGGCACCGTTCCAAATTAGTATTAATGGTGGCGCATTCCAAAACTTTACATTCAATGGAAGCAATCAATATTTAATATCCAACCTATCTTCAAGTACAGGTCAATCAATAACTGTTCGAGACCTGAACGGATGTACCGAAACAGAAACTTTTGATATTCATCCACCTTTGGAGTTTACGGTTACACAAACGGTAGCATTGGATTGTGAAATTGGTGCTGCCGGTAATGCCGAACTATTGATCGATGTAATCTCGGGATCTGGAAACTATGAGTATATGATCGATGGACCGGGCACAAATGATGTAGCAAGAGGTGTTCTTACATTGGATGCTTTCAATCAATTTACTTGGACAGGCGCAGCAGTTGCCGGTAGTTATGATGTGATTGTGTACGACATGGGTACAGCACCACCGAACTGTCCTAAAACCATAACCATAGAAGTTCCAGATGCACCTATTCCAGATTTTACAGAAACCCATGTAGATGTAACCTGTTTTGGTGGAAACGATGGTAGCATTACCCTAACAGCGGTCGATAATGGCATTCTGCCCCTGACCTATACTTTATCGCCAATGCCAGTGGGTGCAGTATTGAACGGAAACACCTTTGAAAACCTACCGGCTGGAACATACGATGTACGAGCAATTGGTGCAAATAACTGTCCCTTTGATATTACAGGGATCGTTATTTCCCAGCCAGATGCCATAACCAATGTAAACGCATCAGTAGTTGAATTCGGTTGTAGTGTTGGCAACAACATGAACAACGCGACCATCACGGTTGATACAGCCTCTATAACCGGAGGTAGTGGAAACTATGTTATCTATGAATTTATCAACGATGCGGGAGCTGTAGTGGTTCAATCCGGAAACAATCCTGTATACACCGAAACCGATATCAACGGTGGCAACTACACCATCAATGTTTATGATAGTAATGGTTGTATTGGCACAACCACAGCTAGCATTGCACCGTTTGATAGCTTGGACAACGCGACTATTACGGTTGATGCAGTTGCTACTTGTGCCACTGGCGAGGATATTACCATTACCGCAGTAGGATCCATTACAGATTCCAATACGCATCCGGCCAATTACGAATTTAGGGAATTGCCTTCTGGTATATTCCAGCCTACCGGAGTCTTTGCAGGATTGAGTGTTGGAACACACAATTTTGAAGTTAGAAACACAGTAACAGGATGTGTTAGAACTGTTTCACACGAAGTGGCCGATCCAGAAGTTTTAGATTTGAATGTGGTAAGCACCACAGATATTACTTGCTTTGGAGACACTAATGGCGAAGTTGTACTGAACCTTGTTGACGCTTCCAGCACAACCTATGCAAGTGCTACGAGCTATACCTTATATTACGATATAAACAATACACCTACAGACCTTCTTGATGATGACATAACCACAGGTTCGGATGCTGATGGAAGTTTTACCATCACAGGACTCGCTGCCGGAACATATTATATCGAAGTAACGGATACCAATCCTCCGGGAGCTGCATGTCTGTACAGCGAATCCTTCACTATTGCAGGTCCAGCTGCTGCCATTACAGGAAATACTGTAGTAACCGATATTACCTGTTTGGGCAACGATGGTGCCATCCAGATTACCAACGTTGCCGGTGGATGGGGTGGATATTCCTACTATGTAGGAACTTCTTCGCCAACAGTGCTCGGTGACTATGTGGCCAGTCCAAACTTTACCGGACTCGTTGCTGGAACTTATGAAGCTTGGGTAATCGATTCTAGTGGTTGTGAAGAATTGGTGGATACCGTAACCTTAACCGATCCTAATCCGATAACTGCCACATTGCAAATCAATGTGGAAAACTGTACCGATCTGCAAGGTGAAATCCAAGTGGTGGGAACAGCAGGTGGACAAGGAAGCAACTATACCTATCAATTGATTAAAGATGGAACAAATGTTGGTTCTCCACAAACAAATACCATATTCTCAGGTCTTGGAGCTGGTTCCTATGAAGTGTTGATCGCCGATCAGTGGTCCTGTACCACAACTGTTGGACCAGTAGTTCTTACAGATGCCATGACAGCCAATACAACTGTGGTTAAACCTATAGATTGTGATATTAGCGATCCAGGCGGACAAATTACTGTTAATGTTTCCGGTGGATCTACAAATTTAGAATTCGAAGTAGAATTCCCGGATGGTTCAACGCCACTTCCAACAAACACTACAGGAGTATTTACAGGTTTAACCATGCCCGGTGTGTATACTTTTACGGTAACAGATAATGATACTGCCACACCATGTACTTATGTAGTTACCCAAGAATTGGATGATAAAGTTGATCCGATCATCGATAATGTTATCATACAAGATGTGAGCTGTAATGGAGGTTCCGACGGAAGTTTGACCGTTGTACTCGATCCTGCTACCATAGTTGATCCTGTATACACCTACGAACTTTATGAAATGTCGGATTTGGTGAATCCATACCGATTTGCTCAATCGAGTCCTGTTTTTGATAATCTGCCCGCAGGTAATTACCAAGCTAGGGTAATCTCTTCAAGAGCATGTGAAGACTCTTTTGATGTAACCGTGGGCGAACCGTCTGCATTAACAGCATTCGCCTCTGCGACAGATTTTGCTTGTAGCCCAAGTAATAGTGTAAACGAAGCCACTATAACTATTTCGGCCCTTGGAGGAACAGCACCCTATACCTATAGTTTTGAAGGAAACAGCTTCACTTCCGATGCTACTTTCAATGTTGTGGACAATACGACCGTACAAACCATCAACTATATTGTTAGGGATGCCAATGGATGTGAATATCCGGATAGTATAACTGTTCAACCTCTGAACACATTTACCCTAAACTTAAATCAAGATATTGCCATTTCTTGTGTTGATCCAGAAACTGTGACCTTAACAGTTACTGAATTCATCGGTGGCGACACCTATACTTTTGAATTGTTGCCTGTAGGAAATCCTTATGGAGCAATCACAACCTCAACAGGAACAACAGCAACATTTGAGTTAACAGAACCTGGAAGCTATACATTCAGGGCTACCAACGACACCACAGGTTGTTTTGTGGAGACTACACACAACATAGCTCCATACGATACCATTGACGTTGTGGCCACGGCAACATCGCCTGCTATGTGTTTTGGTGATGCAGGAACTCTGGAAATTGATGTAACTGGTTACACTGGCACTTACAATTATGAAGTATTCAATGCCAATGGTACAACAACTGGTATATCGGGAAGTGGTAATACAACCACTAATCCAATGTCCATAACCGATCCATTGTTGGTAGGTGGAAACTACTTTGTGCGTGTAACCGAAACCGGGTATCCGGAATGTATTGAAGATTCCAATACCATTACCATAATATCGCCAAGTTCAGCATTGGATTATACACCACAAGAAGTGGCCAATGTAACCTGTACCAATGATCAAGGAGAAATATTGATAGCTCCTACAGGAGGTTATGCACCTTATAACATTGTATTGACCAACACTACTACAACACAGGTATATACCATAAACAATGTTGCAAGCCATGTGTTTACAGGTTTATCGGCAGGAAATTATACGGTAAGTGTTACGGACAATGGTGGATGTGTTGAAGATAGAACGATCACCCTAACGGAACCCATTCCGATTACTGCGGATATTGATGCTGCCCCAATAGATCTTTTGTGCTATGGCGACAATAGTGCTGCGGTTTGGGCAGACAATGTTCTAGGTGGTGAAGGTATCTACCAATACCAATTAAATATTTATGATGCTACCGGAACAACCATCGAGTTCACCACTGGCGTACAAAGCAGTAATACATTCACAGGATTGGGTGCTGGAATATATAGCATAACCGTATCCGATGGCTGGAGCTGTGGTGTGGAAACCCCTCAAGTGACCATTACCGAACCAATAGAGGTTATGGCATCTTTGATCCAATTAAGTGGAATGACCTGTACCAACGATGCACAGATCCTATTGAGTGCGGCCGGTGGAACAGCCCCTTATTTCTATAGTACGGATGGCATAAGTTTTACGGCCATGAGCGGTGGAAACACCCATACGTTCGATGTAGCACCTGGAGTATACCAATACTATGTTCGAGATGCCAACGGTTGTGATGCTATGATATCCAACCAAGTAACCGTAGATGCTGTTCCGGACCTAATGCTCGAAATAGACGATTCTGCAGCCATCATCAATTGTATGGGTGAAGCTTCTGCGACCATTATTGCAAGCGCAACCGGTGGTTTGGGCAATTATAGCTACGAATTGTTCAGTGATGCAGCTTTGACCCATCTAGTAAATGGGCCACAAACCAGTGGAACCTTTAACGGACTAATGGCAGGAGATTATTATGTAAGAGTAACCAGCGTAGACTGTGTTGAGGTTTCACCTGTAATCACCATTGTTGATCCAGATCCTTTGGTTGTCGATAGGGAAGAATTTACCAATATCACTTGTTCTGGTATGGAGGACGGAACCATTACTGTTGAAGTTTCCGGAGGAACCGGTGAGATACTTTACGCCATTTCACCAAATCTAGATCAGTTCGATACCGAAAACACCTTTACAGATTTGGCACCAGGTATTTACGATGTAATTGCCCAGGATGTAAACGGATGCTTTATCACCTTCCAATTTGAACTTACGCAACCAGAACCGGTAGTTGCCGAGGCCATCAACATTATGGACGAGGTATGTTTTGAAAGCGGCGATGGATCCTTTGAAGTTCAAATCTCTGGAGGCACTGCTCCTTACCAAACCAGTTTAAACTCAACAGCAGATGAAAATTTTGTACAGGACCAGTTCTTGTTCCAAAATCTGACCGCTGGAACCCATGTAGTTTTTGTAAGGGATGCACAAGGTTGTGAAACCAATGTAATCGTTGAAATTGATCCTGGCGTAAATTTAGCGGCAACCGTTACACCAATGTACGAGTGTAGTGATATTGTTCCGGATAACTATTTGAACATTGCTTTTGAGGACGAATCCATTACCAACGACTTAATGTTCGCTTTGGATTCCACCGATCCGGCAGATATGCAATTAACGGCCGACTTTACCAATATGGCACCCGGCGATCATTACCTGACCGTAGCCCACGCCAATGGTTGTATGACGACTTATGACTTCACTATCGAAGCATTTGAACCATTGACATTAACCTTGGAGAATAACAACATCAACCAGATAACAGCAATAGCTGATGGTGGTGTGGAAGACTATACGTTCTATTTCAACGATATTGATAATGGAACCGAAAACACATTCTACATCAACAGAACGGATACCTACACTGTAACCGTTGTTGATCAAAATGGATGTGAGGCCACTGCGGAGATCTTTATGGAATTCATAGATGTTGAATTTCCGAACTTTTTCACCCCAGATGGCGACGGTCTCAACGATATATGGCTACCTGACAACATTGAAGGGTTCCCGGACGTACTAATTATAATTTATGATCGTTATGGTAGAGTAGTGGAAGAGATGACCCGAAACGTACAGGGATGGGATGGCAATTACGATGGAAAACCATTGCCTACCGGAGATTACTGGTACGTTGTTAAACTGGAAGGTCCATTGGACGACCGCGAGTTTGTAGGCCATTTTACACTATATCGACAATAACACTTAACCTGCTAACCCCATGCTTAAAAAAGTATATTCAACAATCCTATTGGTTTCCTTGTCACTTTGTGCCAAGGGACAGGAGTTGACCGTACCCCAATTATCTCAATACATAGCCGACAATCCCTTTTTAATGTCCCCTACCTATGCAGGTATCGGCGACCATATAAAAGTTCGTTTAAACGGCTTAACGCAATGGGTAGGCATAGAGGATGCCCCGGATACCCAAACACTGGCAGCCGATGCCAGAATTGGAAACAGATCGGGGGTAGGTATGCTGCTTTACAACGATAGCAACGGTTTTACAAGACAACGGGGTGCAAGGGTATCTTTCGCCCACCATTTGACCTTGGACCGTTATGACGATATCTTCCTCTCGTTCGGTCTGTCCTATAATTTTAACCAATTTAGGATAGATGTGGAACAGTTCGAGGAAAACAATGGTCAGTTGCCTACAGACGATAAAGCCACAACAAATCATAACTTTGATATTGGGTTTTTATATCGGTACGATAAATTTTTCTTTAGTGCAAATGCCGGAAACGTCCTCAATAAAGATCTATCCAATTTCAATACAGATATTATACGGATAGAACCCAATAAGCTTAGAAACTATTACCTGTATTCAGGATATAGTTTTTCCAAAAGTAAAAACAGTAAATTGGAAATAGAACCTTCCGTATTTTTTCAATGGTTTGAAAGTGATGGACGTTCGGTTACGGATTTAAATGCCAAATTCCGTTTTCGCGATTTTGAAGACTATTACTACGTAGGACTTACCTATCGCTTTTTGAACGATCAATTGGGAGAACCGCTTTATATTGCACCTTTGGCAGGTTTTAAAAAGAGTAACTTCTATTTTGGGTATTCCTATCAGGTAATTACCAACGAAATTTTGGGGTATAGTACAGGTACGCACGTTCTCACCGTGGGTATGGATCTGTTCCAGGGAATCAGTAATTGTAGATGTATGTATTGATTTAACCGTTTTGTCCTATTTTTGCCCATTCTTAAATCACAGTTTTGGGAAAAATAAGATTAAAAAACGTTAGAATACATTCCAACCACGGTTGTTTAAAAGAAGAAATGTTGATCGGAAGCGATTACCGTGTAGATCTAGAGGTAACCTCCGACCTTTCCAAACCGGCAGATTCCGATATATTGACCGAAACCGTGGATTACGTTCACCTCAACAATATTATAAAAGATGAAATGTTGGTGCGTTCCAACCTTTTGGAACACGTTGCCAAACGTATTATAGACCGTATCTTTTTGGAATTGCCACAAGTAACCCAGGTAGAAGTGGAAGTAGCTAAAATTAATCCCCCAATAGGTGGAGATGTGGAAAGCGTGGCCGTTATTTTAAACTCTCAAAGACAATAATAATCGTTTGGGTAAGCTAAAAAAAATAGTACATTTGCACTCTTAATCGGCATCGTGGCCGAGTGGCTAGGCAGAGCTCTGCAAAAGCTTGTACAGCGGTTCGAATCCGCTCGATGCCTCAAAACCCAGTACTTTGTGCTGGGTTTTTTTTAACTGATCTTTTCTATTCCTTCTTTAATATCGAATTTTTCTTTGGGCAGGAATCCTTTGCTGATCAAAACAATGCCACAAATGATCAAAACAATACCTAAACCTTTTTTTATGACTACAATACGGTCTTGGGTCAAATAACGCTTTAACTGTTTGGCCAATATAATTTTTACAAGATCGGTCGCGAAATACACTAAGATCACCGTACTAAAAAATACCAACATTCGATTTGGATTGTTCTCTAAACTTGGTCCTACAACAATAATTAAACCGAGCCAAAATGCTAGAACACCGATATTGATGAAATTCAATAAAAATCCTTTTACAATTAACCCCAAATAGGTACCCTTGGAAGCTTTTACATTCGATTTTTTCTTGGCTTTTTTAACGAACAGATAAATTCCGTACACCAAAAGAATCATTCCTCCAAATACGAACAGTCCCGGCTCGTTACTTAGGTTTTCCAACAATTGGAAACTACTGAAGTAGGCAATGATCAAAAAAACAATATCCGCAACTATAACCCCAATATCCAGACTTACTCCCGCTCTAAAACCTTTTGTGGCACTGGTTTCCAATAAAACAAAGAAAACGGGACCGATCATAAAGCTGAGCAAAAATCCTAAGGGAATCGCTGCTTGGATATCGTCAATCATTATTATTTGATTCTTTTTATTTTACCACCGAAAAGGGTGTGTTCATCCATTTTTTTTGGATCTCCGTACACTAGTACTTCGCCTCCGGCCTTTACATTGGCCTTTACGTAATCCGATGCATAAATTTCGGCATTTCCGCCCGCATTTACGTTTATTGTGGTAAATTTTGTCTTAAACGATTTTCCTTGATAGGATCCACCTGTGTTGATGATCACATCTTGTGTATTGGAAAATCCTCCAACAATGATCTCTCCCCCGGATATGGATTTGATCAACAATTGGTCCACTTCGCAATTAATTTCCAATTCACCGCCTTCTTGGGCTTTAAGTTCCAATACATCTTGGATATAAGTATCATCGGACGAAATTCTCGCATCCTCGTTAACATCTATTACCACCAATTCCTCTGAATGATAGAGATCTACATAAGTCCTGTAACCACTAAAGATCTTAACAATCTCCATTCGAATTTTCAAGACACCATCATTATTTACAATGGCAACATTATCGGTATTGGCCCCTGTGATCACAGCTTTGTTCTGGTTGGACTTGATAAGATTAATGGAAATCCCATCAAACCCTTTAACCTCTGTAAACTTTTGTAGGTTCTGGGTTACGGTTGCATCCTGTGCACTCACAAATTGTAGCGATAGGAACAGTACAACAATCGTAATTACTTTCATGTTATAAAAATTTGGTTCTCAATAGGATAACAAATTTTATTCCAAAATAGTATTATTTCCTTTTACCGATCAACGAAAAGTCTAAATGCCTTTTGACCAAATCGGTATTCTTTACCATTACATAGACCTCATCACCCAGCTGGTACATCCGTTTGGTACGCTCCCCTATAATGGCGTATTGGCGCTCATCAAAAACATAATAATCGTCCTTAATGTCACGTATACGAATCATGCCTTCGCATTTATTCTCTACAATTTCCACATAAATGCCCCATTCGGTAACACCGGAGATCACGCCCAAGAATTCCTGATCTTTATGATCTTCCATAAACTTGATCTGCATGTATTTTATGGAATCCCGTTCCGCATTTGCAGCCAACAATTCCATATCCGAGGAATGTTTGCACTTTTCCTCATATATGGTTTCTTTGGGAGCCTTTTCCTTATCCAAATAATGTTGCAACAAGCGATGAACCATTACATCTGGATACCTTCGGATAGGTGAGGTAAAATGGGTATAATATTCAAACCCTAAACCGTAGTGACCAATATTTTCAGTGGTATAAATGGCTTTGCTCATACTACGAATGGCCAAGGTATCCACCAAGTTTTGTTCCTTCTTGCCCTTGACATCCTCCAATAATTTGTTCAGGGACTGGTTGATGGTCTTACTATCCTTCAGATTGATACTATGTCCGAATCTCGAAATTACTCCATTAAGGGCCATTAATTTATCCTCATCGGGTTTATCGTGTACCCGATAAACAAAAGTTTTTTTCTGCTTTCCTATGAATTCCGCCACCTTTCTATTGGCCAAAAGCATAAACTCTTCAATAAGTTTATTGGCGTCCTTTGCTTCTTTAAAGTATACACCAACGGGTTCGTTGTCCTCGGATAAATGGAATTTCACCTCAATTTTATCAAAAGAAATGGCCCCAGCATCCATTCGGGCCTTTCTCATTACTTTGGCCAAGCGATCAAAGGTTAGTACGGCCTCAACAACATTATTTGAAACAGTATAGGCATTTCCTCGGATGGATACCTCTTTTGGAATCTTATCTTGTTCCGTTTCTATAATATGCTGGGCTTCCTCATAGGCGAAACGCTCATCGGAATTGATAACGGTCCTGCCAAACCACTGATTGACCAACCTTGCCTTATCGTCCATTTCAAAAATGGCAGAAAAGGTATATTTCTCCTCATTTGGCCTTAGCGAACAGGCCATATTGGATAAAACTTCTGGCAACATGGGAACCACCCTATCCACTAAATATACAGAGGTGGCTCTATCATAAGCCTCTTCTTCCAAAACGGTATTCGGCTGTACATAATGCGAAACATCGGCAATATGGATACCAATTTCATAATTGCCATTTTCCAATTTTTGGAAAGAAAGAGCATCATCAAAATCCTTGGCATCTTTGGGATCAATGGTAAAAGTCAAGACTTCCCTCATATCCCTTCGCTTCGCGATTTCGGATTCTTTTATACTGGTATCCAATGTTTTGGCATACTGTTCTACCTCGTATGGGAATTCATGTGGTAGTCCATATTCCGCTAAAATGGCATGTATTTCGGTATTGTGTTCCCCTGGTTTTCCAAGGACCTCAACAATCTCGCCATAAGGGGAATCGGTATCGTCCGGCCACTCACCAAGATGTACCAATACCTTGTCGCCATCATTGGCTTTCTTTAATTTTTCCGGAGGAATAAAAATATCGGTATACATTCTGGAATCGGTAGGGCGAACAAATGCAAAACTTTTTTGTTTGTCCACAATACCCACATAGGAAGTTTTTTTACGTTCCAATACCTTGGAAATTTCACCTTCCTTTTTATTGCTTTTCCGTTTAGGTTTTAAAAACACCTCTACGGTATCCCCATGAAATGCCTTGTTGAGATTATTATTGGAAACAAAGATGTCATCATCCAGTTCGTCCACAATTATATAGGCATTTCCACTTGTAGTCAAATCTACCCTTCCTGTAAAATAAGTATGCAACGAAGGCTTTTTCTGATACTTGCCCCGATCTGCTTCTACAATACGATCACTGGCCTTTAACTGTCCTAATCGTTTGATCAACAAGTTTCTATCTTGCGTATTTGTAATATTTAGTTTAGAAGCTATTTGCTTGTAATTGAAGCTTTTAGATGGTTCTTTTTCGAGTACGGTGAAAATTCCCTTCGTAATTTCATTCTTTCGCTGACTACCAGCTCTCTTCTTTTTCTTTGACATTAACGTCCTTATTTTTTTGAAAAATACAAATTATAATCCTTGAGCAACAAGGAAAGGAAGACTAATCACAAACAAAATGAACTTTATCAACAATAATCAATATTATACTTTTTCTTCTTTTTTAAAATTTATTAAAATGATGATTATGATAGATCGTTGAAATGTGGAATAAAATTTTGTCTAAAAAGTTGCTTTGAACGATCAAAATTAGTTGTTCACAATTTGTCAGAACGCAACAATTTTAAAAATCAACCATTTAAAAGTTTTGTTCACGGTTTTTAATAACCGTTATCAACATCAATTTATTGAAAAGTTAATGTGTTTTTAATGTTAATTACCTAACATAAATGTTTCATATTCGTTGATTAATTTTTAATGAAATCTATAGTCAAGGTTAAATAATTATTACTACTGATATATTTTATTAGAAATCAAAATTTCGTTACCATATTTTTTCTTAAAAGAATTAACAAAATATAGATGTTGTTAAGTGTTTGTTTTTTAACTAAATGCAAAAAGCTTCCCATTTTTATAAACAGCATCCCATTAAAAGATATCGTACCTTTGTTTAGCATCCATTTTAATACAAAAACATGAAAATTGCGATAGGAAACGACCACGCCGGAACAGATTATAAATTGGCCATTATTGGCCTATTAAAATCCAAGGGTATAGAAGTTGTCAATTATGGTACCGATGGTTCGGATAGTGTGGATTATCCGGATTTTACCCACCCTGTAGCCACCGATGTGGCCAAAGGTAAGGTAGATATGGGTATTGTTCTCTGTGGTAGTGGCAATGGTGCTACCATGACGATTAACAAACACCAGAACGTAAGGGGAGCACTATGTTGGAACAAGGAGATCACACAGCTGGCAAGAGAACACAACGATGCCAATATCTTGAGCTTACCGGCACGTTTTATATCTCTACCGCAGGCCTTGGAAATGGTTGATACTTTTTTAAACACCAAATTCGATGGGGGCAGGCACGAACGCAGGATAGAAAAAATACCATGTAGATAAGTGATATGGGCCATCACCACCATCACCATTCACATGACCATTCCGATCTAAAAGGAAGAAATCTGCTTATTTCCATATTCCTTAATATTGGAATAACGGTGGCACAAGTTATAGGGGGTTTGCTCTCCGGTAGTTTGGCTTTGCTGTCGGACGCACTCCATAATTTTAGCGATGTACTTTCGCTGATCATAAGTTTTGTTGCTCAAAGGTTGGGCAAAAAACAAGCATGTAGAAAAAAAACGTTCGGATATAAGCGAGCAGAGATTTTGGCCGCATTTGTAAACGCGGCAACCTTAGTGGTTGTGGCCATAATTTTAATGAAAGAAGCTGTTGAAAGGTTGTTAGATCCCCAACAAATTGAATCCAATCTGGTAATTTGGTTGGCATTGATCGCTATTATGTTCAATGGATTCAGTGTTCTTCTCCTAAAAAAGGACTCTGACCATAACATGAACATGAAATCTGCCTATTTGCATTTGCTCACGGATATGATGGCCTCCGTGGCAGTTTTGGTAGGCGGTATATTAATGAAGTATTTTGAAATTTATTGGGTAGATGCCGTATTGACCATGATCATTGGAATCTACCTTATTTATATGGGATACGATCTATTGAAGGAATCCACAAAAGTGTTAATGCTTTTTACCCCAAAATCGGTCGTGATTCAGGACATTGTGGAATCTATTTGTACTATAGATCCAGTTAAAAATGTGCACCATGTCCATATTTGGCAACTCAATGAAGAAGAAGTTCATATGGAAGCACATATCGATTTTAAAGAAGATATCCGTCTATCGGAGTTCGATGAAATTTTGGAAAAGATAGAAGAGCACGTATACCATAAACATGGAATCAACCATGTGAACATACAACCAGAGTTTGATAAGTGCGATTCCAAAAGCATAATAGTCCAGGACTAATGGAAGTGGCCATAAAAACGTTCAATCAGCTCACTACAGAAGAGCTCTACCAAATTTTACGTCTCCGCAGCGAAGTTTTTGTAGTGGAACAGGATTGTGTGTACCAAGATGTGGACAACAAAGATCAAAAGGCCCTTCATATTATAGGCACAAAAAATGGTGAAATAGTTGCCTACACTCGAATTTTTAAACCAGGGGATTATTTCAACAATGTAAGTATCGGTAGGGTAGTGGTAAGCCAAGATCAACGTAAATATGGTCTTGGAAAACGGATTATGCAAGCCTCACTTGCTGCGATAGACCAAAGATTTCCGAATCAACCCATTGAAATTTCCGCACAATCCTATTTATTAAAATTTTATACGGAATTGGGATTTAAGATCACTGGTGAAGAATATTTGGAAGATGGGATTCCACATCGGAGAATGTTGAAGGAGTAATTTTATACTGTTTTGCCACAGGGATGCTGAGCGAAGTCGAAGTACGCTGTGATTTTATTGCCTTAAAAATGGATTTCTTTATAAATTGGAGTAACAAAATTGTTTAAACCAACCTTTTCGCTACACCAATTTTGATCAAATACTCTAATTTAAGGATAAGATTCACCGGCTTTTCTGCCTTGTTTTTGGTAGAAAAGAACAAATATCCTTTACTTTTCGGGTTTAGTTGTTCTAAATTCAATTTACCATGGACAATCGGGTTTTTGGAAATAATTTTTTCCAGATGCTTTTGCGATAATTCAACTTTATCTAAGTGTTGAATTAATTTTTCCCGATTTACTATGGTGATGTTACATGAGGTAAAATGATCATCTTCATCCGAATAAATACTGGTGGCCAATGCATAAAAATGCGTCTTTTTGGAGGCATCGAAGAGCCAACCCTGTTTTTGGACTCCATTTTTCTGATAAAACAATTCAAAAGCAAAAGTGGGCAAGCTCTCGTTAATATAATCCAGTTGGGCTTTTTCATCAACATAAAACTGTTTTGAAGAACGTTTATCCTTTAGGATAACATCGATGCCCTGTAATTGATTTTTAAGCTGGGAAATTCGCTCAAAACTATAATGCTTCAAGTGTTTTTGGTAATACGAGTCTAATAATGGGGTTAATTTTTGTTCTTTTTTTAGATCAGCTTTGAATTTGCTTTTCAACTTCGTTTATTTTCCGGAACAGGGAAGCACCTATCTTTTCCACAATCCCGACCACCAGGGCGTTGCCCATAAAAAAGGCGCGTTTGGTATCGGAAATACCCTCCAATTTGGTGTGATTGTCCGGAAACATGTTCAACCGTTCCAATTCAACTGGTAAAAGTCTTCGTGGTCCCTTGGAGGTTTGGATCACGTGTTTAAACCGGGATGGGGATTTACCGCCCTCACCGGTTATAATAGTTCTGGAAGGTTGATCAAGGGCATCGGGGAAAACCATACCGCCCTCGCTGTAATTGTATTCAAAACCTGCTTTGGTCTTGCGTATTTCTTTTTTGGAGCCTTTTAAATATTCCCACTTGGGCATATCGGACTCATTAATGTAATATTCTGGAGCAATGCAGTCATTTTCCAAAATGTCGGAAAGAACCGTTTTGGTTCCATCAAAATCGGGATTGGTTTTTATGGTTGTGACCTTACCGTTTAAGCAAATACCCGAGTTTAAGAACGGAGAAAGTTCTTTTTTACTGTTAAAAGTTTCGGATAAGGAGACCAAATTTTCTTTTAAAACAAAAGAAACGGGTTTTGGCGTATTTTGGTCCACGGGAAAAGTCTCGGCAAATGTACCTTTTTCCAAAATCCATTTATTTGGCAGGGTTTTTCTTAGTTTGGAATGTAATGTGGTCCCTTTTAAATAGGCCAGAAAAAAAACGCGCCTTCGGCGCTGTGGCATCCCATAATCGGCCGCATTTATTACTCGCCATTCCACCGCATAGCCCAAATCTGATAGACTGCGCAGCATCACTGCAAAATCACGACCACGTTGAGTGGAAGGCGATTTTAACAAACGATCCACATTTTCTAAAAAAAGATATTTTGGTTTGTTCTTTTTTTCTGAAAGGATACGATGAATAGACCACCAAAGCACCCCTTTTTTACCTAAAAGACCTTTGGAGTTTTTTAAAGATGTGGCCACGGAATAATCTTGGCAGGGAAATCCGCCCACTAGTATATCGTGGTCGGGAATATCTTTGGTAGGTACCGTTTCGATATTGGAATTCGAGTGATTTACCTTTCCAAAACGGGCTTCGTAAACCAAGGATGCGTGCTGCATTTTAGTAGAGGGTTCCCATTGGTTGCTCCAGACCACTTGATAATGTCCTGTGTTTTCCAGTCCCAAACGAAACCCGCCCACACCGGCAAAAAGTTCACATACCTTTAGTTTTTGCATGCCCAAAAATAGGATTTATTCCTTTTTAATTAATTCTAATTTCATGAATGAAAAACAGTTTTATAAAATGAAAAGATGAACACCACCGAAAAAATAAAACTGACTATCATAAACAGGATATTGAGAAATCGATTGAATTCCAATGATTCCAGGTTTTCGGAAATTCGTGAAACAGATGGGTTGTATGGTAAATACATAATTTGGAGATGATCTATTTCTTCTGGAGATTGATTTTCATGGATGACTTTTTTATCGGAGCCATAAATATTATCTCCGGCAATGTCAACAAAAGTATATTGGAACTGTACTACTAGGTTATTGTTGATTTTTGTTCCAGTTTTTTTATATCCCATCGTTTTTGCTGTAGCTCCAATCCCATAGTACAAAATATCCCAATTTTGGTGCATGGTTTTACCGTTTACCAAAACACCAATTTTTTCCAATAACAAATAAAGAAAAAAACTAAGCCCCAAAAGAAGCATTCCTATCTGCCAGGTATTGGACGATTTAAAAACTACTTCGTAATGCTCTTGGTTTAAAAAAATTTTCCCAAGTGATTCACTGACAAGAACATAGCAACCAATCACATAGATAACTGCTTTTAAGCTACATAGAATTACAAAACCAAAGGAAAACCGACACATTTGTTGTGATAAATAGATTGGGTCTTTCGGTTTTCTCGCAATATTGAGGCCCATGGGTATTTTTTTATCCATTTGAAACCTCCCGAGTTCTGGCTTACTGTCCCAAACTCTAATTTTTCTTTGGATATAATGCCCTGAAAAGTTTTCGAAAAGCACTAAAAGTTCCAATAGTGGTTTCTTATGGTTTTTAATTGTTGTAACTGATATTATAGAAGCTTCAGTAGTTGAAGTGGAACCACTTTTTTGACTCTTTAGGATACAAAACGATCTTGAAAAACAATTTCTCATTAAATGATAAAGCCAAAAAAGCAAAACTAAGCCTACCAAGGCCAAGGTAAGTATTGTGTAGGTCATGTGCAGTTTTTGGTTTAAGGTAGTATCTAAAAACCTACCCTGACCCAAACAATTGACGGTTGACCCTTATGAGTTGACAGATACCCAATATGGGTTGTTGGCTACCAAATCTTATTGTAAAATACCATTGTATTCACTAGTGTTGGCCAATAGTTCTTTGGCAGTTAAAATGGCATCGTCGTGGTTTAAATAATATTTATAGAGACCGTTGCGATAAAAGTATCGGGTGATGATCTCGTCTTCCAGGTTTTTCTGAATTTCTTTTTTATAGCTGTCCAACGCGGTGATCTTGCCCCGGTTTACGGCCAATAAGAGGTCTTTGTATTTTTCCTGTACATCTTGCCCTAAAAGCGAATCATCGGCGTTGATAGACTCTTCTAAAAGCTTTTCCGTTTTTGTCTGAAATGTAAAGTTCTGTTCTTTTACATAGGATTTGAAAGTCATATAATCACTTTCCGAAAATGAGAAATCGCTAACATCATCGAAATTATGTTCGTAGAAATAGTTCGTTGCAAAATCAAAAATAATATTGTTCGCCTCCAGAGCATCGATAAGGGAATTGGTTTTTAACGATTCAATGGTTACATCGGGCATAACACCGCCACCGTCCCAAACTTTTCGGCCGTTTTTTGTGGTGAACTCATTAAACTTGGTGTTTCGAACTGCATTTCCTTCAGCATCCCGGTTCCAATAATCCAAAGACTGGATACATCTTCCGGAAGGGGTATAATACCTGGATATGGTAACCTTTAACTGTGTTCCATAGGTGAGTTTGAGCGGACGTTGAACCAAACCTTTCCCAAAGCTTCTGGCCCCCACGATTACGGCACGGTCCAAATCCTGCAAACCGCCCGAGACTATTTCACTGGCGGAGGCACTTTTTCCGTTTATAAGAACAACTAAAGGAATATCTACATCTTCCGGCTTGTTCTTGGTCCTATATTCTTGGTTGAACTTTTTTACTTTCGATTTTGTGGTAACGATCAATTCTCCTTTGGGCACAAACAAGTTCGTAACGTTTATGGCTTCGGAGAGCAATCCCCCCGGATTTCCCCTTAAATCCAAAACCAAACGCTCAGCGCCTCGACCTTTAAGGTCCTGCAGGGCCAATTGCGTCTGTTTGGATGCCTTTCTATTAAAACGGGCAAGTACAATATAACCGGTTTTTTCATCGATCATATCATAAAAAGGAACCGCATCGACCTCTACACCTTCCCGGGTAATGGAGGTGGTTTTGGTTTCTCCCTGTCTCACAAATGTTACCTCTACCGTGGAATTGTTCGCTCCTTTTAGAAGTTCTCCCGCATTGTCGTCGAAATCGGCAACCAATGTTTCACCTATTTTAATAATTTCGTCCCCGGCCTTTAAACCGGCTTTGTCGGCCGCATATCCTTCATAAGGTTCCACAACCAACAATTTACTTTCGTACGAGCGCACGAGCGCACCTATGCCGGAATATTCTCCAGAATTATTGATTTTGTAGGATTCAACATCCTGCTCATTCAAAAATTGGGTGTAGGGATCAAGTTCGCCCAGCATGTTTTTTATGGCCGAGTCCATCAATTCTGCTGGATTGGTCTCGTCCACATAGTTCATGTTGAGTTCTTTGAACAATGTGGTGAATATTTCTATCTGCTTTGCAATCTCAAAAAAGTCGCTCTTAAAACTGCTGGCCCCAACAAAAATTGCCACTGCCAAAACGGGAACAAGCACCTGCTTTTTAATCAATCTTTTCATGGAACTCTTTATTTAAAAATGACTCCAACAACTTTTTCATGGCTAGATCTACCTCTTTAAAATTTGGGGTCTTCTTGCCAAGGTATAAAAATATGAACGCAAAGTTTCCCTCAATGTTGTTAAAAATAATGGGCTTGTTGAGCCGATAGGCTTCTCGCAACAAGCGTTTTATCCGATTGCGCTGCACAGCGGTCTTAAACTTTTTTTTGGGGGCGACCACGGCAACCTTTATGGGAACCTCGCCATTGGGAGCAGTCTTAACGTAAATGAGTTGTAATGGGAATTCACGCAGGGCCTTCCCTTCTGTAAAAAGAGTTTCGAACACTTTTTTATTGGTAAGCTTTTCTTTTTTTGGGAAAGAGAAATCCATTGAAGATCTTTTGTTTAAATTCTTTTGGGTCCCTGTAGTGGTTGGATGGGTGTTTTTTTCTAACATTGTTCGGACAGCTCCATTATTAAAGACAAATTACTCAAATAAGTCCGATATAGAACAAGAAAGGGCGACACAATTGGCCGCCCTTAAAATTTGTGTTTACTAAATTGAGACTATTCCTCTACTTGGTATACATTGTTTTCTCCATCGACATCTGCCATTAACTGTGATGGGTCGATCATTATGGCCTGTACCTTTTCCAATGGCATTTCCACAGTAAATTCGTAGGTAGGGTATGCCCAAGGCCAATCTTCCAAAACGGTGCGCTTTAGGTTGGGATAAGGGTTTTCCTTTTCTCCATACATCATTCGAATTGGAACATAAAAGGTTTCCTGTGTTCCGTCCGTGCTTACCACCAAAATATCCAGTGGCATGGGCATTTCGCCAATACGTTCCATGGTTATCTTGGTTTTTTCGCCATCCGCCTCGACACTTTTAATGCCGTAGTCGATGGTGTTGGTTGTTTGTGTCCAATCGGTCAAATACCAACCAAGCTCCATTCCAGATACCTTTTCGGCAGTCCTTTTAATATCGTTGGGAACAGGATGTTTGAACTTGAAATCATCGAAATACTTTTTTATGGTCTCCATTAATTTATCCTGACCGATTATGTAACCTAACTGGGACAAGAAAATAGAACCTTTGCTATAGGCAGAAATGCCATAGGCAAAATTGGTGGTGTACCGATCGGCGTGGGTAGCTTGGGGCATTTCCAAACCAGAGTTTACCAAGGCGTAATACCCTCTGTACGATCCTTCGAATGGATTTTGCTTGTTCTGTTCCATAATTTGGTTCATGCACAGACTACTAATGAAAGATGTAAACCCTTCATCCATCCATTCGTGTTTGGATTCGTTGGTGGCCAGTACGTGCTGGAACCAAGAGTGTGCCATTTCGTGCACCATAACACCGACCAAACTTCCAAATTCACGTTCACCGGTGATCAAGGTACTCATGGCATATTCCATACCCCCATCTCCACCTTGCACAACAGAATATTGATCGTATGGGTATTTTCCTATGTTGTTACTGAAAAAAGTCATGGCTTCTGCCGTTTTGGGCTGAAGGTTTTTCCAGTTTTCTTGGAGTTCGGGCTTGTCCTTGTAAAAGAAATGGAGCGTGGGCCCATTTTCCATCTGGTATACATCGTGAATATAATCAGGGTCCGCTCCCCACATAAAATCGTGTACCATAGGGGCTTTAAAATGCCAAGTCAGCGTTTTTCCTTTGGTTTTTACCTTTGTGCCCGGGGTTTCGTAACCATGCCCTATTTCATTCGGGTTTTGGAGATATCCGGTGCCCCCAATCGTGTATTCTTTGTCCAATGTGATTTTTACATCATAATCGCCCCATACGCCGTGGAACTCACGAGCTATATACGGGTTTGCGTGCCACCCTTCAAAATCGTATTCAGAAAGTTTTGGGTACCATTGGCTCATGGAAAGGGCAACACCTTCCTTGCTGTTTCTTCCAGAACGTCTGATCTGTAACGGCACTTGGCCATCAAAAGTCATTTCTAACGTAGTTTTGCCCCCAGAAGGAATCGGTTTGGCCAAATCCACCACTAGAATGGTCCCTTCTTCGGTAAAATCAACGGACTGTCCATCTTGGGTTAATGTTTTTGCGTGCAAATACCCTATTTCGTCTTCAGAAAGCGAAGCAATTCTGCTTTTGTCGCCCTCCATCATTCTTTTGTCCGGATCTTTAATGTTTTGGAGCCTAATGTCCATTTCACTGCCCGGTTGAAAGGCATTGAAAAACAAGTGATAGTAAACGCGACTCAATTCATCTGGTGAGTTGTTGGTATAGACCAATTTCTGGGTGCCAGTGTATCGATAGGTCTTTACGTCCATTTGCACATCCATGGTGTAGTCCACATGCTGTTGCCAGCTACTTGAATTTTGTGCACTTAGGAAGAAACTAGCTCCTAAAAAGGCTGAAAAAAGGAATGATTTTAAACGCTTCATATGTTATTTGGAATTGCTTTCTAGGGTCATTTTACCGTTTGAAATGTTATTTGCTAAAATTAAGGCATTATAGGCATTTGCCATTTTGCCGGACTTGGAAATTTTATCAAAAGACATGGCTTTGCTCTCATCGCCGGCCACAATAACGGAAGTTTTTGTTTGCAGACCCGATTGCATGATGATGCTCTTTACTTGTGCCGCGGTAAGATCTGGATGAAAAGAACGGATCAGCGCTGCAATGCCCGCAACAGCCGGAGCGGCCATTGAGGTCCCCCCTTGAAATTCGTAAGTATTGTTGGGCATGGTGGAATAAATTTTTGCTCCTGGAGCAAAAATGTCCACGTTTTGACTTCCATAGTTGGAAAATGATGCCACCATTTCCGACCCATAGCTGCTCGTTAGGGCACCTACAGTAATTAAGTTGTCCACAAACTCCATATTTTCAAACTTGTGATCGTTCGGGAAGTTTTTGTTTTCTGGCAGTTGTAGGTCCAAGCCATCGTTGCCGGCGGCATGTACGATCAAAACATCTTTGGACTCTGCGTATTTTATGGCGTCGTAGACCCACTCGGCCTTTGGCGAGAAAGATTTTCCGAAACTACAGTTGATAATGGACGCCCCATTGTCCACGGCATATCGTATGCCCAATGCAATATCTTTATCATACTCATCCCCGTTGGGAACGGCTCTGATACTCATAATTTCGACATTCTTTGCAACACCGTTTATTCCGATACCATTGTTCCTTTGGGCGGCTATAATTCCCGCCACATGCGTTCCATGGCTCTCGGTTTCCACCATATTATTTGGGTTGCCATTTCCGTATACAATATCTGTGATGTCGTATGGGTCGTCCCCTACGGGAGTTCGGCCATTAAAATCTTTGTTGAGGTTGTAGTTTACTTGTTCCGTAAAGTAGGTAATACCTTCCTCCAGTTCAGACAATACTTTTTCAATACTGTCGCCGTAGGTGAACATTTGTGTTAAAACAGCAATGGTTTGTTCCATTTGAGGGGCCTTTGCCTCAATCGATAGTAAATCTTCTTTGGTGTAGGAGTCCTTGCCCAATTCCTTTTTTACAACTTCATCGGCTCCTTTTACCACTTGGAAAATTTGCTCGTACTGTTGCTTGTTCTGCAATGCTTCGGGATATTCTTTATCCAATTTTAACCTTGCGGCAGCCCTATCGGAGGCATCACCTATGTTTAAACGGAGCATTCTAACATATTCCAGTTGTTCGTTGTACGACTTGCCCAAAAAGTTATAGCCGTGCACATCGTCTACATATCCGTTACCGTCATCATCTTTACCATTATTGGGAATTTCGTCCTTGTTCGTCCAAAGCACGGGCTTAAGGTCTTCGTGATCTAGGTCCATTCCAGAATCGAGAACGGCAACTACAACTGTTTTTCCCTTTCTGTTTTTAATGATTTCTCTGTAGGCCTTGTCCACACTCATTCCGGGAATGGTATCCGCGATAAGGTCCAAGTGACCCCAATTTTTTTTCTCCGCATCGGTAAGTTCGGAAACTTTTAAAGGTACGGCATCGATATTTTCAACAGGGGTCGATACCAATGTGGTGGAACCACATCCCATAAGAAAAAGAGATGCGCCCAAGGCAAAGAACGATAGTTTGCGATATGTATATTTCATATAATTATTTTATTATGTGAGTGAGGATTTATTGTGTGTTGAACAATTCGTTGTAAGAGAAAAGCTGGTCCAAACGGGCTCCCTTTTCGGTCCTTTTCAGGGAACAGATCTGGTTATGGGCATCGTGTTCGAACAGTAATAACCAATCATTGTCTACAGCTTTTTCCAAAAATGAAGCCTTTTCCTGTAGTGTTAACAGTGGCCGTGTATCGTAGCCCATTACATAGGGTAGGGGTATATGTCCCACCGTAGGAATCAAGTCTGCTACAAAAACCATGGTCTTTCCTTTATAATTTAAATGTGGTAGCATTTGTTTGTCCGTATGTCCATCTACAAAATGGATTCCAAATCCAAGCTCGGATTCTTGTAAAAAGGAACTTTCTTTTCGATCAATAAAATGGAGTTGACCGCTTTCCTGCATAGGCAAAAGATTTTCTTTTAAAAAGGAGGCCTTTTCCCTTGCATTGGGTTTTGTGGCCCACTCCCAGTGGTCTTTATTGGTCCAAAAGCGTGCATTTTTAAAAGCTGGCTCGTATCCTGTGCGATCCATGTTCCATTGAATGCTTCCACCACAATGGTCAAAATGTAGGTGGGTCAAGAAAACATCGGTTACATCATCACGATGAAATCCGGCATTTTTTAAGGATTTGTCCAAGGAATGATCGCCCCAGAGATAATAGTAACCAAAAAACTTTTCTGACTGCTTGTTGCCCAGGCCATTGTCGATCAAAATAAGACGTTCACCGTCTTCAATCAAAAGACAGCGAGCTGCAAGGTCGATCATGTTATTGGCATCGGCAGGATTTGTTTTATTCCATATGGATTTGGGCACTACACCGAACATAGCACCGCCGTCCAACTTAAAATTTCCTGTTTCTATGGGATAAATTGTCATGTAGAAAATAAAATGGTCTGCAAAATAAGAAAAGCCCCACCCAATTGCCGAAAAAATAAAGATTTATTAGCCGTATTTTAACAAAAAAGGGTTCATGGTAATACATTCGCCCCTTGAATCTGCTTAAATCGACATCGGCATTTGACCCGATTTCGATTGTGGCGATTAGAGCGGAACGATAATCTAAAAGAAAAACATTAAATTTCCGCAAAACTTGCACCATGGTCGAACTTGCGGGAATTATAATTCTTGGCATTATTGCACAATGGGTAGCTTGGCGCTTTAAACTGCCTGCGATTCTACCCCTCATTTTAATAGGTTTGTTGGTTGGCCCCATTGCCACCCTGTACACTGAAGACGGATCTAAACTTATAGAACCTATTTGGAACGGCAATAAAGGCCTATTCCCGGGGGAGGGACTCTACTATTTTGTTTCTTTGGCCATTAGTGTAATCCTATTCGAGGGAGGACTTACCCTTAAAAGGGCAGAAATATCAAATGTTGGTCCGGTAATCACAAAATTGATAACCATTGGAACCATTGTGACTTTCTTTGGAGCTGGTGTGGCCGCACATTATATTTTCGGGTTATCGTGGCAAATTTCCTTTTTGTTCTCCGGTTTGATCATTGTTACGGGACCAACCGTGATCACACCAATTCTACGGAACATTCCCCTTAAAAAAGATGTGTCGGCCGTTCTAAAATGGGAAGGAATTTTGATAGATCCCATAGGCGCGCTCGTTGCTGTATTGGTTTTTGAGTTTATAAGTGTTGGGGAAGGACAGGCATTTACCCAAACGGCTTTGATCGAGTTCGGCAAGATTATTTTGTTCGGAACCACATTCGGGTTTACGTTTGCCCATGCACTTGCCTTTGCCATAAAAAGAAATTTTATACCCCATTATTTGTTGAACGTGGTTTCTTTATCAACAGTATTGTTGGTTTACGTAGAGTCCGACCTTTTTGCACACGAGTCGGGACTATTGGCCGTTGTGGTAATGGGAATGGTTATGGGGAACATGAACCTCCCCAATTTAAAGGAACTGCTGTATTTTAAGGAATCCCTTAGTGTTCTGCTGATCTCTATCTTATTTATTTTGTTGGCGGCCAACATCAATATGAGCGATTTGGAACTGATCTATACCTGGAACACGGTAGCTCTATTTGCCGTAATTGTATTTATAATACGGCCGTTGGGTGTATTTTTAAGTTCGCAGGGATCCAATTTAAAATTTAACGAGAAGCTATTTATCGGCTGGGTGGGGCCAAGAGGTATCGTTGCTGCTGGTATTGCCTCTCTTTTTGGTTCTAAACTGATGCAAAGGGGGGAGCCCGGGGCAGAATACATTACCCCATTGGTGTTTATGATTGTTTTGGGCACCGTTTTGTTGAACGCTACCACCGCAAGGTTTTTTGCAAAACTTGTGGGCGTCTTCTTGAAAAAATCTGAAGGCATTCTGATTATCGGCGCATCCAAGCTCTCCAGGCTAATAGGGAATTACCTTAGAAAGAACAATAGGCATGTTGTTCTGATCGATAACAACCAGAACAATGTGGAAAAAGCCAAAAAGCTTGGTATGGAAGCGATTACGGCCAACATTTTTTCTGATTCGCTAACCGACAATATCGAGTTGAACGACATGGGCTATCTCATGGCGTTGACCGGCAACTCGGACATTAACAAATTTGCGATTAATAAGTTTCAGAAACAGTTTGGGGAGAACGGCGCTTTCCGTTTGGTGAACACAGAGGAAGTCAACGATCCGGAGAACAACCCAAAAGAAGGACTGTTTTCCCACACCGATGATTTTATTCAATTGATGGATACCGTTCGGAAACATCCTACCATCCATGAAATTGACCTTAAGAACAAGGAACATTACGATAGCTTGATCGACATCACCAAAAAGATGAGGGATATAGTTCCGCTGTTCACCAAATCACCTAGTGGTAGTATTGATATAATACCTGCCAACAGTAAGGATTTCTCCCCTAAAGGAGAAGGCTATAAATTGGTTTACCTTGGTAAAATATTGGAAGCCGATGTGGATAATGGGGCGGAAGAATAGGTAAAAACCTTTAGCTTTCCAAGTTAATCATTCAACTTTAGAACGGCCATAAAAGCTTGTTGTGGAATTTCCACATTACCTACTTGGCGCATTCGCTTTTTACCTTTTTTCTGCTTTTCCAATAGCTTACGCTTACGCGAAATGTCCCCACCGTAACATTTTGCGGTAACATCTTTTCGCAGGGCTTTAATGGTCTCCCTGGAAATGATCTTGGAACCAATGGCCGCCTGTATCGGGATGTCGAATTGCTGCCTTGGAATCAACTCTTTCAGTTTTTCGCACATCTTTTTACCTATATGGTAGGCGTTGTCAAAGTGAACCAAAGCGGAAAGCGCATCTACGGGTTGGGCGTTCAACAAAATATCTACCCTTACCAGTTTTGATTGGCGCATTCCGATCGGGGAATAATCAAAAGAGGCATAGCCTTTGGATACAGTTTTTAAACGATCGTAAAAATCAAATACGATTTCTGCCAAGGGCATATCAAAAATCAACTCTACACGTTCGGTGGTCAAATAGGTTTGGTTGACGATTTGCCCGCGTTTCTCGATACAGAGCGACATTACGTTGCCCACAAAATCAGCTTTTGTGATAATGGTCGCTTTAATGTACGGTTCTTCTACCCGATCTATGGTCGAAGGGTCGGGTAAGTCGGAAGGGTTGTTTACGATAATTGGTTTTTCATCACCTTTGGTGGTGTATGCATGGTAGCTCACGTTGGGCACCGTGGTTATTACCGTCATATCGAACTCACGTTCCAAACGTTCCTGTATAATTTCCATGTGCAACATGCCCAGGAACCCACATCGGAAACCAAAGCCCAATGCGGCACTGCTCTCTGGGGTAAATACCAAAGAGGCGTCGTTCAACTGCAGTTTTTCCATGGAAGAACGCAAATCTTCAAAATCTTCGGTGTCAACAGGGTAAATACCGGCAAAAACCATAGGTTTTACATCCTCAAACCCGCCAATCGGGTTTTTGGTGGGATGTGCAGAATCCGTAATGGTATCACCCACTTTAACTTCTCGGGCATCTTTGATGCCGGTGATCAAATAGCCCACATCTCCTGTGGAAATTTTCTTTTTTGGCACCTGCGTCAATTTTAAGGTTCCGATTTCATCGGCCTCATAAGACTTTCCTGTGGCGACAAATTTAATTTTCTGTCCTTTGGTAATTTCTCCGTTTACCACCCTAAAATAGGTTTCGACCCCTCTGAACGGGTTGTAAACAGAATCAAAAACAAGAGCTTGAAGCGACTCATTGGGATTGCCTTTTGGGGCAGGAACACGTTCTATTATCGCTGTTAATATGTCTTGGATACCGAGGCCTGTTTTTGCACTTGCAGGAATTACATCTTCTGGGGAGCACCCTAAAAGATCCACAATATCATCGGTAACCTCTTCAGGATTGGCGCTTGGTAAATCAACTTTGTTGAGTACGGGAATTATTTCCAGATCATTTTCCAGCGCAAGATAGAGGTTGGAAATGGTCTGTGCCTGAATGCTCTGCGCGGCATCTACCACTAAAAGTGCGCCCTCACATGCGGCAATGGATCGGGATACTTCGTAGGAGAAATCCACGTGCCCGGGGGTATCGATCAGGTTAAGCACATATTTTTCTCCGTTGTGGACGTACTCCATTTGGATGGCGTGGCTTTTTATGGTTATGCCACGTTCGCGTTCCAAATCCATATTGTCCAATAACTGGTCCTGTTTTTCGCGTTCGGTGACCGAACCGGTAAAGTCCAACAAACGGTCTGCCAAGGTACTTTTACCATGGTCTATGTGCGCAATGATGCAAAAATTCCTGATCTTCTCCATATCAACTATAACATACCCAAAAATGGGATATAATCAACTGCAAATATAGTTGTTTTATATACCTGTAAATGCATTTTTACAAATAAGAAAAATCGACTCCTATATTCCTCAAAAATAATTTCTTAGATTTGAGGTTCAACCCAAACCTCGAATGAAGAACCTGACCATTGCCATTTTATGGGTACTCTTTGCTATATGCTGTACTTACGGACAAACCTATAAGGTTACGGGCAAGGTTGTGGACGAGCAAAACCAGATCGTTCCATATGCCAATATTTTATTGCTTCGAGCCATCGACTCCACTTTTGTTCAAGGGACTTCTGCCAACGACGAAGGTTTTTTTGAACTTGTTGAGGTTGCACCCGATCTTTATCTTTTACAGGCAAGCTATGTAGGGAGGGGCTCGGAACCCAGGGCTTTGGATATTACCACCGATGTTTCCCTAGGGGCATTGATCATTCCCTTATCGGACAACGAACTGGACGAAGTGGTGGTCACCGCCCAAAGGCCAAAGCTACAGCGATTGCCGGACAGACTTGTCTTTTCGGTGGAAAACACAGTGGTCTCCCAGGGCACATCTTGGGATATTCTAAAAAATACGCCCGGAGTCATCGTAAATCAAGATCAATTGTTGATTCGTGGCCAGAACGCAACAGTTTACTTGAACGACAGGAAGGTTCAGTTATCCGGACAGGAGGTACAAGATTTGCTACAGGGCTTGTCGGGAACAAATATTAAATCGGTAGAGGTTATTGCCAACCCTCCGGCAAGTTACGATGCCGAGGGCGGCCCTATTTTGAACATTGTAACGAGTAAAAACATTGTGCCGGGATATAAGGGCAGTGTAAACGGAACCTTCACTCAAGCCGTTTTTCCCAAGTTTAGCATGGGTACAAGCCATTATTACAAAACGGACAAGCTTAATTTGTTTGCCAATTACACCATCAACCCCCAAAAGGAAATCAACAAAACGAACAAGGGCATCAATTTTATAGATAGTAGTGATGCCGTTTTCTCTGTTTGGGATACTGACTATGATCAAACCAATAGATCGCAATCGCAAAATGCGAGTTTTATCCTGGATTATACTTTCGATGCTCAAAACAGCCTGAATGTAACCTCCAATTTACTGTTTAACCTAGATCAAGAGCAGGAAACTGTTCTAAACACCGATATGGGAAATGCACAGGCACAATTAGATTCCACCTTTGCCACGAGAAACGGCTCTAATTTGGACAATACCAACTTGGCCTTTGATCTTACCTATATGCATAAATTAAAGAAGGAGGGCGCGCAGATTAGAGCAAACGGACATTATACGTACTTCAATGGAGAAATGTTTCAACGACTGTCCACCAGTTATTTTGATGCCAACGGTTCCTTTTTAAGGGATTTTGGATTTGATACCGATTCCGATCAAGAGATAAAGATTTTTACCGGACAACTGGATTATTCTACACCTATTGGCAGTATGTCTTTTGAATCCGGGGCCAAGCTATCTTCGATTACTTCGGAGAATACTATGGACTTTTTCAATTTCAATGGATCGAGCAACACCGTGGACGCATCCCAATCCGACAGATATATTTATGATGAAGATGTTTACGCGGCTTATATGAGCTTAGTAAAAAACTGGGAGAAATGGTCCATGAAACTTGGTGTTCGTGGGGAGCTTACCAAGGCCAAAGGGAATTCGATTACCTTGGGCGAGACCAACACCCAAGACTTTTTTGAACCCTTCCCATCTGTTTATTTGCTGTATTCGCCATCTGACAAACATAGCTTTGCGTTTGATTATGGAAGAAATATAAACCGGCCCAAGTACAACGATCTGAATCCTTTTCGATTTTTTTACAACGAGAATGATTTTGAAGAAGGAAATCCAAGCTTGAGACCGAGCTTCAGCAACAACTTCAATTTTAATTACACCCTGAACAGTGAGTTTTTCTTCGACGTGTACTATCGTGACAATGGCAGTAATATTGCCTATTTGGTGTTTCAGGATAACCAAAACCAAACCTTGGTAGAATTCAAACAGAATGTTTTGGACAGTAAGTCCTACGGGCTGGACTTTACCTTGAGCAAATCCATTGCCCCAGCTTGGTTTATGTATGCTTATACGTCCCTTTTTCACGAAGAAGAGACCTTTTTGGCCGAAGAAAGCGGCAATGTTCCGTACACAAACGAAGTTAATGGCGTTTATGCCTATTTAGGGAATTATTTAACCCTTTCCAAAGATGGTACCTTTACGGGAGAGATAGCGGGCACCTATATTTCCAAGTTTCTTTTTGGATCATATGTGTCCGATGAACAATTCAATCTTACCATAGGCTTAAGAAAGACCCTCTTTGATAATAAAGTTACAGTATCGCTTGCCGCTGAGGATATTTTGGAACAATATGTTCCCACTTACCGCTCTAAGTATTTGAATCAGGACAACTTTTACCGAAGACGGCCTGAGACTCAATTTATCCGCTTTGGATTTACCTATAATTTCGGAAACTTTAGGTTGGAGGATAACGAACGCGGCATCGATAAAAAAGAGCGCGATCGACTGCAATCACCGAACTAGCTTTTTGGTTTTAAGCTATTTTGTACTTTTGCAGTCCAAAAAACAGTAGGATTTGCCAAAAATTGGAAACATAGAACTACCTGATTTTCCGCTTCTTTTAGCTCCGATGGAAGATGTGAGCGACCCTCCTTTCCGCAAACTTTGCAAGGAAAAGGGCGCCGATGTGGTCTATACCGAGTTTATTTCTTCGGAAGGGTTGATTCGGGATGCCGCAAAAAGCGTCATTAAACTGGACATTTACGAAAAAGAACGCCCTGTGGGCATCCAGATTTTTGGCGCCGAATTGGATTCTATGCTCCAAGCTGTGGATATTGTGGAAGCATCGAACCCGGATATCATTGACATCAATTTTGGCTGCCCGGTAAAAAAGGTAGTGTGTAAAAATGCAGGTGCCGGAATTTTACGCGATATTCCCTTAATGGTGAAGCTTACCGAAGAAATTGTGAAAAGGACCCATTTGCCCGTAACGGTAAAAACCCGATTGGGATGGGACAACAGTTCCATCAAAATTGTTGAGGTGGCCGAGCGTTTGCAAGATGTTGGTATTAAAGCAATCTCTATCCATGGGCGTACCCGTGTGCAGATGTACAAGGGCGAGGCCGACTGGAAACCTATTGCACGGGTAAAGAACAACCAAAGGATGCATATTCCCGTATTTGGCAATGGCGATGTGGACACGCCCGAAGCTGCCGTAAAAATGCGCGACGAGTTTGGGCTGGACGGAGCCATGATAGGTAGGGCAAGTATTGGTTACCCTTGGTTTTTTAAGGAAGTAAAACATTTTTTCGAAACAGGAGAGCATTTAGCCCCCCCAACAATGCAGGAAAGGGTCGATGCCGCGCGCAGGCATTTGCAAATGGCTATTGATTGGAAGGGCGAAAAACTGGGCGTTTTTGAAACACGAAGACATTATACCAACTATTTTAAAGGGATTCCACACTTTAAGGAATACCGGATGAAGATGGTAACCAGTGACGATGCCGCAGATGTTTTTGCCGCTTTTGACGAGGTTCAGGAAAAATTTGGGGATTACCAGTTCGCTTAAGCGGAAATCAATTTTTCGTTGATTCGGCTACTCGCAATTTTTGAAGAAATAAAGCCCAGAACCACAATGGTTCCGATCACGATCAATACGTTGAGGGCATTAAATTCCACCGGATAGGCCAAAGAGGGCGTAATTTTAAGCCAACCAAAAACCAATTGTGAAACAATCAACAAAGAACCGATCAGCACACCGATCAGCCCGCCAAAAGAGGTGACCAATAAGCCTTGGATAAAATAGATTCGACGCAATTCTTTAATGGTTGTGCCCAAGCTATATAGTGTTTTGGAGTTCTGTTGTTTGTCCAAAATCATCATAATAATGGCCCCAACTACATTAAACAGAGCAATAATCAGCACTAGGGTAAAAATCAAATAAGTTGCTAAATTTTCGGTGTTGAGCATCCGATATAAAGAGGTGTTCTGCTCCCTGCGCGTTAAAACCGAAACCTTATCCCCCAAAATCCCAACAATGGAATTTCTGACATCTTCTGCCGAGGCATTCTCCATCAATTTAAAATTGATTCCAGATATATCCGTACTATCTTTTTGCAATAATTCCTGTACTACGGGCAGGTGCGCAAAAACGTATTTTTTGTCCAATGTTTCTTCCACAGCAAAAACGCCGCTCACCACCAAGGCAATATCATCATAAGGTTTGGCATTTAATCCTTGTTGGGAAAAGGAGCCTTCGCCAGGTTTTGGGACCAAAACCTCCATGGCCGAACGATTATTGATTGGCACACCCAGTAAGTTATAGATTCCGATGCCAATAACACCATTGAATAAATCCGAGCCCCAATTACCAAAAATTAAAGTGCTGTCCACACCGGTAACATTGCGATAATTTTGATCCACCCCCTTAATGTAGGCAATGGTACTTTTTTCTTTATAGGTAAGGTAAGCCCGTTCTTCCAGTTCTTTGGAAAAGCTGGCCAAACCTTCAATATGGTTCAGGGCAGATTCTTCGTCCGCAGAAATTGAAAAATGCTTTCCAATAGCGGGAGAAGCTTTGAGGTCGGGATCGAATGTGTTGGAAAAAGAAAGACTGAACGTTTTTAGACCGGCAAAAGCGGAAAGCACGATAAAAAGGGCCGCGGAACCTATCACAATCACCAAAAAAGTAATGAAATTGATGATATTTACCGCATTTTGGCTGCTTTTGGACCGTAAGTAACGTTTTGCGATATAAAGCGGAAAGTTCAAAATCAGGATTTCTTACGTTTATCGAGCAAGTCTCTGTTCTCTATTGGGTTTTCTTCCCCTTTTAAGGATTTTTCGATTCCTTCAATATACTCCAAGGAATCGTCCAGATAAAAATTGAGTTCTGGTACACGTCTAAGTTGGTGCTTTGTTCGCTGAGCAAGTTCGTGGCGAATGGCCACTTGGCTCTCTTTGATGCCCTCCAATAATTCTTTGGCACCCTTGTTCGGAAAAATACTTACATAAGCTTTGGCCAATGATAAGTCCACAGTAACGGAAACCTTGGATACAGAGATCAAAGTTCCCTTAAGGCCACCATCGGTAGCGGCACGTTGTAAAATATCGGCCAGGTCTTTTTGAATGATTCCTGCTATCTTTTTTTGTCGTTGTGTTTCCTCCATGGTACAAAAATAAGCGAATTAATGACTAACCTCACTTTATGAACCGATTACAGTGCTTAATTTTGAAAAAAGGTAGAAAATTAAGGCAAATTACATTTCCTATGGAAAAAATTGAACATATTGGAATCGCGGTAAAAGATTTGGAGACATCGAACAAGCTTTTCGAAAAGCTGTTGGGTGTACCGCACTACAAAATTGAAGAGGTGGCCTCGGAAGGGGTAAAAACCTCTTTTTTTAAATCCGGGCCCAATAAGATAGAATTGTTGGAAGCTACCAAGCCCGACAGCCCTATTGCCAAGTATCTGGAGAAGAAGGGAGAGGGCATCCACCATATTGCTTTTGCAGTGGAGGATATTGCATCCGAAATAGATCGTTTAAAAAATGAAGGGTTTACTGTTTTGAACGAAACCCCAAAAAAAGGTGCGGACAACAAACTGGTGGCGTTTTTGCATCCAAAGGGCACAAATGGGGTGCTGGTGGAGCTATGTCAAGAAATAAAAGAGGGGTAGAACGGTTAAATCCTTGCGCTGAAGAAAAATAAACACTAATATTGCATCCGCAAAATGCGGGTCCTATAGCTCAGCTGGTTAGAGCACCTGACTCATAATCAGGGGGTCCCTGGTTCGAGCCCAGGTGGGACCACGGAAAACCTCTTGTAACGCCCTAAATATAAGGGTTTTTTTAAAACAGGGGTAAAAATTGGGGTTGGATTATTTTAGTTGATTCAACCCCTTTTTTTCGTAAACAAAACACACTTTAGAACACCTACCCTCCAGAACCCCTTATAAACAAAGGCCGTAAAAATAACATACCTTAGCGTAAACAAAACACACTTTGCGTAAACAAAACACACTTTAGGATTTTTACGAAAACCGCCAGAAAAATGGCTTAAATGACTGTATTACAGTGATATAGCTCATATTTTATAAAAAAACGCTCCGTAAACAAAACACACTTTACCGTAAACAAAACACACTTTACCGTAAACAAAACACACCTTAGGGGTTTTAAACATCTGTATATCAATTAAATACAAACCCCCTAATTATATTATATAATTCGAAAGAATTCTAAATTATAATATGTGCAAGTTTAACTCTATTAAACCACTCCCACCCTCCTGCTCAAACGCCGCGAGGCTTTGGAAAAGGTCTCAATTTGTAAACATCGCCAAGGCTCGTTTAAAAATTTCGGTCATGTTAATTTTAGGTTTACAAAGCCTTGAGAAGTAAATGCATAAACGCCTCAAAAATTGATTTTAAGCGCTTATTTGCGGCTTTTGCTTAAATTAAAGGGGATTCTTGGTTGCGGAAAAGAAACGCTCTTAAAACAACTTAAAATAGAAAAAGCAACATCGGTCAAAATGCTGCTTTTTTTGAAGCTTTATGCTTCCACTACATGACTTTCGGCGCTTCTCACGGTCGTCCTCACGTTGCCGCTCTGTCCTTCCTCACATGCATTTCAAAAATATAAAAGTTTAAGAACTAAAAATGCTTGAATTGATAGATGGTTAGTTTGAATTGACGGAAAAAATTGCTGCCAATCTTGTATAACCTTCATTTATAGATTAAAATAAGTATTCGAATTAGAATAGACTAGCATTGTTGTAAGCAGTTTTTTTATTCAATTCTATCTCCATATGGTAGTTTTTTAATTATTTTTTCCATTAACTTCCAATCAGGTACGTATCCATTTTCAGAATAATCTTTTTCTTTATCAATAACAGTTTCATTTCCTTTTTTTAAGATTGGAAGTTTGATTGTAAAATCTTTCCTTATATGAGAATTCAATTCTCTACCGAATGCTAAATATTTAACTTTGCATTCATTACGAATTAGAGAAGAAATAAAAAGTTTAGTATGAAGCGAAAGTGCTTCTTTTTCTCTTAAAATGGCAACATTTTGAGCTGTATAAAACGGCTTTTTTTGAATAAAACAAGACCCTAAAAAACTTCCACCTAAAGAAACAGACATTGCACCTGCTGGGAAAGGGTCTTCGCCATTTATTTCATCAACTACAGCAACGACACCGTTTCCATTACTATCTCTCGATACATAGTTATATTTTGGGTCAAAATTAGTAGTCTTATTAGCGTCTATTCCATTACCCATAGTAATGTTAAAAAGCTTATGCAAATAAAATTCTTTCCAATTTTCTGGTTCAAACGAGGCTTTATTGTTTCGGTTTTTCGTTTTTAATGAGTTTCCAATTGGACTGTTATTTATTTTATTTTCAATAATTGATTCCATTAATTTAAAATCAGGAACATAACCTTTAGGATTGAATTTCTTTTCATTATCAATTATTGGATTATGATTTTTATCAAACGAAATAGGCAGTTTTATAACAATTTTTTTACTATCACCTACACGACATTGTCTACCGTAAGTCCATTTGTAATTTTCAGAAAAATTAATGATAGAAGTAATAAAAACACCTATTTTAGAAGTCATTTTAAACTTATTTGCTCTGAAAATATTAACATCGCTCGAAGCACAAAAGTCTTCTATTTGATAAAATGCAGTGCAACCAACTTTACCTGTTGTTATAGCATTACCTTTAAAATCAGGTGTTAAGCTAATTCTCTGTGCTATGCCGTTATTATTTGCTGAAGCTGTGACATAAGGTGTAAATCCTTCATCGTACTCGTCCTTACTATGGTATTTTCCGGGACCAATATCGAATAAATCATTCAAACAAAATTCTTCCCAACTATCTGTGTTAAGCATTTTCGCCACCATCTTTAATTATGTATGAATAATAATCTCTAATTGTTTTTTCAAAAACATCGGATTCAAGACTACTATAATCAGTTTCCATATATGCTTCCGCCAACCATTCATCTTTCCAACTAACTTTGCGCATAACAGATAAACCTGCTACTTGCTTTTTGTTTTTAAACAAATCAAGCCATAATTCTTCTGTTTTTGCCCATAAACTATTTCCTTTCTCATCGGTCATTTCAACCCTACCAAGCCCTTTTCTTTTTGTGAACTTATCATCTCGGTAATATCCAAAAAAAGTTTCTTTATTAGATTTTTCATGTTTTTGGGAAAGGTCGAAAACCATGCAAACAGCTACGGCAGCTGCACCTGGATAAAACATTTCAACAGGTAATGAAAATACAGCTTCTAAAGTATAGTTATCTAGCATCATTTTCTTAAACTGTTTTACATCATTACTTGTTCCAATTGCTGCTTGCATAGGAAGTAAAACAGCTAACTTACAAAGAGGTGAAACGTGACGTGCAACCCACTCAACAAAATGAAACCCTTTAGAAGGGTCTTCTTTCTTCTTGCTATGCCAACTTTTGGTATATTCTAAGTTGCAAAACTTTTTTGTAGCGTTATATGGTGGATTCATAAGAACTACGTTAATGTTGTTTTCTTCAATCCACTTACCTTTATTGAATAAGGAGTCTTTAATCACATTTGAATTGCCATCACCATGTATTAGCATATTGGTAGAAGATAAGCCAAATGCTCCATCCTCATATTCAATTCCAAAAATTTGTTCTTGTTTTACTTGTTCTCGTTCTGTCTCTGTTTCACAATCGTCCATTGCATCTGTCATTGCTCTTACAAGGAAAGCACCACTTCCACAACAAGGGTCTAAAACTCTTGAGTGCTTATTTACACCAACAACTTTACTCATAAAACTGCAAATATGGTCTGGCGTAAAGGCTTGGTTTTTATCTGATTTACCTACATATTTATTAAAAGTGGTGAAAAATAAATTCAATAAATCTTGACCAGCCGTATTTTTATCGTTTATATAAGGTACTATGTTAGTGTCAATAAACTTCAAAATATCGGTCAATTCTTTATAGGTAAGACTTTGTACATCTTGGTCATCTAAAACCTTATTATTTAGAATCGCTAATTTACTTGCCTTATTTAAGCTTCCACTTTTCGTTAGCAAACCTTCTAAAATATCTTTGATATTATTGATTACAACAGTTTCTGCTTTTAAAGTTTTGCCTGTTTTAGGATTTATTGTGTCTTTTATGTTTTCATATACTAAACCATTCTTTAAAGCTAGAAGGCACGTTCCTACAAATTGGCTTCTTAATTTTTCGTTTACTCCGTCTGAATGTAATTTTTCATTAAGGGTTTTAATAGAATCAATTACCTTGATTTTGTCATTGACTTTACCAAAGCATATTTCTTCATATTCCTCAAAAGTTTTAAGTTTAGTTTCTTCAAGGACTATATGTTCATCATCTATGATTACAGATTGACCATACCAAACCCAAATATCATCACCTTCTGTTTCGGCAAGTATAGCAACAATTCTTTTGTCGGAATAAGCCTTTTCAAAACGAACATAATCCTGTAATTGTTTCTGAATTTTTTCTTTTTTCCATTTGCTAAACCTGTTTTTTGTTTCTATAAGAATACAAAGTCGTTCATTTTCAAATCTTATGTCCAAATATTGATGATTTGTACCTGTGTCACCTTTTTGAAAATCCTTAATGTCTTTTCCTATTGATTTAAGTGCAGATGAATAACTAAATTCTCCAGATTCTGTATTCCCAATTTGGTATTGAGCACCAATCTTATCTATTATTTCTATTCTATTCACTCTTTATAAGTGTTTTGTTTTAGTTATTGTTTTTTCAAATATATCTTTGCTTTTCTCCCAACGTTAAATATAATAGGTCTTATTAAAATTTTATGCATTTACTTCTATAAGCTTAGAAAACCTTATACGATTATGGAAAAACCCTAGAAAAACTATGGCTTTTCTTTAACTAGATTTGATATTTTTTTTACAACTTGCCAGACTTCTACTAAACTTCACTTTATGGCTTGTTGAAAAAGGTGTTATAAAATACATTGGCATAGCAAGTTATCAATCTTTACTGAAGTTATTTTTGGGTATTATTAATCATAAATTTTACCCAAATGAAAAATTTAATCTACTTAAGTTTAATTGTCTTAACTACTATCAATGTTGGCTGTACTGCAGAACCAGTTACAAACCAAGATGATGAAATTTCTATCAATTACGAAATCGAAAAAATCAAAGAAAACGCTATCGAAAACGAAGAGGTTAAAGACTCGGACATCTAAGAAAGGATTTTTTTTCAGCTTACTTATTTTCTTGGCCACATTCATGGTTTACATCCATGATTGTGGCCTTTTCGATGGAATGCCTGGCTTTAGTGGCTTTTCATCTATGAGAGTAGCTCTATTCATTACGAGTCTTATGTCTTTAGCCCTGTTTTTAGGGATTTGTGCGTTTGTCGAAAGTAAAGGAAAGCTTTATCGTGCAGCTTATCTAGTGCCGGTAATAATGTTGTCTTACCAACTATTGATTTACCTTCTTAATGCAAGGGATACAACTACCAATGAATTTAGTGTTAAAATCATCTTTCAAGTGGTTGTAATTCCATCACTTATTTTGGGAGCGTATTACATAGGGAAAAAAAGCAAGGGAGATGAAAGATGATTTATTGAATGAAGCATTGCTGTTTGAAATGCATAAAAACTCATACACAAAAAAAGAAAGAGAAATCATTAAGAAGAGGATACTGGCAAAGTGTAAAAAAGTTATGAAACAATCCTGCAAGATATTTATTCAATCAATGGATGATATAACCAATTTGTAATCAAGGGCTCTCACCATCATTTTTTTCATCAGAAAACAAAGGCTTTTCGCTTTTCCTTTCCAATAATAATGCAGCTGTTACAGCTTCCAAGCGTTCTAATCTTTTTGTATAATCTGTACCTTTTAGTCTAGCAGAAGCTTCAAATATTAAAGTTTTAAAACCATCTAGGTTTTTAAATAAATCCAACCTGTCTTGAATAAATGAAACGAGATGAGTAGGTTCTATGCTTTCTAATTCTGGAAGTAAGTGCTTTTTTTTGGAGATATCCGGACTTGACTCATTCTTAGTTAAACTTAATCGTTTGTCAAAGAAACTATTTAAATCAAAGTTATTGTCAATTAGAAATTGAATATAATTATTTGGCACAAACTTCTTTTTGCCAGATTCCATTCTTGAAACTTCATTTTGTAAAGTTCCAAGTATCTCGGCAACTTCGGCTTGATTTAAACCTAAAATTTCTCTAACCTGTTTTATTTTTTCATGAATCTCCAACAGTTAAATATTGTAAAAAACAATATATTGTTTTGTATTTATGGTAAAAAACAATAATATTGTTTAGTTAATAATCACTAAGGAGTTCTTATCCAACTCCGTTTATAAAAAAGGGAGGAGTAATCAGCTCCTCCCACTTATCAAATAATCACATCTAGGAACTCGTCAAAATACCTAGTATGAAAAATTGAAGGTATAAAATTTTACCTAATCTGCCCAATTCTTGAATCCTGAAAACTTTTGTCTAACAATCCAGATTCAAGGATTGGGATTTCTTAAAACTTGATATTGATGTAAACCATCATATACCAAAGTAATCCATGATACTTTTGGAAACCGTCAAAGAAATCCCTTTGATTCCCTTTTTGGAATTTAGATAAGATGATTCTTCTTGATTGGAGAAAAAACCCATTTCAACAAGTATACTTGGAACATAAGAAATTGACTCCCGGAGGACCTGTAGATTTGACCTTAGAACACCTCGTGATTTATAGTTCAATTTCTGCTCTAAATTTTTATCTAAAAGCAATCCAAATCGTGCTGCCGAATGGAGGTTGAATCTAGCGTTCTCAACACCTGTTTTTTGGAGGTAAATTTCTGCCCCCTGGGCAATCGAATTTGGATTGTGGTTACAATGCAATGAAATGAACAAATCCGCATCTGAAATCTTAGCGTACAATGGCCTTCTTTTTAATGGTAAAAACACATCTGTATCACGAGTTAAAATCACTTTTATATCCGGGGCGTATTTGTTTAAATACAACTTCACATATTTTGCGACGAACAAATTAATGTCCTTTTCATATCTGCCATTTTTGTCAATGGTTCCTGTGTCGTGTCCACCGTGCCCGGCATCTATTACGACAGTATAGATTTTTTCGTTTTGTCGAACATTATCCAAAGTGAAGCTTTGCGCTGTAAGTATAGTTTTTAGACCGAGGAACATTAATCCAGATACCCAATATTTTGTATTCATTTTAAAGGTGGTTTAATTCAAAAAAAAGCTTCAATAATCCGAAAAAGGGTTTTCCGTTTTCTTGAAGCAAAGCGAGAGAAAAAAGGAAAGCGAGATGGAATCGGGGAACCCCCGATACGAATTGTTGCATTTTTTCTCTCGCTTTTTTTTTCTTTTCATTGTTTTAAAGGGTTATCAAATACAAAAATATGTGGTGTTGGTTAATTTTTATGCCACATTCGTCAATTCAAAAGTGGCATTCGTCAATTCATACCCTCAATTTCAAATAGTTAAATATAGATTTATGCCACAAAATGAGCCACAATCTATGTCTGATTATCATAATATACGTGTACGGAAGATTAATAAGGAAAAGATAAAACTGTTGGCGAAACGTTCGGGAAAAAGCGAAACCGAATACGCTAATAGAATGATTTTATATATCTATAATTCGGGTCTTGATATTTTCACTGAAATATCCCCAAACGTTCCCGATATGCTCAAAGCTATGGATAGGAGAATCGTTTCATTTCTTAAAAAAAGAGAGCAGGATTTTTTTGTTCCCATGCAAAATTCATTTCGGGAAATGATACGGGTCCATAATCAAACGCTCCAAACTTTGGACATACTCCACCCTGGAGAAATTGGCTTCAAAAAGAACGAAAAAAAAGAAGTTGAGAACACAAAAGAAAAAGGTTTTATCATACCCAAAAACAATGACCTAAAAGCAACAGATATCGTTGTGCCGGAAGATGATAAAACCAAGGTAGAACCAGAACAAAAAAACAGCTCGTTTTCTGCAACTGAAAGAGATAATTTTTTACAACGAATCGAACGTGCCGAAAAGGAGAAAGAAACCTTTGAAAAAGAGCTTAAATATTTATTGAAAAACTTAGAGTCTAACAAGAGTATTTCTGGGCCTAAATTTACCTGTAACCTACCGCAAAAAGAGATAGACAGAATCAAACATTTGGTAGATGGTTATTAAAGTTCACAACCCTAAACATTCTGTTGGAAAAAATACGGGTTCTGTGGCCAACTTGGTAGATTATCTGGAAAAGGAAAATGCAGGGATGAAAGTTCATGAAATGGAAGAATTTTTTAATCATGATGGTGATTTTCATACTGCCGCAGAAGTTGAAAAAGCCATTGATGGCAATAAAGGAAAACTGGCCAATAATGAAACCAAATTTTATATGATAACGGTAAATCCTTCCAAACAAGAACTAGAACATTTGGCAATGCAAAATGATAGAATACCGAAGTTTGAACGAGTGTGGATAGGGCGGTCAATGTATACCACCTGCGGCGGATGAAAGTGAGCAGTGCAAATCAAGTGCACGAGATCGACTCATTTTGGTGCTGAAGTTAACGTTTATTTTTAATTTTTTTTCTCATTGATTCCCCTTTTATGTCCACCCTGTGAGCCGAGTGCACCAGCCGGTCAAGGATGGCGTCGGCGATCGTTTTTTCACCGATGACATCGTGCCATGCCTCCACGGGCAGTTGTGAGGCTATAATGGTGGACCTTTTGCCGTGCCTGTCCTCTATGATCTCCATCAAAGAGTGCCTGTTGATGTTGTCCAATGGTTTTAGGCCAAAGTCATCCAGTATGAGCAGGTCCTGTTTTTCAAGTTTTCCAATGAATTTTAGATAGGACCCGTCCGCCTTTGAGGTTTTGAGCAAGGTAAAGAGTTTGGCCGTGTTGAAGTACATGGTCCTGTGCCCCATTGAGCAGGCCTGGTGCCCGATGGCGGAGGCCAGATAGCTCTTGCCGACCCCGGTGCTCCCGGTAATGAGCATATTTTCACCCTTGCGTATAAATCCACAGGAGGCGTAGCGCTGTATCCTGTTCCTGTCGATGTTCCTTCCAGGGCCGTAATCGATGGCCTCCATAACGGCACCGTACCTGAACCTTGCGGCCTTTGTCAGGCGCTCGATCTTGCGGTTGTGCCTATCGTCCCATTCGGACTGTACCAGATAGGCCACCAGTTCATCGTTGGTATAGTCCATGCTCTCGGGCGAGAGGCTGGTGTCAAAGGCCCTGAGCATCCCGTGGAGCCTGAGCTGTTTCATCTGTTCCAATGTCTTTGTGTTCATGTTGTCTGTTTTAATGTTTGTCATTTATAATAGTTTCCTCCCCTGATGTTATCGTGGTCCGGGACCTCGGAGGTATCCTCCGGGTCGTCCTCCAGGGTGTCCCACCCTTTTTTCAGTATCCGCTCCACCATGCTGTAATTATAGGCCCCATAGTCCGATGCCCGCCTGCAGGCATTGTCCAGCCGTTGGTTGCCGACCTTCTTGGCCAGGTGCAGTATGCCCATGCAGGATTTATAGGATTGTTCCGGATGTTGTTTCTTGTCGAGTATCCCGATGATGTACCCCTTGCAGTTCTCGCCGATGTGCGCGGCCCAGGAGATGAACTTCTCGCTGCTCCATTCGCTGACGAACCTGTGGTGGGAGGGCATATGTTCCGCTGCGGTGGTATAGCCGTAGCGTTGCCTCTTTCTTTCATGGACGGCCAAACGTTCGTGCCTGTGGTATATCTCCACGAAGCTGTCCGTGTAGACGATCTTCACCTGTTTGCCGATGTGCCTGTAGGGAACACTGTAGTAGTGCTTGTCCCTGCCAAGGTAGATATGGCTGTTCTTGTGGACCGTTCCCTTTGCATAAGATCTTATCTCATATCGTTTCAAGGGAAGGGGACCGAGCTCCGGCACCTCCACTTCCCGGAAGAGGGAACACCTGGAGTATTCCCTTCCCCTGAAGGAAATATTGTTATGGGCCCTTAGCAGTTCCAGGATGGCCCTGTTGATCTCGCCCACACTGTGGAAGGTGCTGTTGCGCAAAGGGGCGAACACCCTGGTATAGACAATGCGCACCGCGTTCTCCACGATGGCCTTGTCCCTTGGCCTGTAGGCCCTTGTCGGCAGCACGGCGGTATCGTAATGCTCCGCAAAATCGGCAAAGGCCTCGTTGACCTTCGGCTCGTAACTGCTGCTCTTGGTGACTGCCGACTTCAGGTTGTCGGTCACCAGGGCACGGGGGACCCCGCCATAGAACCACAGTGCGTTCTCGGTACATCGCATGAAGTCCTCCAGTTTCTGGCTCCGACAGGCCTCCACGTAGGTGTAATGGCTGCTGCCCAGTACGCACAGGTATACCTCGAGTTCCTGGATCTCTCCCGTATATTTGTCCGTTATATGGAGCTTTTTGCCCGTAAAATCGATGAAGAGCTTGTCGCCCGCCTTATGGGTGAAGTGCATCACTGGCGATGTCTCCTTTGTCCATTCACGGTACCAGTACCTGAACTGGGAGAGCTTGAACCCGTCTGGGTGCTTCGCATAATACTCTTCCCAGAGCAACTGGCGCGTGACCCCCGTTTTGCGGAGTTCCTTGTCAAAATAAGGGAAGTACCGCTCTAAGGTCCTCAGCTGTTCGCTCTTGGGCTTTTGGTCCGCCTTGAAGAGCCTGTGGATCTCCTCCAGGGTCATCTCCGAGACCTCGTAGGGCGTCAGCCTGTAGCACTTGAAGAACTCGATGTACTTGGCCACCGTGTTGCGGGAGATGCCAAGTTCCTTGCTGATCCGTCGCTTGCTGGCCCCCTCGCCGTACAATTTGTAAATCCTTTTTGCCTTTCGCATATCTATCTGTTTGTTCGCCATGGTCTTTTTTACAAAAGAAACCATCGCAACACTCAAATAGAATCGATCTTTTTAGTGGCTCACTTTCATCCGCCCCACTATGCTCACTTTGGTCCGCCGCGGGTGGCTCACTTTGACCCGCCGAAGGTGGTATACTATGCCCGTTTTTTGCACTATGCCCGAAGCTTATGGATTTGAAAAATGGTCTTTGGACCATTTGCCCATAATGCCAAATCCTTTTAAACTTCAAGTTACCAATCAACCCCATATCCAAAAACAATTCAATGTTGTAAAAACCCTTTTTCAACTATCCCGCCAAATCATCGTGGCCACAGATGCCGGAAGAGAGGGGGAATTGATTTATCGCTATATCCATCAATTGGTACAACCGCCTAAACATGTTCCTATAAAAAGGCTCTGGGTTTCAGATATGACAGAAACGACAATTAAAAAAGGCTTGGCCGAGCTTCGCCCCATTGCTGAATTTGACCGCCTATATCATGCGGCCAAAGCAAGGAGCGAAGCGGATTGGTTGGTGGGCATCAATTTTACCCAAGGCTATACCCTTGCTAGTAAAAAATCAAAGGCACTTTCCATTGGCAGGGTGCAAACCGCTACCCTACGTTTGATTGTTGATAGATTCAAAGAAAATAAGGAATTTAAACCGTCGCCTTTTTATGTTCCTAAGATAACCCTAGAAGATTCTAGCGTTCCTTTTGAACTTTTGTGTGAGCATAAATTTAAAGATAGGGGGGAGGCACAAAAAATAGTTGAAGGACAACAGGGCAAAACCAGTCCTGAAATTGTAAGGGAAGATAAAACTAATAATGAAGCACCCCCTTTGCCATATGACCTTACTACCTTGCAGAGAACGGCCAACAAAGTGTATAAATACACCGCTCAACAAACCTTGGATGTCGTACAGGCCTTGTATGAAAAACATAAGGCTTTAACTTATCCAAGGACGGACAGCCAATATTTGGCCACGAACCAAAAGGAAGATGTTTCCAAGATTTTTAAAGGATTGCAAAACTTTAAAATCCAAGCGGTACAAACCCAAGATTTACAGGCTGAATGTATTGCTAATATTGCTGAAAACCCCGTATTCAACAATGGGAAAATAACAGACCATCATGCTATTATCCCTACTGGAACAGCTATTGATTTGGATAGTTTAAACGAGGCTGAAAGAAATATCTTTTTGATGGTGGTACAACGGTTTTTCCAGTCTTTTCTTTCCCCGTGTACCAAAGCGAATAGAAAATTGTTCACTGTTTTAAACGGGTATCAATTT